>JAHEYF010000212.1 GCA_023251755.1 Bacteroidota bacterium
TCTATTGTTTTTTTGTTTACCCGTTTAACAGTTCATGCAACTAATGAACGAATAAACTTGTAACCCAAGGGATCTTTAATGGAACCGACACCTCTCTTTGAATTTTAAATTTTGAACTCATTTCTATGCTCTCAACGCTTATCAGTTTTTCTGTTAAGAATAAACTCATTGTGGGTTTGTTTGTACTGGCGCTTATTTTTGCGGGCGCTTACGCCTTTACCAAAATACCGATTGACGCCGTACCCGACATCACCAACAACCAGGTGCAGGTTATTACGGTGAGCCCTAACCTGGCTGTGCAGGAAGTTGAACGGCTCATTACTTTTCCTATAGAACAAAGCTTAGCCAGCATTCCCGGCAAGGAAGAAATACGTTCGGTTTCGCGTTTTGGCCTGTCGGTGGTTACGGTTGTATTTCACGACAATACAGATGTGTATTGGGCCCGGCAACAGGTGAGTGAACGCTTAAAACAAGCCGAAAAAGCAATTCCCGTTTCCTTTGGTGTGCCTGAACTTGCACCTGTTACCACCGGCCTGGGAGAAATTTACCAATACGTGGTAAAACCCAAAACAGGCTATGCAAAAATGTACAGCGCAAGTGATTTACGTTCCATTCAGGACTGGGTCATCCGCCGGCAATTAATCGGAACGGAAGGCGTAGCGGATGTCAGCAGTTTTGGTGGTTATTTAAAACAATACGAAGTGAGCATCGACCCAGACAGGTTAAGAAGCATGAACATCAGTATTAACGAAGTATTTACTGCCCTTGAAAAAAACAACCAAAATGCCGGTGGGGCTTACATTGAAAAAAACGACAATACTTATTTTATCCGCAGCGAGGGCTTAGTTAAGAGTATAGAAGACATTGAAAAAATTGTTCTCCGGCAAACAGAAAACGGAATACCAGTACTCATAAAAAACATTGGCCGCGTACAATTGGGCCATGCCATTCGTTACGGGGCAATGACTTACAATGCAGAGGGGGAAGTGGCCGGGGCGATTGTGTTAATGTTAAAAGGAGAAAACTCATCGAAAGTAATTGCGAATGTGAAGCGCAAAATAAAACAGATTGAAAAAAGTCTGCCCGAAGGAATACTGATTGAGCCTTACCTCGACCGGACAAAACTTGTAGACAATGCTATAGGAACAGTCAGCAAAAACCTGCTGGAAGGTGCGCTGATTGTTATTTTTGTACTGGTGCTTTTATTGGGTAATTTAAGGGCGGGTTTGCTGGTGGCTTCTGTCATTCCCTTAGCCATGTTGTTTGCCGTACTCATGATGTATTTGTTTGGTGTATCGGGCAACCTCATGAGCCTTGGGGCCATCGACTTTGGTTTGATTGTAGACGGGGCTGTAATTATTGTAGAAGCCACCCTGCATCATTTATCTGCACGGATAAAACAAAACAACAAAGCATTAAGCACCGAAGAAATGAACCGGGAAGTGTTTCAGTCGGCCAGTAACATCCGCAACTCTGCCGCATTTGGCGAAATCATTATTTTGATTGTCTACCTTCCCATACTGGCATTAACAGGTATTGAAGGCAAAATGTTCAGGCCCATGGCTGAAACCGTTTCCTTTGCTTTATTAGGCTCTTTTATCCTATCATTAACCTATATTCCAATGATGTCGGCATTGGTGCTCAGCAAAAAAAGAGTGCAGCAATTAACTTTTTCCGAAAGATTAATTGCTTTTTTCCAGCGCCGGTATGCGCCCCTGCTGAACTTTGCTTTAAGAAAAAAAACAATTATTATAACCGGTTCTGTTGTTTTATTTGTGATCAGCCTGCTGCTGTTTTCAACCATGGGCGGCGAATTTATCCCTACCCTGGAAGAAGGTGACTTTGCGGTTGAAACAAGGGTCATGATGGGCAGTTCCATTGAAGTAACCAAAGAAGCTTCGGGCAGGGCCGCCGCTTTGTTGATGCAAAAATTTCCGGAAGTAAAAAAAGTGATCGGGAAAATAGGTTCCTCGGAAATACCGGTTGACCCCATGCCGATTGAATCCTGCGATTTAATTATTGTATTAAAAGACCGGAGCGAATGGGTAAGCGCCAACAACCGGGAAGAATTAGCAGAAAAAATGAGCGAAGCACTGGCTGAAATACCGGGGGTCACATTCGGGTTTCAACAACCCATACAAATGCGATTTAATGAATTAATGACCGGGGCCCGCCAGGATGTGGTGCTGAAAATATACGGGGAAGACCTTGATTCGCTTGCCTGCTACGCCGCCGTAGTGGCCGAAAAAATTAAGGGTACAGCAGGCGTGCAGGACATTTATACGGAAGAAATAACAGGCCTTCCGCAAATTGTAATTCATTTCAACAGGGACAATATTTCGAGGTACGGTTTGTCTGTTGAAGAAGTAAACAATGTAATACAGACATCATTTGCAGGTAAAACAGCAGGCATTGTATATGAAGGTGAAAAAAGATTTGACCTCGTTGTAAGACTTGCAGATAAAAACAGGCATGCCCTGAATGATGTTAAAAACATTTTTATTACTTCAGTCAAAGGCGACCAGGTTCCTTTGGAACAAGTGGCAGACATCCGTTTTGAAAATGGCCCCAACCAGGTTCAGCATGAAAATGCAGCAAGAAGAATTATTGTTGGCTTTAATGTGCGCAACAGGGATGTAGAAAGTATAGTGAGTGAAATACAAAGTAAGTTGGACCAACAACTTAAACTCCCCACCGGCTACCACATTGAGTACGGTGGTACCTTTGAAAACCTGAACAAAGCCAAACAACGCATGCTGATTACGGTACCGGTTGCACTGCTCCTTATTTTTGTATTGCTTTATTTTACTTTTGGCTCCTTCAAATACGGGTTGCTCATT
>JAHEYF010000154.1 GCA_023251755.1 Bacteroidota bacterium
TTGGCCCCGTACTACCTGCATACATAAAGGGTTTCAATGGCCTGTGCTTTTAATTCTTCATAAGGTTTGTCCTTTATTCTTAACTGAACCCAGTCTACCCCGCCTTTACAGGCTTTCTCTGCCAGGCTGGCGTGGGTAAAACCTTTTACCTCCTGTGTAATGTAATGCAATTTTGAGATCATTTTTGTTTGTTTTAAGGTTTGTGATAAGCTAATAATCCGGTATTACCCGACAATGTTTTACTGGTATATTGTTTGGCCATCAGGCAGGCCCGGTGAAGTTTGAAACCCCTGGCAAGGTATGCTGTGATGGCCGATGATAAAATGCATCCTGATCCGTGTTTGGGGAAACAGTTTTTTTGTCCGGGACGAAAAGAAAATTCTTTTTTGTCTTTTGTATACAAGCGGTCTCTTCCGGGTTTATTTTCATCGTGCCCGCCTTTTAAAAAAACATTGCAGAAACCGGCTAAGTACTTTGCGTTTTCTTCAGGAGCACTATAAGCTCCCAATGTTAAGGCCTCAGGAATATTCGGTGTAATGAGGTACAGTTTGTTGCAAATTGTTTCGAGGGATTTTTTGTCTATTTCGGTATGAAAATCAAATCCGGCGCTTGCTTTTAAAATGGGGTCCCAGCTAATTTTTGAATTGGGGAAAGAAACAGAAAGATATGCAATAAGTTCATTGAGTATTTCCAGACTTTCAATTAATCCTATCTTAATGTATTCAACTGTAAAGCGTTTTTTAAGAATTTCAATTTGATTAATTATTTTGTCTATGGCTATCCAGTCTACACTTTTAAATTCCCCGTCGTTTTGAATGGTATTGGCCGAAATTACTCCCAGGCCGTATACTTTATTCATTTCAAAAGTCTTTATGTCGGCTAATATTCCCGCACCGGCACTGGGGTCGAAACCAGCAATACTCAATGTGTATGGGCGTATACGTGACATATTAAACAATTCTTTTCAGGTTTAACTGATGAATAGTATCGAGTTCCTGTTTGTTGAGTTTATGCAGCCATGCCTCCGCTTCTGCAACAGTACCATATATAGCTGTAGGTACATAAGGCTTTTGAATTTTGGTGTAGAAGTTGGCTAAAATTTTTTGAGGAAGGGAATGAATAACAAAAGCATCCGCTAAGGTATACAAAGCACCTTGTCCACGCGATAAATATTTCATCACCCCAATATCGGTACTGGAATATTTTCCGGCAATGCGGAGTGATTTATAAGTAATTCCCTTTGTCATTTCTTTTACTGCATTTTCAAGCTCCTGGGCTTCTTCCAATGTAAAGTGGACATGATCGCCATAAAAAAACTGAAGAATATCATCGCTGCGCAATTCAATTGTAGTGTGTTGCAATTCAATCCGGCTGATAATACTGTATGCCCTGTTTTCTTCCATCTACTCTTTACAACAATCACAAATAAATTTCACCTCCTGTATTTACAAACTCTTTTGCTTTTTCTTCCATTCCTTGATTGAGGGCTTCTTCTTCCTGTAAGCCTTGTTTTTCTGCAAAGTCGCGTACGTCCTGTGTAATTTTCATCGAACAGAAATGAGGGCCGCACATGGAACAGAAGTGGGCTACCTTTGCCCCGTCAGCAGGCAATGTTTCATCGTGGAACTCGCGTGCCGTATCAGGGTCGAGCGAGAGGTTAAACTGATCTTCCCAACGGAATTCGAAACGGGCTTTGCTTAAGGCATTGTCGCGGTATTGCGCACCGGGATGGCCTTTGGCCAGATCGGCAGCATGCGCTGCAATTTTATAGGTAATTACTCCGTCTTTTACATCTTTTTTATTGGGCAGACCTAAATGTTCTTTAGGCGTTACGTAACACAGCATGGCTGTACCGTACCAACCTATCATAGCTGCACCAATGGCTGAGGTAATGTGATCGTAACCCGGGGCAATGTCGGTAGTTAAAGGGCCCAGTGTATAAAATGGAGCTTCATCACAATGTTGTAATTGTTTCTCCATGTTTTCTTTTATCAGGTGCATGGGCACGTGTCCGGGGCCTTCAATCATTACCTGCACATCGTGTTTCCAGGCAATTTTAGTAAGCTCGCCAAGGGTTTCCAATTCTCCGAACTGAGCGGCATCGTTGGCGTCGGCAATAGAGCCGGGACGCAAGCCATCTCCCAGTGAGAAGGAAACATCATAGGCTTTCATAATTTCACAAATCTCTTCAAAATGGGTGTACAGAAAGTTTTCCTTGTGATGAGACAGGCACCATTTGGCCATTATACTTCCGCCACGGGAAACAATACCTGTTATACGTTTGGCTGTTAATGGAATGTAGCGCAACAATACACCGGCATGAATGGTAAAATAGTCTACCCCCTGTTCAGCCTGTTCAATTAAAGTGTCGCGGAAAATTTCCCAGCTCAGGTCTTCGGCTTTGCCATTCACTTTTTCGAGTGCCTGGTAAATAGGTACGGTACCAACCGGTACAGGACAATTGCGAATGATCCACTCGCGTGTTTCATGGATATTTTTTCCGGTAGACAAATCCATTAAGGTGTCTCCACCCCAGCGGCAGCTCCACACCGCTTTTTCCACTTCTTCTTCAATGCTGGAGCTCACAGCCGAATTACCAATATTGGTATTTATTTTTACTAAAAAGTTACGGCCAATAATCATGGGCTCACTTTCGGGGTGGTTGATGTTAGCTGGGATAATGGCACGTCCGGAGGCTATTTCATCACGAACAAATTCGGGTGTAATTAAATTTTTTGGTGTATTGGCACCAAAACTGTTGCCGGCGTGTTGTTGTGCCAGTGCCGATCCTTTTATTAATTCATCAATACGCTGGTTTTCGCGAATGGCAATGTATTCCATTTCGGGAGTAATAATGCCCTGCCTGGCATAATGCAACTGGGTTACATTTTTTCCGGGCTTTGCTTTTAAAGGGTTTTGAATGTGTTCAAACCGCAGGCTGTCTAAACTTTTATCGTTCATACGCATCCTGCCGTATTCGGAGCTGATGGCATTTAACTGTTCAACATCGCCGCGTTCTGTAATCCATCCTTCGCGTAAACGGGGTAAGCCTTTTTTTAAGTCTATGTTAAAGTTGGGGTCTGTAAAGGGGCCGCTGGTATCGTATACCGTTACGGGGGCATTTTTTTCGACTTTGTTGTTTCCATTGAATTTATGCACGGTATCGTTCAAAACAATTTCGCGCATAGCCACCTGTATCTTGTGGATTTTACCGGGAACATATATTTTACGTGAAGCAGGTAGTGGTTCGCGTGTAATAATGGTGTGTTCGGGAGTTTTATCTTTTTTCATGGTTAGATTATAGTAGTGAGATAATAGTATTGAGATGTTAGTAGTGAGACTTTGAATATTGAATCTTAAATTTTGAATTTATTCCACTTATCCTCCCTGTGTGGCTTTGATAATGGTTATTTTATCGTTGTTGTTGATTTGGTGATGAGCCCAGTTTGTTTTAGCAATCACAGTGTTGTTAATGGCAATGGCAATTCCTTTTTGTGAAGTAAACTGTTGTTCGTTCAGCACATCCATAAGTGTAGCCTTTGTATTTACAGACAGCGGCGTATTGTTTACCAGAATAGTAATCATAGCAAAAATAAAATCAGGAATGCTTTAGGAATAGAAGACAGGGGAGGCATGATCTTCTTCACTTTTCCCTTCGCAAGCATTACCTTGTTCAGGTTGTGAGGGTTTTTCTCAGTCGCACAACTTGCACAACACCCCTAAAGTTTGATTTGATACAAACATGAGAAAAAAAACAATGCAAAACAAGGGCAGGTTCTTAAATTCAAGCAGCACACGTACTTTGTTTTCAGTTTTTTTAAACCACTCAGGCTACTTTGCTCCAGTTTACCCTGTGTTTGGTTGAGTTTATGAGGTATTGAGAAAGAATAGTGTTTTCTTCTTTTTGCAAATGAGGGTCTTCATTTAAAATTTTCTGAGCAGCGTTGCGGGCGTATTGCAATATTTGCTGGTCTTTGGCCAGGTCGGCAATGCGGAGGTTGAGAATACCACTTTGCTGTGTCCCTTCTATATCGCCGGGGCCGCGTAATTGCAAATCCACTTCACTTATTTCAAAACCGTCGTTGGTTCTGCACATCGTATCCATGCGCAGCTTGCTTTCCTGGCTGAGTTTGAAGGAGCTCATGAGTATACAAAACGATTGTTCAGCGCCCCTGCCCACCCGTCCGCGCAACTGGTGCAATTGCGAAAGCCCAAAGCGTTCGGCGCTTTCAATGACCATTATGCTTGCATTGGGAACATTTACACCAACCTCAATTACAGTTGTGGCAACCATAATTTGTGTTTCTCCTTTAACAAAACGGGCCATTTCAAAATCCTTTTTATCAGCGCTCATCTTGCCATGTACAATACTTATCTGGTACTGCGGCATTGGAAATTCCCGTTCAAGGGATTCATAGCCTTCCTGTAAATTTTTTAAGTCTAATTTTTCCGATTCTTTAATTAAAGGGTACACCACGTACACCTGGCGGCCAAGGCTAATTTGTTCGCGTATAAAACCCAGCATGCGCAGACGCTGGTTGTCGCCCAGATGCATGGTTTTAATGGGCTTCCGGCCCGGAGGCAATTCATCAATAACAGAAGTATCAAGGTCGCCATACAGGGTCATGGCCAATGTCCGTGGAATGGGAGTGGCCGTCATAATTAATATGTGGGGCGGTATTTGTGCCTTGTCGCGGAGCTTAGCCCTTTGTGCAACACCAAAACGGTGTTGTTCATCAATCACCACAAATCCCAATTGTTTGAATTTAACATTGTCTTCAATAAGTGCGTGAGTGCCGATCAGTAATTGCAAGGTCCCGTTCTCCAGGTTCTCATGAATGTACCTTCTTTCTTTTGCTTTGCTGGAACCTGTAAGCAAAGCCAGTTGAATACCGAGGGGTTCAACCAATTGTTGAATCCCTTCGAAATGCTGAACGGCTAATATTTCGGTAGGGGCCATCAGGCAGGCCTGGTAACCGTTGTCGATGGCCAGCAATATACTCATCAGGGCCACTATGGTTTTACCACTCCCCACATCGCCTTGTACCAGCCTGTTCATTTGTTTGCCCGTGCCACAATCGCTGCGTATTTCTTTGATCACACGTTTCTGTGCATTGGTTAATTCAAAGGGAAGGTGTTCTTTGTAAAAGGTATTGAAGTAATCGCCCACCCTGGTAAATACAATGCCCTGCGTTGTTTCGATGCGGGTATTTTTTTGCTGAAGAATTTTTAATTGCAAAAAAAACAATTCCTCAAACTTTAAACGGAACTGGGCTTTTTTAAGCAGCTCGGCATTTTCGGGGAAATGAATTTGTTTACAGGCCTGTTCCCGGCTTATCAAAAAAAATTCCTGAATAACTGAATTGCAAATGTTTTCAGGAATGTTGTTGTGAATTAACAGGGCTAAACTTTGCTGGAGTTTAAGAATGCCCTTGCTGTCGAGTCCCCGTACTTTCAACAGCTCGGTACTTGGGTATACGGCCTGTAAAGCTGAATTCAACTTCTGGTTGTCTTCTCCCACAGCTTCTACGTCGGGATGGGCAAGATTGAACCTTCCTTTGTATTCGGTAGGTTTGCCAAACACAATGTATTCAATACCGGGTTTAAATTTTCCTTCCAGCCATTTTATTCCCTGGAACCAAACTAATTCAATTGTCCCACTATCGTCTTTAAACAAAGCGACTAAGCGCCTGGCCATTTTCTGGCCGATCACTTCGCTGCGGATTATATGACCTCTCAATTGAACATAAGGAAGTTCTTCGTTTATTTCTTGTACTTTATAAAACTTTGTCCGGTCAACATACCTGAAAGGGTAGAGGCAAAGCAGATCATTAAAGGTAAAAAGCTGTAGTTCTTTTTTTAAAAGCTCGCCCCGCTGCGGACCAACGCCTTTCAGATATTCTATGGGGTTTTCTAAAAAAACGGACATGGGCTACTAAGTTAAAATTTTTAAGTTAAAAGTTAAAAAAGTTCTTTCGTTTAGCCGTTTACTTGTTCAATAGTTAAGTGTCTTTACAAACGAATAAACCCGTGAACGAATAAACCTGTGAACAAATAAACCTGTGAACAAATGAACTATTCACTAATCAACAAAACGGTTTTCATAAAGAGTGAAGAAAGTTTAAAGACAAGCCTTTGATATACTTAGATTTGTAAATACCTGTTTTGAAAAAATACATCACCATACTCATGTTATTAATACTGGGCATCAACTGTGCACAGGCACAATTTATGGATACTTTGCACAAGGCCTTTACCGGGCACAAAAGTTTTGATTTCAGGTACGGGGGCCGCTGGTCTTTTGTAAACAATGAGCTCGTTACTGTTCAAAGTTTAAAAGTGGGGGTCAATTTTGGGAAAAAATTAAGTGTTGGTGGCGGCTATTGCTGGCTGAAGACAGACGTAAAAACCTCGTTTAATTTTTATGATGAAGAAAAACACAGGGATACCCTGCTTGATAAAACCTTAAAATTATCCTATTTCAGTTATTATGTGGATTATATTTTTTATAAATCCAAGCGCTGGCAATACAGTATACCAATGCAGTTTGGAATGGGGCATACGCAGTTCCAGTTTGATTATGAAGGGAGCACCTTTAAAGAACAAAAACATTTTATTGCCCTGTACGAGCCGGGGATCAATGTAAAATTCAAAGTATTAAAATGGATGGGTGTGGATGCCAATGTTGGTTACAGGATCGTGCTGAAGAACAATCATTTTTTATCCACCACCTTTAATTCACCTATTTATTCGGCGGGGGTTTTAATTTACTGGAACGAGGTTGCCCTTGCTTTGTTTCCTAAATCGGGTTACATCAACGAAAAATTAGGGCCCAGTGAGTGGTGATTCCCCAAAGCAAAACAACAGCCGGGATAAAAAATTACCCGGTATTTCCTCCTTTCGTATACAAAATGAAGTGGCCGGATACTTCTGTCCTGAAAATCTGTAAAGCCTTTCATCCATTGTGTACCAATGGTTACAAAGGTTTTCTATTTTAAATTTCAGGATAGGATTCCTACAGTAGGGGATAAATTGTTTTGCAGCAATGCCATTTGTTTTTATGTTAGCAGCACTATAAGTTCTGGTGCCGTTTGCTATTAAATCTGAGGTTAGGCACTAATTTTGGGCGCACCCTTTTGGTTGGGGGTGCGCCTTTTTTATTTCAGCTTTTCGTCTAATTATTTTTACTACCTTATTTCCTAAGCCCTTGTTGCAAAATCCCAATCCTTTCGGTACAAATTTTCTCCGTCAGTTCTTTCAGCAATTGTACCCTTGCGCTTAAGTAGTGCAGTTCCTCTTTGGTAATCTTGTAATTTTTTTCGTAGCGCGCATCCACGTAGGCTGCTTTTAACAAATAAAAATGATGGCTTTCTTCATCCGTATTCATAGGGAACACCGCTTCAAATCGCCGGTCCAGTTCGTTTACCTGTGTTCCTAAACTTTCGATGTCGTGGTCCTTGGCCTTATACCCGGTAAACACCATCAATATAGCGGCATAAAGTCTTTCAGTAGCCTGATGAAGTTCAAAGGCGGCTGTATTGTAATAGTGTTGACCTTGGTTTCCCTTAGTCAAATTATGCTCGAAATTTTCGTAAAAAGTACTTGCACTGGTGAACCAATACGCAAAATCTTCCTCTGCATTTTTCAACACCTCCTGTGGTTTTAATTTTCTTGGATTACCCAAATTAAAATTCCCGGTAGTGTACAACATGATGCCCTGTGCACGTATATCGTTAAACAATGGGCTACCCATATCAATTAACTGGTTCACCGAATTAACACCTTGTATAATGGTACGGGCCGGTGTTTCAATGGGGGTGTTGCGTATGGCCTGGTTTACCTTGTGTTTAAAAGCAGCGTTGTTTTCCTTACCGCTATGGGTGAGTACAATCAGCAAATCAAAATCGGAACGGTATTCGTAAATACCTCCGTCTTTTACATAAGTATCTTCCACCTGTTCGCCACGGGCATAGCTCCCAAAAAGGATGATCATCTCCACGTTTTTAAATTCCGTGGTAATGGCCTCCACAATGGTCTTTAACTCATTTTGTTTGTGGGCCGGTAAATGTTCTACGCTGCTTTTCATTTGCGGGATAAAGATAAAGGTTTTTTGAGTTTGGGAAAGGGGATTTTTCAATCGGGAATTAAAGCCATAGATCATTAAATAAACAACAAATCAACAAAGAAGAATACGGTGGCAGTGCTTTTTGTTTGGGAGATGAAAAAAGGGTAATATTGGATTGTAATTTTAAAATATAAAGCGTAACCTTTTTACATAAAGCCAGGCTATATTGGGTAGGTTTTATGTAGTTTTTGTTACACATATAAATAAGTTATGGGCAAGGCTGTGACGACTACAAAAAATAAAATTTAAACTGAAAATAATATGGAATGGTTTTTTGACGGAATAGGAACTGCAATTATTACATTAATTATTGGACTTCTTACAGGAGGAGCTGTGGGGTATCGCGTTGGTATCAAAAAAACAAATAGAGTTAATCAAAAGCAAACAGCGAAAGACAATGCTTCGCAAATTCAAGTTGGGAGGGACTATAATGACAAATAAACAGAATCAAAAAGCTGGAGACAATTCGCAGCAATTACAAGCTGATAAAATGGTAGTCATTGTCGGCATAGATGAAAAGCGTGCACGGGAAATCTATCAAGAAATGAACTTGCAATTGAGAAACGATTATTCGCAAGAAGCATTGACTATAGCAAACGCTAGAGTTACAGAATTTGAAAATCGACTCCTACCGAAAATGGAAGCGGTTGATGGCGCATTAGAAGCCTTCGCTGACCCAAGTTTTCAGTTACTGCTTGTAGAAGCACAAAAGACAGCTGCTTCAACAGAAAGACCTGTTGATTATGACCTTTTAGCTGAATTACTTATACACAGATTTCAGAAAGGTGAAAATCGATTTATAAGAGCAGGAATTAGTCGGGCTGTTGAAATTGTTGATGAAATTTCAGATGAATCATTACTGGGCTTGACGGTCTTTCATTCAGTATC
>JAHEYF010000155.1 GCA_023251755.1 Bacteroidota bacterium
TTTTTAATTTTTCGCTGATGTTTTTATCGGTCAGGTTTTCGCTGTGAATCCATTCTAATTTTACCCTGCAGTCGTTTACAACACCTGCATGTATAAAGGCTTCCGCAATTGATTTGTAAGAATCTTTTAATTCAACATATTTCCCGATCAGGCCTATTGTTATTTCCTGTTTAGGATTGTGTAAGCGCTGTAAAAAGCCTTTCCATTTCTCCAATTTCAGTTCTCCACCGGCTGTAATTCCTAATTTTTTTAATACAATTACATCTAATTTTTCCTTTTCCATCAACAAAGGGACTTCGTAAATGGTGGGGGCATCAAGGGCTTCAATTACCGCATCCTCAGCCACATTACAAAACAGGGCTATTTTACGGCGTATATCTTTGTTAATGGCATGTTCGGCGCGGCAAACCAATACATCGGGCTGAACCCCGTATTCCAATAATAATTTTACAGAATGCTGGGTGGGTTTGGTTTTTAATTCTCCCGAAGTAGAAAGATAGGGGAGCAGGGTCAGGTGAATCACCATACAATCGTGCCCCAGTTCCCATTTTAATTGTCGTACAGCTTCAATGTAGGGCAGGGATTCAATGTCTCCAACGGTACCACCTATTTCGGTAATAACAAAATCATACTTTCCGGTTTTCCCTAAAAGTTTAATCCGGTTTTTTATTTCATCGGTAATGTGTGGAATCACCTGCACTGTTTTCCCGAGGAATTCTCCTTTTCTTTCCTTTTCAATTACAGCCTGGTAAATGCGCCCGGTAGTGATGTTATTGGCCTGCGAGGTGGGTACATTTAAAAAACGCTCGTAATGTCCTAAGTCCAGGTCGGTTTCGGCCCCGTCGTCGGTAACGTAACATTCGCCGTGTTCATAGGGGTTTAAAGTTCCCGGATCAACGTTAATGTAAGGGTCGAGTTTTTGAATGGTGACCGTGTAACCACGGGCCTGTAAGAGTTTAGCAAGAGAAGCAGCTATAATTCCTTTACCTAAGGATGATGTTACGCCTCCGGTAACAAATATATATTTGGTGTTTATCGACATACAGTTTTGTAAAAACTGTGCGTAAAATTACATTAATGTTTTAAATAAACCCCTAAAAATATTTGAACAAAGCCTTTATTTAGGAAATCTTTTTTAACAAAACGGATATTCGTTTATCAGTTTACTCGTTCATTCGTTTATTTGTTCACCCGTTTATCAGTTGGTGCCGTATACATTGAAACGAGAAAACGAATAAACAGGTAAACGAATAAACAAAAGAACTAAGAATTAAGTTTATCGAAAGCCTTTCCTATTTTATCAACTATATCGGAGGCCAATACCGACTCAGGATTTATTTTTTTGATGACGATATCGGCAGTTAAGCCATGCAGGTAAACGCCAATAATTGCAGCATGATTGGGTGCATAACCACGGGCTAATAAGCCGGTAATCATGCCTGTTAATACATCGCCACTGCCCCCTTTGGCTAAGGCCGGGTTCCCGGTGGAATTAAAAAATACATGTCCATCTGGCATAACAAGGGCTGTATGCGCGCCTTTTAACACAATAATAATTTTATGTTTTCTGGCCAGTTCAATAGCGCTTTGCAATCGGCTGAAGGCACTGCTGTGTGCACCGGCCAGCCTGTCGAATTCTTTTGGGTGCGGCGTTAGTATTGAAAAAGCCGGTAAAAAAGCCAGCCATGTTTTGTTTTCAGCCAGGATGTTAATGGCGTCGGCATCAATAACCAAGGGTACCGGGGAGTTTTGAATCGCCAGTTTTACACAATTCTGGGTTTGTTTTTCTGTTCCAATACCAGGGCCAATGCCTATGGCTTTGTATTTGGTTAAATCAGGTAATGCAGAAATGCAATGCTCAGCAGGGTCTACATTCACCATGGCTTCGGGCAATGCAGTTTGCAGAATAGTATGCGAGCAATGGGGAATGTGTACGGTAAGTAATCCGGCTCCGCTTTTTAAACAGGCTTTTGCAGCTAATACCGCAGCTCCTGTTTTGCCATACGAACCGGCAATAACAAGGGCATGGCCAAACAAACCCTTGTGCGAAAAAATGGCCCGTGGCTTTAATAAACCAGCTACCAGCCTTTTATTGAGGTAATAAAAGGGGCTGTCCTGTTGTGAAATAAAATCTTCGTTTAAGCCAATGTCCAATACTTCGAACTGCCCTACAAAAAGTGCATTCTCAGCAAACATAAAGGCCAGCTTTGGTTGCTGAAAGGTAAGTGTGGTATTTGCACAGACAATGGGCTGTTTGTGATCGTTCTCGTTATCCGGCAGCAGCCCGCTGGGAATATCAATGGCTATTATAGGAATTAAAGAAGCGTTGAGGGCGCTGATGGTATCGGCTATAAGCCCTGAAGCGGGTTTGTTGATACCCGTTCCTAAAACAGCATCAATAATCAGGGCGTTTTCTGAAACCTGAAAATGAATATCGGCAGCCTGGTGAATGTGCTGAACGATTGTTTTTTCGTTCGCCAGCAGGCGTTGCATATTCAAATGAAAATCTTCCGAACACTTGTCGCTGTGTTCAACCACACATACTACAACCCTTCGGTTTCTTTCAATCAACATTCTTGCAATGGCCAAACCATCGCCTCCGTTGTTCCCTTTTCCACAAAAAATATAAAACTGCGTCTCGTCGTCGCTGTGTTTTAAAATTCTAAACAGGCATGCCCTGGCCGCTCTTTCCATTAAATCAATCGATGCAATAGGTTCGTGTGCTATTGTATACAAATCGGCCTGTTTTATTTGAAGCGCAGAAAGAATATTCATGACTTTTAGCTGGCAGCAAATATAGGGCTACAATTTGTATGCAGGTGCAAGTATACAATTTCTTAACATTAGATTGAACAGCGGGGCAGAAATATGTTGATATTTTAGGCTAATTTATCTTCATCAGATGGCATTTCGAACGCTAATTCCTGATGAAAATAAAGGTTGGAATGATACAGATTTTTATACATTTGTAGTTCACGAAATTAAATAAAAAATGAAAAAAATAAAATTAACAAGTCTGTCATTGATTGCATTGGCTTTTATTGCTTCATCTTTTGTGGTGCTGAACTTATCGGATGAGCTGGCCATTGGAACAAAATCACCGAAGGCAGATGTGAAAATGATGGATGTTTCAGGAAAAGAAGTTTCCTTTAACGATGTTAAAACAGCTAAAGGTTTACTGGTGATTTTTTCGTGCAACACCTGCCCTTATGTAAAACTAAGCGAAAGCAGGATAAAAGAGAATACAGACTTTTGTAATAAGAACGGAATAGGTTCCCTTATTATTAACAGCAACGAAGCACAGCGCGATGCAGACGATAGTTTTGATGCGATGAAAAAATATGCAGGGGATCAGAAATTAGCTGTTCCTTATGTATTGGATAAAAAATCGGAAATGGCTGATGCTTTTGGCGCTACCCGTACACCACAATGTTTTTTGTTTGATGCCGGGGGAGTATTGGTATACAAAGGCGCTATTGATGACAATGTAAAAGATACCAAAGCAGTAAAACAATCTTACTTAAAAGACGCCCTGATGGCTGTTTTAATAGGGGCCAAACCGGGTGTAACGGAAACAAAATCTATTGGCTGTACGATTAAGCGGCTGGAGCAAAACTAAAACACTTCCTCCACAATCCCTTCGTGAATATAAATCAGGTGCTTTTTAATATTGGTACAACCCAGTTCTCTTAAAGCCTGTGCATATCTGGCTAATTGCTGGTGGTAAATTTCGCTGGCAGCCCCTGTCTTGTAATCAATTACGTGAACCAGGTCCTTGTCAAATACAAGCCTGTCGGGTCGTAGTGTCTGCCCCTCAGCCGTTAAAATACTCCCTTCATTTTTCACCGGTAAACCGGCTTCAAAAAAACGGGAGATGCCTGGATTCGCCAATAAAGTATGAATAGCTGCTGCTGTTTCTGCTTTGTCTTTTTCGGGCAATACACCTTCATACACACAGGTGTTAATGGCCTGTTCAACATCGTTCAGGTATTTTATTTTCGATAAAACATAATGCATCAAAATACCTTTATCCCTTTTTTCTTCCAGCGCTTCTACATTCCATATCGCTTCATTGGCCTGTTTTATGCGGATAATGTTTTTCCAGTTGCGGATGTGGAGGCCTTTTAAAATACTGTCTTCTTTTAGTAATACCTTGTGTACTTCACTATTCTCCACCCATTCGCCATAAGGATAATAAAAGAGGTCGTCCTTAAACAGGCCTTTCTGTTTCAGGTAAACGCAGAGCCATTTATAAATGTTTTCCTGGTAATTTTTTGGTATGCGGCTAATGATGTGCAAATGATTTTCGGGCCGTGTTAAAGCAACATACAATAGGTTCAGGTTGTCCAGCACCTGCTTTTCTTCTTCCAGTACCGCTATGTTTTTATAACTTGTCTGCTTAATGTCTTTTGAGGTTTTAACTAAGGTAACCGGTAAGTCCTGGATGCCTTCGTCCGCTATATTTATCCACACATAATCTAATGATTTAACTGTCCAGTCGCAGTATGGTACGATCACCACCGGGAACTCCAACCCTTTGGAGGCATGGATGGTCATGATGCTGACGGCATTGATACCGGCGGGAAGAATAACGGAGGCTTTTGTTTTTCGTTTGTCCCACCATTCAATAAACACATTGATGTTGCTGCTGTTGTTTTGTGTAAAAGCAATGACTTCATCCAGAAAAAACTGCATATACAATGCGTTGCTTGTGTTCAGCGCAAATAAATTAATCAGTTCCACACAGCAATCGTACAAAGGGAGCGATAAAAAATAGTTGCGGTTAAAGCTGTAATCATGCTCCTGCAACAGGGCGTCTAAGGAAGAAGGTTTTACCGTACTGTTCAGGCGGCTAAGCAAATCGTGTTCGTATAGCGCATCAATGTACCGATTGGCGCATAAATAAGTAACAATGGCCGATGCAGCTGTTAGATTGTAATTGTTGTTAATGTACTGAAGAGCATTAATGATAAAAGAAATTTCAGCAGCCTTGGCCAGCAACAAGGAGTCGGATGAAACAACCGGAATGCTTTGTTGCATCAGGTAATCGGCCACCCTGTTGCCTGTACTGTTAAAGCGCACAAGTACGGCAATGTCCTTGTAATGGAAACCCTTTTGCAGGTTCAGTTCAATGTATTCTTTTAGTTTAGCCAGCACCAGGGCCTC
Source organism: Bacteroidota bacterium (assembly GCA_023251755.1). Lineage (GTDB taxonomy): Bacteria > Bacteroidota > Bacteroidia > B-17B0 > Aurantibacillaceae > JAHEYF01. The sequence continues at coordinate 5,167 of JAHEYF010000155.1, forward strand.
TGTTTCTTCATTATCTTCTGCATGCTTTATAAAATCAATGCTTATAAATCCCCTGTCTTTTGCAGGATTGTGTTGTTGTTCCAGATCCGTATATATTTTTTTGCCATGCTCTTCTAATAAGCTCTGGCTAAAAAAACGAAAGAGTTCATTGTTAAAATGCACAATGCCGCTTCTGCTCCTGAAATTGCTGTTGAGCTGTTTTACTGCGTGGTGGCTGATTAAATTTTGTTCACGTAAAGGGGTGTATTCATTGTTAAAGTGGTTGTTGATTTTGGGCAGGTCTGCAAACTGGTCCACCTCGCCACCCCGCCAACGGTAAATCGATTGTTTGCCATCGCCCACCACCATGCTGAACTGCCCTTCGGACAAAGAGTTGTCAATCAGGGGCAAGAGGTTGTGCCATTGCACCACCGAAGTATCCTGAAATTCATCAATTAAAAAGTGTTTGTATTTTTCTCCAATCCTTTCGTAAATAAAAGGAACGGGTTCTTTTAAAATTACTTCCGATATGCGGTTGTTGAATTCACTGATGAATAAAATATTTTGTTCTTCTTTAAATTTCAGGATCAGTTTTTCAATTTCATTAATAACGGTGAGTGCATAAATGTTTTTAAATACCGATGAATACAGGTAATACTTTTCGGTGTTCGCGGCCCTGTATTGTTCAATGTCTATAAAGAGTTGTTGAATACCTGCTGAAATACCATCAATGGCTGCGTTTTCCGATTCGTTGTTTTTTGTTGCGTACCATTTGTTTTCATCTATGGTCTGGCGAACGTAGGAGGTAAGCAGGCTTTCCCCGTCAAACTCTTTGTTGCGTATTTTTTTAAAATAACTGTATATGCCGCTATTGCCCCTGTAAAAATTTTCGGGGCTCAGGTTGGTTTTCTTCAACAGGTCAAAAGCCGCTTCGGCCCATGCTTTCAGCCTTTGTTCAAACTCAAGGATAAAGCGGTGTAATTTTTCTTTGAGCTGTACAAATTGCTCAACACTTGTGTTTTTTAGTTTGTCCAATTGCAGGCGGTTGTTTTCATCAATAATATTGCCCGCAAAGTTTTTTATATCGGCATCAATTTGCCAGTTCTTGTTGTCATCAATTCTGTTTTTCGAAAACTCCAGCATTATTTCGGTTAAGCGGGGGTCGTTTCCTATTTCGCTGATCAGTTCATCAATGCATTGGCTCAGCACATTTTCTTCGTCTGTTTCAATGTTAAAGTTGACCGATAACTTGAGGTCGTAAGCAAAGGTGCGGATGATGCGGTGTACAAAACTATCGATGGTACAAATAGCAAAATCAGCGTAGTTGTGTAAAATTTCCTGCAACAGGTACCTGGATCGTTTTTTTAATTCTTCATCAGTAATGCGAAGCTCAGTAGTAAGCAAAGCCTGTAGGGTGTTTGTTCCACCCGAATGCTGTCCCGACGAAAGCTCTTTTAAGGATTTAAGTATACGTTCCTTCATTTCGGCTGAGGCCTTGTTGGTAAAGGTAATGGCCAGTATGGAGCGGTAATGCTGCGGCGGAACCTGTGTATCGCTGAGGGCGAGCTTTAAATATTCCTTAACAAGGGTAAATGTTTTGCCCGATCCTGCAGAGGATCGGTAAATTACAAACTTTTTATTTTCGTCGCTTGACAAGGTTGTTGTATTAAGAACAGATGACTTCTCCTTCAAAAGCCTGTACCCTGTCTTTCCATAATTGAGGCACCGGGCTTGTTTCCTTTGTTTCGTAATTCATACACACAATTACACTAACAGCAGTGCAACAGATTTTCTCTTCGTTGTTTACAACTTTAACCATGCAATTGCTGATATCGAAACTTTTAGTGCCAAATCGTGTTATGCGGGTGTAAACAAACAATTCATCTTCCAGTACAACAGGCAGTTTGTAGTCGATGTTTACTTTGGCCAATATCATTCCTGTTTTCACCCAATCAATGGTAGTTCCGATAACCTGCCTGAAATAACTCATCCGGGCAGTTTCCAGATAAGATAAATAGGTGGCATTGTTCACATGCCCTAATTTATCGATGTCTTTAAAACGGATCTGGATATTAACTTTATGCTTAAAACTTCTGATCATAAAAAAAGCCACTGCTTAGGTGGCTTTAAAGTTAAAAAAATTATGGCTTTAATTTCCGCTGCTGTACAGGGTCGATGCAATTACTTCCCCTCTCTCGTCCCAGTTGTACCAGGTGCCTGTTTTTTCGCCGTTTGCGTAAGTCATTTCATACCTTTTTATACCATTGTCGTCCCAAACCATCCAGGTTCCGTTTTTTTTGCCGTTCAAAAAATTAGCTACGGCTGTTTTGGCTCCGTTTTCATTGTACCTGATCCACATTCCCGCTTTTAGGCCGGCAGTATAGTTGCCTGTTTCCATTACTTTGCCGTTGGTATAGTAATAAATGGATTCCCCGTCTGTTTTGCCGTCTTTTACCTGTATGTCCGATTTTTTATTTCCCAGTTCGTCGTAATTGCTAATCATGCCGGAATATAAATCCCCGGTAGAAGTATAATAAATGCCGTTCTCTGATTTTATGGATTGAGCGTAAAATGTGCCGCTGAGGCAAATTAAAGCTAAAATGAGGCTGATCTTTTTCATGGCCGTATAGTTTATTATTGTTAAACCTGCTTTTGTTTAACTAAATATACAACGGCTTTAATGTTTTGGTAATAAAAAAATACAATTCACGTAACATTAAGTTTACATTAATCTTTGGAGGCCAGTAATAAGGGGCTAAAAAATTATTCGGTGGGGATTAAATTTATTTCTTTACTTGTGAGGGCAGTTTTAATATCTATTTTGTTTTCGGCATAACTAATCGATGAAAATACTATTTTACCCATGAGCGACCGAGGTACAAATAAGACATAGTTTCCGTTTAAATCGGTGTAAGTGGAAATAGAAGTGCCTTCTATAGAAACCTTCACCCCTGTAAGGCTTTCGCGTGTGTGCTGATCGTTTACTTTTCCCGATAAAACCAATTTGTTATCGTCGGTAGCAAAAAGTGTGAAGGAAGAAATAAATAATACGAGAAGAAGAATTACCTGTTTTTTCATACCCTAAAATTAGGGCAGGGACATGACTATAAAATTAAGGCTATATTAAGAAATTGTAAAATTAAAAACCCCGCCGGTTAGGGCAGGGTTTTAAGAATAGAAGAAAAATGAATACGACTAAAAATGTAAGTTTAAACGCAAAGCACCGGAAGCACCTGTTCCAAATTTGTTTACATCTGTATCAAGGCTAAAACCACCTGATTTTTTAGTAACAGTGTAGTCTGTTGATCCTACAGCAGCACCGGCAGCATTGAATTGCTCAACCGTAGAGGTAACAGCACCTGTAGAAGAGATACCAAGGCCCCATCCGAATTCACCGCCCAATGATATTTTAGGGAAAAGGAAATATTCAGCTCCGATGAAACCACGTACACCAAAACCAAAACTATTCCCACCTTTTTTAGACACTACACGTCCGCTGTAACCCGAGGTAGAATAAGCAGGGTTGATGTTACCTGTTCCGAAATCAGAAGAGTTTGCAGTAGATGCTGCACCTGTAGTTGTAGAAAGGGCATTTCCATAAGTGTAAGTTTCTTTGGTTCCACCACCGTACCACAACATGGCGTCGGCACCGTAATACCCTTGTAAGCGGGTTTTTCCACGACGGAATTCCATACCTGCACCAAGTCCGATAGCAGTAGAGGATGATTTCATCACATCTTCTTTCATGGTTGGTAAAGCCGGGAAAGTAGGAGGGGTTGTAACCGTAACATCAACAATGTCTTTTCTCATTTTATTGTTGG
>JAHEYF010000156.1 GCA_023251755.1 Bacteroidota bacterium
TACTTTACCGGAATCTAAACATACAAAAACGAAGCTTCTTAAAATGGATGATGAGCAAGCTCATTTATATCAAATTATTCAGAAAAATTTATAGGGTGTCCCAACGCTGAAAACAGGAGGGAATATTGATGAAGCTAAATCTATAAAATTAAGCCCACCTTTTAATCAATTCAAAATTGAAGATGTAGCCGTAAGTCATGGCTATATTGTATCTGCATAATAAAAAGAGGGCCTGCTTATACGGGCCCTCTCTTTTTAGCTATAGTAATTCAATCCCTTTTTCCCTGCATTCTTCCTTAAGGGCATCAGGCCAGATACTAACCTGCACTTCGCCAATATGGGCTTTCTTTAACAGGAACATACACAAGCGCGATTGCCCAATGCCGCCACCAATAGATTGAGGAATTTCTCCTTTTAATAATTTAGAATGGAAAAACAATTCTTTTCTATCGAGGCAACCCGCAATTTCCAATTGCCTTAACAGGGCTATTTTATCAACTCTTATTCCCATTGAAGAAACCTCAAAGGCTCTTTTTAAAACAGGGTTCCATAAAATAATATCGCCGTTTAATCCCTTGTAGCCAGGTTCTGTTTCTGTTGTCCAGTCGTCATAGTCCGGGGCACGGCCATCGTGTGGTTCACCACCTTTTAAGGCTCCGCCGATTCCAATAATAAATACAGCCCCGTATTTTTTTGCAGCTTCATTTTCTCTTTCTTTCGGGCTTAATTTAGGGTATTGCTTTAATAAATCTTCTGCCTGTATAAAGCTTATTTTATCGGGTAGTACCGGGCTCAGCACAGGGTATAACTCATGCAATTTTGCTTCTGTAGCTTTAATGGCCTCGTATATTTTTTCAACTGTTTCCTGTAAAAACGGAATAGAGCGCTGTGCAACATAAATGTGTTTTTCCCAATCCCATTGGTCTACAAATATAGAGTGAATAGGGCTTAAGTCCTCGTCGGGACGTAAAGCATACATATTGGTATACAAACCTTTTCCTTCTTCAATTCCCAGCTCCTGCAACCTTAACCTTTTCCATTTTGCAAGTGAATGAACCACTTCGGCTTTTTGTTCCTGCATATCCTTTATAGGAAAAGCAACTGCCCTTTCATAACCGTTTAAGTCGTCGTTAATACCGGTTCCTTTTAACACCACCATTGGAGCCGAAACCCTTGATAGTTGTAATTTTTCTGCTAATTGACCAGCAAAAAAATCCTTTGTTTGCTGAATCGCCTGTTCTGTAGTACGAATGTCTAAAACACTTTTGTACTTTTTTTCGACTGCTGTTGTTTCCATTTTTCTTGTTTTTTATGATTATTGATTATTAACTAAAAAGCCCGCTCATATTGGTGAGCGGGCTTTGTAAATTCAAAGAGGTTCCTGCTCACCCGGGAGGTGAATTATTATTGTTGTTATTATTTATACTGTTGATTCTCATTTTATTTTTCTATGAATTGTTGTAAAACAAAAAAAGCCTTTCCGTATCAGGAAAGGCTCTGTATATTTTGTGATGTTTATATCTGCTTATACAATAACCTTTCCTTTTCCCGAATTATTATTATTCGAAAAATTGGCATTAAGATTATTGTTGTTGTTTAAAAACATTTTCTCTGTTTATAGATGCAAAGAAATAACTTTTTTTTGAACCGGCAAAATAAAAGCAAAATAAAATTAATGGTAAATTGAGGTTTCTATACTTTTCCATAATAAATCAGCCGTTTTGTCCCAGGAAAAATTTTGCCTTCTTGATTTACCTTCTTCAATTAAATCGGTCCTTAAGCCTTCATCAATATATAAAAGATACATGGCGTTTTTTATTTCATCCACATCAAAAGGATTTACCAGTAAGGCTGAATTGCCCACCACTTCAGGCATAGACGTAACGTTGGAACAGATGATAGGTATTTCGCATTGCATGGCTTCTACCAATGGTATCCCAAATCCTTCGAAGTAAGGTACAAAGGTCAGGCAAAAAGCAGAAGCGATGATATTGTTCAGTTCCGCATCATTTAAACGGCCCGTAAATACCACATCATCTTTGAATTTCATCTGAGCCAGCTGGCTGTCAATTTCGTCTTTCCCCCAAAAGTGCGGGCCGGCAAATACAAGTTTTATATCTGAACTTATTTCGTTTTTAAATTTTTCGAAGGCCTGTAATAAACGGATGGGGTTTTTACGCGGGTGTAATGAGCCCACAAATAAAAAGTATTCACAACCATGGCTGTACTTTTTTCTGGTACTGTTTACCGTCTCGGCATTAACCGGCGAAAATATTTCGTTGATCCCGTTGTATACCACATCAATTTTATTGGCATTCACGTGGTATGAATTGGCGATATCATTTTTACTGTATTCCGAAACGGTGGCGATGCGTGTTGCTTCCTGCGCATATTTTGGAAAATAATGGTTGTAAAATTTACCGGCCCAAAAAGGAACGTCTTTAGGGTAATGTTTAAAATTAATATCGTGGATAACCGGTAATTGTTTACAGCCAGCACCCAGTGCCAGCATACCATCGGGTGATAAAAACAAATCGGGTTTCATCCGTTTTAAAATTCCTTTTACCGAATGCTGGTACCAGAGGTAAAACAAAAACGCATGCCGGGCCTGTGGCGAAATTACAAGCGGGGTGATGTTATCGGAGAAAATAAATTCCTCCTCATAAGGCCTGTCGAACAAAAAAACAAAATGTACATCGCTGTTCTTTTTTGTTATCCGTTTAAGGGTCTGGTATGTAAACCAACCGATGCCATCGAGCTTGTTTTTTAATAACAAGCGGGTATTTACTACTATTCGCACAGTCAAAAATAAAGTTTTTTAATGATAAAATGCGTTTCTTAAATTTTTTATAATTTTTAAGTACGCGACTGCGGGGATAGTATGTAAAACAGAGTGAGAGTGGGAGTGAGAGTGGGAGGCAGGGGTACTTACACTCTCTCACTCTCACCCTTCCCAAAACCAGTTGAGATCAAACATATTAAGTTGTGTATCTACCATAATCTGTGTAACTTCAATACAAAGCGCAAGTATTTGTAAAAACAATCATCAAACAATATAGTACGGAAGAGGCGGAATACATAGGGCAATTAATGGAAGGTAATCAAACAGCCTTCAGGCAGCTTGTTAATAATTATAAAAACAAGGTGTACAACACTGTATTGGGTATACTACAAGACGAGGATGAGGCGGAAGATGTAACTCAGGAAGTTTTTATAAAAATATTCGAATCCATAAGCGGCTTTAAAGGGGGAAGTAAATTATCCACCTGGATCTACCGTATTGCGGTTACCCAATCGCTGGAATATTTAAGAAAGAAAAAAAGAAAAAAACGTTTTGCTTTTGTATACCGTTTAATGGGGGAGGAGATAGATGATTTTCACATTAAAACAGGTGATTTTATACACCCTGGTGTAAAATTAGAAAACAAAGAACAAGCAGGCATTTTATTCAGGGCCATTGAAGATTTGCCCGAAAACCAGAAAACGGCCTTTACCTTAAACAAAGTTGAAGGCCTGAGTTACCAGGAAGTGGGGGAGGTGATGGAAATCAGCCTGGCATCGGTAGAATCGCTTATATTCAGGGCCCGCAACAATTTAAAAAAACAATTGGAACCGTATTATAAAAAATAATCCGAAAAAAGCGCAAGTAATTTTATTCAGGCAACATCTAAATAATATTAAGTTAAAAGTAAGAAGTCAAAAGTTAAAAGCCAAAAGCGAGATCACGGTTGAGATGAAGTCGTATGGGTTATACATAAATAGTTTAAGTTAAAAGTCAATAATCACGGTTAGATAAATGACAATAAATCATGCAAGAGCAAAACAAACATATTGAAGCTATACTCAATTCTTTAGAAGGTATTGAACAGGCCGAAGCAAACCCGTTTTTGTTTGAAAAAATACAACAGCGTATGAGTACCCGAAATGCAAGACCGGTTCTTTACGGGGAGAAAAAAGTTGTATGGGTAACAGCCGTCTTAACGCTGATGGTAATTGTAAATGGTTTATTCTTAGTTAAAAATAAAAAAAGTACCAATTCACAGGTAGCCTTGTCGTATCAAAGCGGTATTGAAACAATAAGCGGGGAATATTTTGAATCGAATACGTATAGTTATTAAGTAAGAAAGTGAGAAAGTGAGATTGCCATAATGGTGTTAAAATAACAAAATGAAAAAAGTAAATATATTAACATTAGCTGCTGTTGGTTTATTGCTGGTTAACCTGCTTATGCTGATAATGATGTGGAACAACCACTCAGCCAGTGAAACCGGTCAGGGGCCTCCGTTTGAGGGAGGGCCGCCACAGGGGAAAGGACCACATGATAAGGGCCGGGGGCCGGGGGACTTTATCCGGCGTGAACTCCACTTTGATGAAGCACAGCAACAGCAGTTTGAAGTACTCCGTTTGGCTCACCACGATTCGTTAAAAGTATTGAGGGATCAAACGAATGAATTGAAACAACAATTGTTTGTTTTTAACGAAGGAATTAAGAATGAAGAAAATGCCCAACAAGTTGCTGTTCAAATTGGAGATCTTCAACGAAAGATAGAATTGATTACCTACAAACATTTTGCACAGGTAAGGGCTTTGTGCACGGAAGAACAAAAACAAAAATTTGACCTTATTATTAAAGATGTGATGCGCCGCCTTGAACCAGGCCCTCCCGGAGGAGGACCACCTCCGCCACCGCGCGAGTAATTTGTATCAATAACAGAACAAAAGAACGAAAGAAAAAATAAACTATTAAACCAAAAAAATGAAGAAGAATTACATTTTTGCATTGGCGCTTGCAATGCCGGTTGCAGCAGCAGCACAGCTCAGTCCGGTGATTACCTCCTGGGTGTTAAATACTACAGGAGCTACAGGTTATGGAGGGATTTCCTCCAATGTTCAAACCGTTCAATATTCTGCAACACAGGTGTATGTGAGTTCAACCTGTATACCGGGTTATAGTATAGGACCCTGGAACTCCAATCCCAATACGCCTTCTAATCAAAATTTTGTACACAAATTTACACGCAGCCCTCAGCAAAATACTGGTACAGCAACCGTTGTAGGCCTTGGTTCAATAGGAGTGTGGAGCAACGGGGTTTCTATTTTTAACGCAAAGGATGGAATGAGCTACAACAATGCCGGTGTATGGAACCGCAATGCTTTGTATTACGAAGGAATAAGTTTTGACAATTGCCTTGGGCACCCTGCCCCAGGTGGAGAATACCACCACCATGTAAACCCAACCTGTTTGTATGATGATACAGACAGTACGCACCATTCACCTATTATTGGTTACGCTTACGATGGTTTTCCGATTTACGGGGCTTATGCGTATACCAATGTCAACGGGACTGGGGCTATAAAACGAATGAAAAGCAGTTATGTGCTTTCTACAGCAACAACCCGCAACAATGGCCCTGCCGTTAGCACAACTTACCCGGCCGGATGTTACATCGAAGATTATTCTTATTCAGCTAATTCAGGTGACCTGGATGCACACAACGGAAGGTTTTGTGTAACACCCGATTACCCTTCGGGGACTTACGCTTATTTTGTAACGATTGACGCTGCTCTTTACCCGGCTTATCCATTTGTGCTGGGGCCCACCTATTATGGAACCGTGCAAACAGGTAACACCGGGCCAAATGGAGGACATATTACCATCACTGAATCAACAACTGTATACACAGGTTCAACCGGTATTGGTGAAACACCCGCAGGTATAAAATACAGGTTAATGCCCAACCCAACAAGTGATTATGTATACCTGTATATGCACGAAACGAGCGCCAACAACCTGAAAGGCAGTATTTACGACGCAAGCGGTCGTTTATTGGAAACATTAGACCATATTCAACCCAGCATCGCTTATTCATTCGACTTAAGTAAATATGCAGCCGGGATTTACTTTTTGCACTTACAGGACGATAAACAAAAGGTGATTGAGAAAATTATAAAAACAAAATAGTGTTGAGCTAAAAACCAACAGTGAGAGAGTGAGAAGATGTCGTTTATAAAAACGCTCATCATAAACTTAGAAAAATTGTAAAAATTTAGAGTGGAGAAATAAGCTCATGTCCCCTTCAACAATTAGAATGTGCGAAAGAGGAGGGGACATGTTAGCTTATGTGGTACAGAAAATGTTTTTAAATTTGATAAGAAAAATACCGGCTTGAAAAAAGTAGTTTATATAGCATCAGTGCTGGCAATCCTCTGGATTGCCATGTCGTTTTCGGATAAGTCAGAAAATAAAGGGAAGCTGATGATTGAATTTCAGCATTATGTAAACGATGAAGTGTTGAAATTGGATTCAGTTGTATATAAAAATGAGCTGGGCCAAAACTACACTGTGACCAATTTTAAATATTACATCAGCACGATTCAGCTGAAAAAAACGGATGGAAAAGAAATCAGTTTACCCGGGTATTTTTTAATACGTGAAGATGAAGAAGAATCAAAAAAAATTGTACTCCACAATATTCCTGTGGGTGATTACACAGGGCTAAGTTTTATTATAGGTGTTGACAGCTTGCACAATTGCAGTGGCGCGCAGTCGGGGGCACTGGACCCTGCTAATGCTATGTTTTGGGCCTGGAACACGGGTTATATCTTTATGAAACTTGAGGGGAAATCACCTGTCTCACAGTCTCCCGGAAAATTATTTGAATTTCATATTGGAGGTTATAAACAACCCAATAATTGTATTCGCAGCGTAAAACTCGATTTAATAACTAAAAAACAAGTACTCAGCAATGCGACGGCTCAACTGCTTATTAAAACGGATGTGTCTGAAATATTAAAGACTCCTCTGTCTATTGATTTATCTAAACTTTCGTCGGTTACCGGTTTTCACAATGCAGGTAGTATTGCTGATAACTATAGCGATATGTTCAGCCTGCCGGAACATTAAATGAAACAACGATCTTTTTATATCATTGTCCTGTTGTTTTGTACACTTATTGTATGCAATAGTTTTGTGGACGACAATCCCTGGTTCAGCATCACAAAAAAAGATGTAGAATTAAAAGTACCCAAAGGCTTTCCCAAACCAGTTTATACATTTAAAAACAACCCGCTGAATCCGGAAACATTTGTATTGGGCAGAAAATTGTTTTACGACCCCCTTCTTTCCAGCGACAGTTCTGTAAGTTGCGCCGGTTGCCACCAGCGCATAGCGGCCTTCGGACACATCGATCATCAGCTGAGTCATGGTATCAACGGTTTAATCGGTAAAAGAAATGTACCGGCCCTGCAAAATTTAATATGGAAAGATGCCCTGATGTGGGACGGGGGAGTGAACAACTTAGAAGTTCAACCCATCAACCCCATTACCAATCCACTGGAAATGAATGAAAGTCTGACGAATGTAATTTTAAAACTTAAACGAAACAAAGAGTATACATCCCTGTTTAAAAAAGCATTTAAGGACACAGTAATTAATTCTGAACGCTTATTAAAAGCATTGACACAGTTTACAGGCTTAATGATTTCGGCCAATTCCAGGTACGATAAGTATATGCGGAAACAAGACACATTATCTAAAACAGAATTGAATGGCCTGAAACTTTTTCGTGGCAAATGTGCTACTTGCCACAGGGAGCCTTTGTTTACAGACAATTCTTATCGCAACAATGGTATCTTACCCGACACTTCTTTACGGGATACAGGGCGTGGGGCAATTACCGGGGAAGCAAAAGACAACAACAGCTTTAAAGTACCGGGTTTACGGAATATTGAAATGACTTATCCCTATATGCACGACGGACGTTTCAGGAACCTGAAGCTGGTACTCGACCATTATTCAAAAGGAGTTTATTACAAGGGCTATGATGTGAACTTAAACCTTAGCAAAGGCTTAACAGAAAAGGAAAAAACTGAAATCATAAGTTTTTTAAAAACCTTAACGGACAAAGAATTTTTGTACGACAGAAGGTTTGCCGATCCGAATATGAAGTAAAAATTGGTTCAAATTTTAAAATTGAAAATCAAAAATACAGGACTTTAAGAGGGACTGTTCATTTCATAAATTTATTAAACAGGTAATAAAAGACCACAAATCCGGCTATTGAAACAAGGATTAGAAATATACTTGTAAGCTTATCGGGTTTAATGTTTTGATGCGATAATTCAGTATTGTTGTTGGTGCGTAAAAAATGATGTTTACCAAAGTTGCTAAGCAGGAAAGCCTGTTCCTGATCAAAGCTAATATCGGTGTTTACGTATTCGGTTTGTATTTTGTTTTCGTTCAAAATATACTTTCGGTTCCTGCTGCAAAAATCAACTTTGGGTTTGCCCATCTGGGCGTAATTGGAATAAATGATCCATTCTTCACCCACATTAAAATTAACCGCGCAATCGCTGCTGCAATCAAAATACACATCTATTTCTTCGGGTGAAACGCCTTTGTACAATTCGTTTAACTTAAAGCGGGCCTTGTTTATTTCCTTGCATTTGCCTACAGATACAATAGTACCTTTAAAAATAAATTCATATTTGTTGCAATAATCCATGTTCAGCCTGGGAAGGGAAGGGCATTCGCAGGAGAATGAAATAAGAGAAGAATACAGAAAGAAGATCAGGAGTGTTATTCTTTTAACAGGTAAAAACATGTTGCAGGAATCAATGCTCTTGGTCATATCTTAAAGGTACTTATTTTAAATGTACGGCTCCGCCGGAGCCGTATTGTTTTATTGTTTATGCTAACTAAGAATGTTGGGCTCCGCTGGAGCCAGGCTCATTAAATTAAACCACTATGGACTTAAAGTCCATAGATTTGTTAGCAGACTGAAAGTCCGCTCGTGCAGAACCATTAATCCTCAACGATGAAATTATTATTACTATTTTCATTCGGATTTCTATG
>JAHEYF010000043.1 GCA_023251755.1 Bacteroidota bacterium
TAGGAGATTTCTTTCAGTTTTAAAGCACCTTCCAGGGCAACCGGGAAAGAATAGCCCCTGCCTAAGTACAAGGCATTTGTAGCGTCTTTGTATTTATAGGCAATGTTTTTTATACTATCATTTAATTTAAGTACTTCTTCAATTTTTACCGGAATGGCTTCCAGTTCGTACAACAACTGGCGGTAACGGCTTTGAGAAATAGTTCCTTTCACGTGTGCTACGTGCAAGGCCATTAAGGTAAGTACTGTTACTTGTGCAGTAAAAGCTTTTGTTGAGGCCACCCCAATCTCCGGGCCGGCATGGGTATAGGAGCCCGCGTGTGTGGCACGGGCTATAGACGAACCCACCACATTACACACACCAATAATAGTAGCCCCTTTTGATTTTGCTAACTCTATGGCAGCCAATGTATCAGCAGTCTCACCCGATTGAGAAATAGCAAGCACTACATCATCCGGATAAATTACCGGGTTGCGGTACCTGAATTCTGAAGCGTATTCCACTTCAACAGGTATACGGGCAAAATCTTCAAATAAATATTCGGCTACAAGCCCTGCATGCCAGGATGTTCCGCAGGCAATAATAATAATACGTTTGGCGTTTTTAAATTTTGCTTCGTGGTCTACAATACCTCCCAGTTGAACGATTCCTTTTTCGGCGCTTAACCTCCCGCGCATACTGTCTTTCACCGAACGGGGCTGTTCATAAATCTCCTTTAGCATAAAGTGATCGTAACCACCCTTTTCAATGTTTTCAATTTCCATCTCCAGTTCCTGCACATAAGGAGTAATTTCTTTGTCCTTTATGGTACGGAGTTTTAAGTCTTGTCCTTTTCTGATTACAGCAACCTGTTCATCTTCTAAGTAAACTACATTTTTGGTGTATTCCACTATTGGTGAAGCATCCGAGGCTATAAAAAATTCGTCGTTACCAATTCCAATCACCATAGGGCTGCCTTTTTTAGCGGCAATTAAGGTGTCCGGGTCATTCTTGTCCATCACCACAATAGCATAAGCCCCGATTACCTGGTTAAGCGCCGCCATTACAGCATGGCCGGTTTTTATATTTTCTTTTTCCTTAATGTCTTCAATCAAGTGAATCAACACTTCTGTATCTGTTTGCGAAACAAAGGTATGCCCGCGTTTTTTTAAACCTTCTTTAATGGAAGCATAATTTTCAATGATCCCATTGTGTATAACAACTAAATTTTTAGTTTGCGAATGATGAGGGTGGGAATTCACATCATTGGGTTCGCCATGCGTAGCCCAGCGTGTGTGGCCTATACCGACACTACCACCAATATCGCTGCCGGTAGCAAAAGCTTCCAGTTCCGATACTTTTCCTTTGCGTTTGTATACATTTAAATCCCCTTTTTTATTGATGAGGGCAACGCCGGCACTGTCATAGCCCCTGTATTCCAATCGGTGAAGGCCTTTAATTAAAATAGGGTACGATTCGCGGTTTCCAATATATCCAACAATTCCACACATAAAAAAGAGATTTAGGAGATGACTAAGTTTTTAAAAATAAGTATAAAAATACTAAAAAAATCATTGCTAATCTTACTAATACGGCACTTTGTCGTTAAAATAAAGTATGTTGTAACAAGTAATTTACTCCTTTTAAGTACAAGCGGGCCGTTCTTAATTTTATAAATGGCTATAGGCTTTACCAAGAGTTTTTTTACCTTTACCGGTGGCTATTTAGTAGCAGGTAGTAAGTCGTATGTACCAGCTACTTTCGACCTGTTACATAGATGGCTTTTAACTTTTGACTTAGAACTTTTAACTTAATAACATGCGTTATCATCAAATAGACCAGCAACTTTTTATAGAAAACAGGAAACGCCTGGCCGCTAAACTTAAACCACAGTCCATTGCAATTTTTAATGCCAACGATGTAATGCCCACCAATGCCGACGGGCACATGAAGTTCAAACAGAATTCAGACCTCTTTTACCTTTCGGGAATAGACCAGGAAGATTCTGTTTTGATAATTTACCCGGATGCCAAAGACGGGGTTCACAAAGAAGTATTGTTTTTAAAAGAAACCAGCGAACACATTGCTATTTGGGAAGGCCACAAATACACCAAAGAAGAAGCCACTGCAACAAGCGGCATCAAAAAAATATACTGGTTGCAGGAGTTCAACACCGTGTTCCGTTCACTGATGGTGGAAACGGAATTTGTGTACTTAAACACCAATGAACATGCCCGTGCTGTGGTTGAAACAGAAACAAGGGATGTGCGTTTTATGAACTGGTGCCGCACTACTTATCCGCTCCATAAATACGAGCGCATTGCTCCGATCCTGCATGAATTAAGAGCTATTAAATCTAAAACAGAAGTTGAACTTATTCAGGAAGCCTGTAACATAACAGAAAAAGGATTCCGGAGGTTGTTGGGTTTTGTAAAACCAGGTGTGTGGGAATATGAAATTGAAGCAGAGCTTTCTCATGAATTTTTAAAAAACCGTTCCTGTGGTTTTGCCTATACACCCATTATCGCCAGTGGTGCCAGTTCCTGTGTACTGCATTACATCGAAAACGACAAACAATGCAAGGACGGTGATATTTTATTGTTAGACATAGCAGCCGAATACGCCAACTATAATTCAGACCTTACCCGTTGTCTGCCTGTTAGCGGAAAATTCAGCAAACGCCAGAAAGAGGTATACAATGCTGTGCTGAGGGTTATGCGTGGGGCAATCAACATGCTTGTTCCGGGGAATAACATGAACGATTACCACCGCGAAGTAGGTAAACTGATGGAAGAAGAATTAATAAAACTGAATTTGCTGAATGCCGACGAAGTAAAAAAACAAAACCCGGATTCGCCTTTGTATAAAAAATACTTTATGCACGGAACTTCGCATTACTTAGGGCTTGACGTGCATGACGTAGGCAGCCGTTTCCGCAAGTTTGAAGCCGGTATGGTGTTTACCTGCGAGCCCGGAATTTATATCCGTGAAGAAAGTCTGGGTATTCGTCTTGAAAACGATATTTTAATCACAGAAAAAGGCCCGCTTGATTTAATGGGAAACATTCCGATTGAAGCGGAGGAGATAGAAGAGCTAATGGCAAGGCAAAAGGAAATACAAAGTGTATAGGGTATTTGGTAGCAGGTAGCTGGTATCAGGTAGTGTTAATGCAGACCTATCTTTACAACCGGGATCGCTTTTTGGCTTTTGGCTTATAACTTTTAACTTTATAACAATGTATACGATCAGCGTAAATAACAAATTCAATTACAAGGTAGACAAAACCAATTCCACCTGGTTGGTCAACGATAGAGAAACCGGACTTGATTTGATAAAAGTAAAAGACGGGTCCTATCACCTTATCCTAAACAATCAGTCTTATTCGGTTGAACTGCTTAAGTTCAATGCGCAGGAAAAAGCCATTACGTTAAAGGTCAACGGCAATAAATACAGCATGCAGGTAAAAGACAAGTACGATGAGTTGTTGCACAAACTTGGTTTTGATAACCTGGCCATAAAAAAAGTAAACGATATAAAAGCACCCATGCCCGGCCTGGTGTTAAAAATCATGGTGGAAGAAGGAGCCCAGGTAAAAAAGGGGGACCCACTGATTGTATTGGAAGCCATGAAAATGGAAAATATTTTGAAATCGCCGGACGATGGGGTGGTGAAAAAAATAGCTGTTAAAAAAGGCGTAGCTGTTGAAAAAAACCAGGTACTCATTAATTTTTAAACTCATTTCTTTAAAATTTTCAACATGACAAATGACAGAAGGGGTTTTCTAAAAAAGTCTGCTGCTTTTACCTTAGGTGCAGTGGCAGCACAAGCTTTGGGGAGTGCAAATTTAAATGAGCTGGAACATATAAGCGAATCAATACAACAGCTGAGTGCTGAAGCTGCAATTTTCACTTTACCCGAATTGCCATACGCTTATGAAGCTTTGGAACCAATTATTGATAAGCAGACCATGGAAATTCATCATTCCAGACATCACAAAGCATACGTAGATAATTTAAACAAAGCCTTAGACGGTAAAAACAATACCCGGAGCATTGAAGATATTTTAAGCACGGTTTCGAAAGAAGACAAAGCTGTACGCAACAATGGGGGCGGGCATTACAACCATAGTCTGTTTTGGATGCTAATGAAACCAAACCCCGAAAACAAAACCAACCCCGCTACCGGAAAAATTGCCGAAGCCATTAACAGCAGCTTCGGTTCCTTTGATGAATTTAAAAAACAATTCAGCGAGGCCGGTATGAAACGTTTTGGAAGCGGCTGGGCCTGGCTGTATGCCGAAAATAAAAAACTTAAAATTGGTTCTACCCCCAATCAGGACAATCCTTTAATGGACAATGCCGAAATAAAAGGAGCACCTTTACTTGCATTGGATGTATGGGAACACGCGTATTACCTGAAACACCAAAACAAACGCGCCGATTATGTGAACAACTGGTGGGCATTGGTGAACTGGGATAAAGTGAATGAATTTTATGAAAAAGTCTGACACTTAAATTCAGAAATTTTATTGTAACAATATACTCTCTCCATCCTGAAAATAATTATTAATTTCGTCAAAATTATTAAGCCATGCTTGATGAAATAAATATTCAGAATGTTTTGTTTCTCGATATTGAAACCGTTCCGCAGGTGTATAATTATGCTGATTTGCCGGGAAATCTGAAAGCTTTATGGGATAACAAGTGGCAATACAACAAAGAAATAACAGCGCAGGAGCAGTATAAAAAATCAGGTATTTACGCTGAGTTCGCAAAAATAATTTGCATATCGGTTGGGTTTTTTAAGAACGATGTGTTCAGAATGAAATCTTTTTATGGTGACGATGAAAAACAAGTGCTGCTGGATTTTAAAAATTTATTGGACCAACACTTTAATAAAAAGGAACACCTGCTTTGCGCACACAATGGAAAAGAATTTGATTTTCCTTTTATCTGCCGGCGTATGCTGATCAATGGGGTACAGATCCCGAAGATTTTGAACATAGCCGGAAAAAAGCCCTGGGAAGTGGCTCACTTAGACACCATGGAATTGTGGAAGTTCGGCGATTATAAAAATTACACCTCTTTAAATTTATTAGCTGCTGTTTTTAATATTCCAACCCCAAAGGATGAAATCAGCGGAAGTGATGTAGCCCGTGTATACTACGAAGAAAAAGACCTTGAAAAAATTAAACGTTATTGCTGTAAAGATGTGGTAACGGTAGCACGCATACTTCAAAAATACAAAACACAGGAAGCGGTGACAGAGGATAAAATAGAACTAACGGATTAAATACATGGAAACAAAAAAAATTGCAGTCATTGGGAGTGGAAGCTGGGCAACCGCAATAGTAAAAATTTTGTGCAACAATGTTCAGCAACTGAGCTGGTACATTCGCAAAAAAGAAGACATTGAATACATCCGCAAATTTAACCACAACCCAAAATACCTGAGTTCTGTTGAGTTTGACAACAATAAATTACAGCTCACCGATAATATTGCTGAAGCCATTGAAACGGCTGATATTGTTATATTGGCCATTCCCTCCGCATTTTGCAACAATGCAATAAAAGATGTTCCGAAAGAAAAATTAAAAGGGAAAATAATTTTTTCGGCCATTAAAGGAATCATCCCGGAGTACAACCTTATTGTGGGCGAATACCTGAACAAAGTATTTGATGTGCCTTTGCAAAACATTGGTGTGATTACCGGCCCCTGTCATGCCGAAGAAGTGGCCCTCGAAAAATTGTCGTATTTAACCCTGGCTTGTCACGATATTGCCAATGCCGAAACCCTGGCCCAACTGATGCGTTGTCGTTATATTAAAGTGGCCACCAGCGACGATATTTACGGCACCGAATATTCGGCCGTGTTGAAAAATGTAATTGCGGTAGCCGGTGGTATATGCCATGGTTTGGGTTATGGCGATAATTTTTTAAGCGTATTGGTTTCCAATGCCATTCAGGAAATAGAACGTTTTGTGAACACCGTTCACCCCATTAACCGCGACATCAAAGCATCGGCTTACTTAGGCGATTTATTGGTAACGGCCTATTCGCAATTCAGCCGCAACCGTATGTTTGGTACCATGCTGGGAAAAGGCTACTCTGTTAAAATGGCGCAATTAGAAATGAACATGGTGGCCGAAGGGTATTACGCGGTGAAATGTGTACACGAAATAAATAAAACCCACCAGGTTGATATGCCCATTACCAATGCGGTGTACAACATTGTGTACGAAAAAATTGCCCCGTCTATTGAAATAAAATTGTTGACGGAGAAGTTAAGTTAATGATAAGAAATGACTGAATAATTCTCTTGAATTTGCCCAACTAAAACTTTTGTTGTAAAATTGTTGTAAATCATTTAACACATAAAAAATTTATGGAAATTTTAGATCACAATGAAACGGGCAATTCAAATGCAGATGTTGAATATGCGGGATTTTGGATACGTGTTGGGGCGTATTTTATTGATGGAATACTTTTAGGTGTTCTTCAGGTAGTGGTTGCAATGATGTTTGGGGGAATAAACCAAATGGGAGGTGGAAATGGTTTCGTTACCCTGATTAGCATTGTGGCCGGCGTTGCTTATTTTGCAGGTATGGAGAGTTCTTCTAAACAGGCCACTATCGGTAAAATGGCTTGTGGAATAAAAGTAATAAATATGGAAGGTGAACGTATTTCTATGGGGAATGCAACAGGACGTTATTTCGCAAAAATACTTTCTTCACTCATTTTATTAATCGGCTTTATTATGATAGGCTTTGATAAGAAAAAACAGGGCCTGCACGATAAAATAGCCAACACACTTGTTGTGTATAAATAGAGCAAAGTTAAGCTTATAATAGCGCATAGAAGGTGTACTTACCAGCTGAATAACATTACGGGATCAACGATCTGTATTTCTTTTTTATTTAATGAGGCTTAACCTTCCAGTCAGTTTTTTGACCGACCCGGTGCTGCCCTTTGCTTCAATCATCCATACATACACATCTTCCTGGCATATTTCCTTCCCTTTCCCATACATAGTTCCATTCCAGCCTTGATTGATATTGTTGCTTGTAAATATTAAATTTCCCCAACGGTCGAATATGTCCATGGTAAATTGTTTGATACCTGTTCCCTTTGCAAAAAACAGTTCATTATTGTTATCATCATTCGGTGTAAAAGCGTTCGGAACATAAAGCACAAAATCATCTTCAATTCTGATTGTTTGTACAATTGTATCTACACAACCATAGCTTGATACAACGCTCAGCGATACCTGGTAAGAACCTGTATCCAGGTAGGTGAAACCGGGATGCTGAATAACCGAATGGGAGTTTTTTGGGTCACCGAACAGCCAGTTCCAGCTGACAGCACCCGAAGAAGTATTTGTAAATTCTATATGAGGGTCAAGAATGGTAGTAACCAGAGGGATTGCATTAAAATTAGCATGTGGCAGAGGATAAACATTAACAGGTATGCTTGCAGTTGAAACACAGCCATTCATATCGGTGAGTGTAAGCGATGGGTGATAGGTTCCCTGAGTCTGGTAACAATTTTGTGGAGCACAACTACTGGATGATGTCCCGTCGCCAAATTGCCAGAAACAGCTTGCCTGGGCATTGCTTGTATTTGAAAAATTAACACAAAGTGGTGCACACCCGGAGGCGGCTGAAGGAGTGATGGATATTGCCGGCAAGGGATTTACGGTTACCTGTACTATAGCCGTGTCTTTACATCCATTGCTGTCTGTTCCCGTGACGGTGTAAGTGAAAGTGGCGTTGAGATTGATCATAACAGGATTTGCTGAATTCGGATTGGATAAGCCAGTGGCCGGAACCCAGGTATAAGTGCTTGCACCGCTCACATGAAGTGTATCGGAACTGCCCTTGCACAAAGCCACAGCGTTTGCCTGCACATCAGGTAATGGATTTATCTTTACAATTGAAACGGCAGTGCGAGAGCAACCGTTCGTATCAGTTCCGGTTACACTGTAAGTGGTGGAGACAGACGGACTGGCTATAACACTTGCCCCGGTATTATTGCTCAGGCTACTGGAATTGTTCCAACTATAAGTACTTGCTCCATGCGCAGTTAATACAACGGTTTGTGATCCTGCGCAAATAGTATCTGAATTAACGGTAACCAGAGGCAAAGCATATACCGTTGCAGTGACAATTGCCGTATCTATACAGCCATTTGCATTAATTCCGGTAAGCGTATAGGTAATAGAGCTATTAAGCATAACAGTTGGATTAGCAATAGAAGGATTACTTAATCCCATTGCAGGGTTCCATACATAGGTTAATGCACCTGAACCAAACAAGTTGCCTGAATCCCCTGAACAAAATGCAGTTGATGCAGCTGTAACAACTGGTAGGGAGTTTACGGTGACCGATGTTGAATCGACTGATGAACAACCATTTTTATCCGTTAAGGTCAACATATAATTATTATAACCTGCAGCAGGAACAACAGTGAGGCTTGTTGTGTTGCTATTGCCAGGCGACCAGTGATAGCTGTATGGCAAGGTGCCTGCCGTAAGGAATGAACACGTTAAAATGGCTGTATCACCTTCACAGATAACAAATGGCCCGTTCAAATTGATTTGTGGCCCTTTAATATTTCCAACAGAACCAGTGATGGTGTCCACACAACTGTTTGCATCGCTTACCACCATGGTATATGTACCAGAAGTCAGATTAGTTAAGGAATTTGTTGTTGCATGGTTATGTAACCAATCGTAGGTATATCCTGCGGTTCCGCCATTTGCTGTTACTGCGGTGCTACCGTTACTTTTGTTACAGGTATCAGCTGTTGTAACAATGGAAAGCGTTAGTTGAGTTGGTGACAATACTATGGAAGAAGCAGTGTCCAAACAGGCATTGTTATCTTTAACAATAACAGTGTAAGCACCAGATTGCAATCCGTTAAAAACCTGAGCAGCTTGAAATCCAGCCCCGTTCACTGAATATAAATAAGGAGGTGACCCTCCGGAAACATTAACTGTTAAACTTCCGTCTGAATTACCGAAACACCTGACAGAATCAGCTGTTACAGCAGCAATAAGTTGGGGTGTCCCGATGATATTGATAACCGAGTCAATACTACAGAAATTACTATCCGTTATAATTACCGAATAAGCACCTGAAGCGAGATGATCAATGTGATCATTGGTATTTCCATTGCTCCAGTTATAAGTATAAGGCCCTGTACCACCGGATACATATACTTTAATTTCTCCAAGCGAACCGGAACAGATAGAATTTTTCTTTAACAGGGAATCAACAATCAGTTTGGGTGGTTCAAGAATATGCAGGCTTGCTGTTCTTTTGCAATTGTTGCTATCCGTTAGTACAACTTCAAAGTTACCACCTGGTAAATTATTAAATATACCCGTGTTATTTTGTTGCAAAACAGCTGAAGTAATTACATTCCGGAGGATAAAAGAATAACCGGGTTTTCCTCCACTTGCTACAGCTGTTATTTGCGCAAGTGTATCACCATAACATTTTTTATTGGTATGGGTAGTGCTAAGAATTAGATCAGGTGGTTGATTTATATAAATAGAATCATGAATAATACAATCAGGGTTGTTGATGGTGATGGTTACATGGGCCCATCCGGCAGATAAACTACTGTTAATTGCCGCATGCTGATTATTCGACCAGAGGTAAGACAGACTTGCGGTTGATGGAAGTCCGTTTAACTGTACAGCAGCCACTCCATTTGAGTCACCATAACAATTAAGCGGTTGGGCAATAGAAATAGATTTCTGAATTCCACCGTAAATTGTTACTGTATCCCTTTGTATTTTCGGAATACATGAATTATCTATTACGGAGATATAATAGGTTCCCTGTGGCACATTCATTAAAGTATCGTTGTTGGAAACAAGAGTATGGTTAATGTCGGTCCAAGAATAAGTATAAGTTGGGGTCCCTCCGCTGACCGAAACCATTGCCATTGTAGTGGATGAACAGGGGAAGCTGCTCGATAAAGTTAAATTCAGAGGGTTGTTATTGCAAGTCTTACCAGGCATGACAGTTACAAAACCTTTACCTCCAATGATTAAATCAAAAGTAACCGGATTGAGTCGGATATCGTACACATCACTAAGTGTAGGGATTTCCGGTCCAGGTAAAAACGTATTGCCATTAAAAGTAAAAGTATGCACTTTGCTTTGACCCCCAACGTAAATTTCATCACATTCATTCACTGCAATACCTTCATTTAACTTGTACCTGCCACCCACATAAGAAGGGTCGACGATGATGGATCCTAGTAATGTACCTGTTGCTTTATCCCAGGCTTTTAATGTTTGTCCATCGAAGCCATATAAATAATTGTTATTTACTTCAAGGCA
Organism: Bacteroidota bacterium; assembly: GCA_023251755.1. Lineage (GTDB taxonomy): Bacteria > Bacteroidota > Bacteroidia > B-17B0 > Aurantibacillaceae > JAHEYF01. The sequence goes on from JAHEYF010000043.1 coordinate 10,333, forward strand.
ATTCATTCTTACAGTCATTGCGTTAGCAATAAAAACCACCTCACCCAATTTAGGAAAACCGGAGTGCACATTCCATCCTACAGGGGGAGAATAATTATTTGAGGCCAAACTTTTGAATAGCTGACCATCATAAGCACCCTGAAAACTGGATAGGATTGCGTAAAAATCACCATTCTCATCCATTGCTACAGATCCAATATCATTGTATGTCCAGGTATTTGTATTGAAATTTGTGGACACACTGCTCACTAAATTAGTATCAGAAAAAGATTGCATATTTTGTGAGCTAAAAACATTTCCTCCGAAGCCAATTAATTTACCTGTGCAGGGATTATATTTAGTCGACCAAATCTCCCTGTTGCCTGCAAGATATGGAGAAGTTACAATCTCTATACCTGCTGTGCTGATTTTTTTCATTCTTGTACCAGATGCATTATCGGATCCTTCACCAATAAAAACTGACCCGGATTTAGGTATCACTTCAAATTGAGAATAGTAAGGAGACCACGATGATTGCAAAGTGAAAGTCCATAAAAACGCCCCGGTTGGCGAATACTTGGATAAAGCACCAACACCTGCAACATATACATTCCCCGAAAAATCATAATCCACATTGAATACATTTGAATTCGGAATAAGTTGAGGTGAGGTAGTCCATGGATCAATAACAATTGTTTCAGTAAGCTGATTTAAGACGGTATCATTGCTGCTCAATTGAAAAGATACTGTTTTATCTTTCAGAATAAAACATGATTTAAGGGATGAATGCTTATTGGAATAATAGCTATCAGGTGCATGATCTGTTATTTCACCTGCATCGGTTTCGATTAGCATGTTTCCTTCTTTATCTGTTTTGAGCTTTTTAATATCGCCACTGTAAAGCATTTTTATTTTCGATATATCGGCTCCAGGGCGAAGGATGAGGTTATATTTTATTCCGGATTTGTCTTTTGGGATGAGGTATTCCACATCAATGTTGGGGTAAATGTTTTTATAGGTGATTTTTTTATAAGCTTTTGCTTCAATGCCTGGCTTACCGCTATATGTATAATAACCTTCCTGCGGGTTGCTGGTTTCGACTACTACATCGGGATTACATCCTTTCCAATGCATATAAACCATGATAACTTCAGGTTTTCTCTGGGCCCGGTTTTCCCTTTCTTCTTCCTCCCTTTCCTCCGAATGAGATGACAAACCCTGATGCCTCTTTTCATTTTCTCTTTCGTTTTCTTCCTCACGTTTTTCCATGCTGTATACCAGGCCATCGGGCATTAAAAAAATCTTTGTTCCATTGTCAAAACAAAAATTAATTCTTTTGCCATGTTTGAATTGATTATTGAACTGCCCAAGATTTTCAATAAATACATTTGTCTTAAAAGGATCGGTAAACAAATGTGTTTTATTGAACCGCGGTACCTGGAAATTACCTGTTCCGTTTTCGTGTGATTGGACTTGACAGTTAAAGTCAAGACCATACAAAAAACTTATAACGAAAATTAGCGACCTCATATTTATCTTGTAATTCATTTTTATATTCCTTTTTTGTTTGTTTACATTTTTTCAGGTAAATAACTCTGATTTTGTAGTAGATTAACCATTCATGGAATCAGACACTGATCCTCTATCTCAGCATATCTAACCGAAGCATGATAATCAATACCTGGTTCAGAAAATTCTTTTTCCGCCTTATCAAAAATGGGACTTAGGTGTTCGGCTTCATTACTTCTATAAGGACTTTGGCCATACCACATGTTGGCAAATTCTTCTGTAATGGAAATGATAAGTACTCTCATAAATTATTGTTTTACTGTATTTACCATCTTGTGAGATTAGACTTACTTTAAATTCAATTGGTTGCTGTTGTTAATAGAGGCCATTTTTTAATCGTATTCAGGTTTATTTGTTGAGGTTAGGGTTTAATTCCTGATGTGTTTTTATACCTGCTCTATATTGTATTTATGTGCTATGAAATACTCAGCCTTTAATGCGAACGCGAATTCCGGGAACAATTAACAATTGCTGATGTGGGTCATAATAAATATCAAATGGAATAGGCTTCTATAGGAATTATTAACAGTTGAACGTATTAGTCTATTACCAGTTTCCTGGTATATTTAACGCCCTTTGCCTGTATGCATACAAAATAAATGCCCTTCAGAAGGCCTTGGGAATTGTTAATGGTATAACGATAGCTTCCTTTCGTATGGCTTGTATTTAAAGGTGTTTCAACTACCCGCCCCAATACATCCACCAAGTTTATGCTAACCTGCCCGTTCCCATCGAGTTCAAACTGCAGCTCAGCCTTTCCCTGAGTGGGATTCGGAAACAGTACCAGGTTCATCTGACCTTCTGTATTGGCTGAAATGCCATTTGCACTTTGAATATTAATATCATCAATAAAAATATTGCTTGCTCCGCCAAGAGTGTCGCGGGAATACTCGAATTTAAAGGCAGCATAAGTGGCTGAAGCAAAAGAACTGAGGTTGATTGTTTCCTGCCGCCAGTCAGATTGATTTTGCGGAATAAAATTAGTACTTGTACTGTTACTTGTCACAAGCACCTGCCCGGTTTTGGAATAAATGTTTGTCCATGTTTCCCCACAATCGACAGTAGCATATACCTTTAGGGTATTTACATGATGGGTATTGCTATCTGCTGTTGCTACTTTAAAGGTGAGCACAGGTGAAGCAGTCGTTGATAGATTTATCGAGGGACTTATCATGGAAGTTACATTTAAGCGGTAATTAATTTTATAATCGATTTTAGCAGAATAGAGCCCTGTATAAGCTGCATCTGCTGATCGCTTCCAGTATACAGAACCCGTAGAGCTATTAAGTGTCCAGTCGATATTGGGAAGTGTATCTGTTTCAAAACCTTCCGTCCAGCTGCCCTGATAGCTGGCGGTATTACCTGTAACAGAGATATAGGCAGTTTTTACAATCGGTGCAGAAGATCCGGCTGCTGAAGCTGAAGAATAGGTAATGGAATAAGTTCCGGGATTGGTATAAGTTACAATAGGAGATTGACTATTGGAGCTTGAAGGATTTCCACCCTGAAAGGACCAGTTGTAACTTGTTGGAATGCCGTTCCAGCTTGCATCAAAAAAGTGAACAGGACTTCCGACACAGGTCTGTTGCCGGTCGGCATAAAAATCGGCTATGGGGACACAAGCAGGAGATGGATTGATTACTCCTGTAGCCGTAAGGTTATTAACCGTCCAGAGGTTCTTACGGGTCAGGGTATTATCCTGAAGAACATATTGCATCAGGATTGCCTGCTCATGTGTAAACATATTGGAACAATAGGAATAATCCATGTAGTTTTGAAAATTTTCAGATACTCCTGCCTGACAAAGCTGATATTGAGAAGGGTCGAGTGGATCGGGGCATACTTTAAACCCTGCTGTGGGTGGTGTATCGTTAATGTGATCATCGCCGGCACAACTTGTTCCCACATTATTATTATCTCCCCAGGTGTGGCTCAAACCCAGCCAGTGGCCCACTTCATGCCCCAGTCCCCGCGAACACAAATTACTGCCGGTACCAATTGAACCTATAAAATTATGTAACATTACAATGACATCCCAATTTTTCACACCCAAGACGGATGCCCAATATGGATTAATAGCGTAACCGGCAATACCACTATTGCCATTTACCTTAATCGTTTTTACCACATAAATATTCAGGTACCTTGATCGGTCCCATGTATGAGTATAAGGATCATTCGTACTATCCATGCGCCAATCTGAATTTGTATCGTAATAATGTATAATCCCATTGGTGCAGTTTCCTGCGGGGTCTTTCGTGGCCAGTTCAAAATGTATCCCTGTTGAATCCGCAATATGTTTAAATGCAGGAATAATGTTAACCGTATCTGGATTCTGGAGGGCATAATCTCTGTTCAGTATACGCACAGCATCCCTTACCTGGTTGTCCGAAATATTTTCCGGTCCGCCCTGGTGGAGAATATGAAATACACAGGGAATTGTATAAACCGTTCCGGCAGCTGTTTTTTGAGAAGCTCCCTGCGTACCGTGCAGGTTTTTTTTGAATTTTAATTCAGGATGAATTTTATATACCTGTTCCATTACCAGGTCGGTTCCACAGGGTAAATCCTGTGCTATTACCGGCTTTGCAAATGCAAAAGCTAAAGCGGACAATAGTCGAAAATAGTTGAGGTGGTTCATGGTGAATAATGATTTAAATGTGCATGATTGTTTTATTATCAGGGGCAAGATCAAGAATGATCTTACGCGGAGCAAATTAAAATCGGCGAAAAATTGTTTTAATGAGCTGCTTTTTTGATAGCGATGAATTAACCTAAATAATTTACCTTGTATCTAAATAATATATAACTCAATGAATAAATCTTCTGATGATCTTTTTGATCTGATAAAATCGATGAGTGCCGCAGAGAAGAGGCACTTCAAGTTATTTGGAATCAATATGCAATTTGGAAAAGACAGTAAAAATTACCTTCATTTATTTGATGCGATCAATAATCAACAACACTACGATGAGGAACTTCTGAAGCGAAAATTGAATAAAATAATCAGGGCAGGTCATTTTAGCAATGCTAAAAATTATCTTGTTGAGGCACTTTTAAATGGCCTGAATGATTATTATTCAGGGGTAAGTGTTGTATCACAAATTGAAACGTTGATACAAAAAGCAAGGATACTGAAGGATAAAACCATGTTGAATATGTCATTAAAATTTTTGAAGAGGGCGGAAAAACTGGCCATTGAATACGATGAATATTATCACCTGTTACAGATTAATGACATTAAAGTCAAAATCACCGTCATGCAGGAAGAGGGTGATAAAGACGGTCAGGCCTTAACTAAATTATTAACAGATGAACAACATTATTTGCAACAAATTAAGCAGTATTTTGAATACAGGAACAGGGTTGTTCAATTAAAACAGTTGGAGAGTCTAAATCCCGCTGACCAGAAAAAATACCTGGATGAAAACTTTGAAGACATTTTCAATCCCTCCCTTTTATCTGTACCTTATCATCAATTAAGTTACCCTTCTTTCCGTAACTACAATTTTCTTCATTGCTATAAGGCGGTTATTCTTAAAGAGCAAAAAAAAGCCATACAGAGTATATTATTGTCTATTTCTGTACTTGAATCCGAAAAGAGCAAACTAGAAGAAAGGGCGGAGTTCTACCTGAACTGTCTTCTTTCTATATTGATCCTGGAGTTCAAACCGGATGAAAAAATCTTTAAAAAGGCAAATGATTTTTATTTATCACTCAGTGATAAAAGGCGAACCAGACTCGTAACAAGCACTTTTATCAGAGTACTTGTCACCTATTCAAGCTTATTAAACCGCACACAAAAATACCAACAGGCTTTAAAAGTAATCTCGGGCATCAGTGAAAATGAAATTATTCAGAAAAATGGTTTCGACACCAAACTTGTTTACTGGAACCTTGTTGCAGTTAGCCACTTGATGCTTGGTAATTTTAAGGAATCCATGAAATTCTTTAACAAAATAATCAACCTGAAAACATTGCACAGACTTGAACTTCAAGGGAAAGCCCGTTGCCTTTCCCTTTTGATCCATTATGAACTGGGGAATTTTGAGTCACTGCCTTATCTCACAAAATCAGCAAAAAGTTTTTTAAGTAAGCATGGTTTATATTTTGATTTCGAAAAAGCAATTATCAGCTTCTTTGAAAAAGCAAATAAGTTTGCCCCTGATCAAAGTGCGGAACAGCTGGCATTCATCCGTTTTAAAAACGAGCTCGCTGCTGCTAAGTTAGAAGCGGGTAGCGTATGGTTATTTGGGGATTTTAATTTTACGAATTGGGCACAAAGCAAAATTCAAAACGGTGATCTGCTGAAAAAGAAAAAATTATAAGCTAAATAAGATTCCTCTGTTTTGCTCACCCAAACATACGTTCTGACTATCTTTACTCATAGTCCTTTGTTTATTCATGCAACAAACCAGATTTGTTACTTTTTTGGGTAACAAAGCACTGCCATTACTCTTAAAAGGCGCCTCGTTCCTAAAAAGCAGGCTCATAAATCCGATAGTTATTGGATTAAACCTTTTAACTTAACACTTGCTCTAAATCATCCCTCTCGATTTTAATTCAAGGTATTTATTGATGGTGTTTACCGAAAGGTCTTCGGGCCGGGTGAGTACGGCCTGAATGCCGTATTGATTAAGCCGCTGCACCATTTGTTTTTTTTCTGAAACAAATAATTGTGCGATGGTTTGGAAATAAATTTTCTCAGTAGTGTCCGCGACCTGCTGGCTATATTCAGCTATTTCGGTGTTTTCAAAAAACACCACCACCAGTAAATGCAGCTTGTTTAATTTTCTTAAAACAGGCAATACCCTGTCGAGGGCATAAAAACTTTCGAAGTTGGTGTATAAAAAAAGCAGACTTCTTCCTTTCACATTGTTGCGCAAGGACATGTACAGGAGTTCATAATTTGCCTCCAGGTGTTTGTCCTGCACTTTATAAAGGATTTCCAATATTTTTTTTAACTGGCCCCTGCTGCTTTCTGCTTTTAGTATGGTGCCCGTTTTATCCGAAAAAATCAATAAGCCCGCTTTGTCTTGTTTGTGCAAGGCAACATTGGAAATAACCAGGCTGGCATTTACCGCATGGTCAAGCAGGCTTAAGCCGTTAAAGGGCATACGCATAGCGCGGCTGTTGTCGATGACCGAATAAATCTGCTGGGCCTTTTCATCTGTAAATTGATTCACCATTAAGTCGCCTTTCCTTCCGGTGGCTTTCCAGTTTATACTTCTATAATCATCGCCCCGCACATAATTTTTTATCTGCTCAAACTCATAACTGTGGCCTAAGCGCCTCATTTTTTTTATCCCCTGAAAATTAGAAATTTTAGTTACCGACATTAATTCAAAATGTTTCATTTGAATAATGGAAGGGTAAACCGGCACCACGATTTGTTGTTCCTGCGCCACTCTTCTTTCTGCAAGCCCGATAACTGTTTGCAGAAACACATTGATCTTACCAAAATGATATTCCCCTCTTATTAATGGTTTTAATACATACTGCAGTTCTTTTTTTTCATTTGGAGCAAGCTGTAGTTGCATGGAAAAATCGCGGTGTTGAAACTGCATGGGCAGCTCGTCGATAAGAGTGACTTTTAACAGAAGATTGATTTTATTTTCAATCTCAATTTTTATATTGTTATCACTTCCCAGCGACATCAGCCGCGGGCATTTCCGGATGACAGTTATCACTTGCTTTGAACGGAACAACAATAAAATATCTGTCAACACAATTGCAAAGCCTAATACCAACAAGGTTTGTGCAATGGGCATGATAAAGGGAAGGGCAAAGCTGAAAGCAAACAGCGCTGCAATCCCTCCAAAAAGAAGAAAAAAACGGCGGGATAAATATAAATGTTTGAATACCCTGATCACCTTGGCACCTCTATGTTTTGGATAATTCCTTTGATAATGTCTTCGGCTACCATGCCTTCCATCTCCCTTTCGGGAGTTAAAATAATGCGGTGATTCAACACCGGGCAGGCCACATATTGTATATCATCGGGTGTTACAAAGTCCCTGCCGTTCATCGCCGCAATGGCTTTGGCGGTTTTCATGATGGCTAAGGAGGCGCGGGGAGAAGCGCCCAGAAACAAGTCGCCGTTGTTGCGTGTGTTGTGAACAATCTGCGCAATGTAGTCTAACAATTCATCTTTGATGTGTGTTTTTTCCACCACTTTTCTGCACTCTTTTATTTGTATGGCATTCAATACAGCCTGCACATTCGCAACAGTGGTGATGCTGAAATCCTCTTTAAATCGTTTTAAAATACTTTTCTCATCCTGCAGATCAGGGTATTCAATTTTAATCTTAAACACAAAACGATCGAGCTGGGCTTCAGGTAATTTATAGGTCCCCTCTTGTTCAATGGGGTTCTGCGTTGCAATTACAATAAAGGGATAATCCATTTCATGGGTTTTTCCATCCACAGTAATTTGTGCTTCTTCCATTACTTCAAACAGGGCAGCCTGTGTTTTGGCCGGGGCACGATTGATCTCATCAATCAAAACAATGTTGGAAAAAACGGGCCCTCTGTTAAAAATAAATTCAGATGTCTTCAGATTAAAGACCGTTGTTCCTATCACATCGGTTGGCATAAGATCGGGCGTAAACTGTATACGCGAAAAATTAACCGAAAGTGTTTTCGCCAGTAATTTAGCTGTTAATGTTTTGGCGATTCCCGGAACACCTTCAATCAGAATATGTCCGCCGGTTAATAAACCCGCCATCAGCAGCTCTATCATCTTGTCCTGGCCAACAATTATTTTTTGTATTTCTGTTTTAATTGAATGAACAGCCTCGTTTAATTTTTCGAGTTCATGATTTTTTTCAATTTTTATTTCGTTCTCTTCCATACTTATTTACAGTTTTTATAAAAGTAATCAATTGATTGATGAAATTCCACCAGCTGATCTTCGGTAAAATCAAAATCGGGAATGTTCAGTAATTTGAATTTATTAAATATTTTTTTGATCAGCTCCAGGGGTATTTCTGATTTATCACAGATCTTTTGCATGAGCGCTTCATCGGCTACATTTGTTGGAAGGTAATAGCGGTTACGGATGAAGAATAAAAACAACTTCATTTTTTGCAGGGAAATTTTTTTCGGATCGTTTTGCTGATGATACAAACGCCCGATGGTTTTCACAAATTCTAAGGAGGTATTTGTGTTGGGATCTAAAACCGGAATAACCCGTTGTTTTCTTTTTATATTAAACAGTGTATAAATAAGCACCAATGCCAGCATGAGGTACCAGGCCCATCTTAAGGGGGGCTGTGATAAAATAAATTTTAAAGGGCTTTGTGAGGGTTTATTATCATCGCCATGATAAGCCACTTCCATGTTGTTGTAATCGTCCCAATAAATAGCTCCATCGTTGAGGTAAGAAAATATTTTGCCTGCGTAGTCCAGACTGCTTTCACGAAGCAATGCATAATTGGTAAAGGCCATTGGGCTGGTATGAATTAAAAAACTCCCTTTCCCGTAAGGAACTTTCATGAAGTTCACGTAAAATGAATCCTGGAAAGCGAGGTATTCAAAAACACTGGCGCTGTCGCAAAAATAAGTCCCGTTGATGTATCGCCAGTTGTAGGTTTCGTGTTTGGTATTGTTCCTGAAGTCAAACTTGTAACCAAGCGAATCATAAAAAGCATTGTAAAAATTCAGGCGGATAACCGAATCAGAAAAATCGGAATAGCCCCCCCATTCACCGCATTCGCTGTGGTAAAGTACATCCATTAATTCATCAGGAACAGAATGGCTTGAAATAAATGCATTGTTTCCATTGCTTACAAATTCAAGCAGGGTATCAATATCGGCCTGCGGTAAAATAAAATCGTTGCCAATGAAAATATAATTGGAAGGAGTAAAAATTTTTTTTACCGGTAAAGATTTACTGAGCTGTTGATCGAGAACTTCAAACTCTTTGTCTTTGTGGTATTCTTTCAATAGTTCTTTTATTACCATAAGCCCGTAAGGCTCCGGTTTATCCGGATGATAATTTTCACTCCAGTTCACTTCTTTGTCTGTGTTCCCGGTTGTGAAAAAATAGGCAAGCAATAGAACAGCAATGGAAGCAAGAACTATAATCAGTGTTTTTTTATTCATGCAGCACCCCGCTTTCTTTTACTCTTGCAATCAGGTTGTTGAAAGCTGGTATTGCCGATTCGAAGTCAGGCTCTTTTAATTCCGTATCGCCGTACCACACCCGTTCGTAGGCAATTGTAATCAGCCTGAATTCTTTTTGGTACTGCCTGCCGCTCAGCTCCCGCACATATTCAGCATTGGTCTTGTCTTTTTTCCAGTCAATCAATTGCTGAACAGACAATTCTTTGATCACCATTAAATAATAAATACGCAGGGCCAGCTTAAATTCTTTTTGTTTGAGTGCCCCCTGTAAAAAAAGCTCAAGGTCCGATTCCTGAATATTTTCCTCAGGACTCAGTACACTATAAGTAGTGGAACCTTCTATTTTTTTATCCCGTGGGCCCATGCTGCCACTGAGTAGTCTAAACAAAAGGTAGCCTAAAATTCCGATAACAAGAATAAAAAAAATGGTCTGGGCAAGACCACCACCCAATGCCGGGAATGAATAGGAAGGAGTTTTTTGAGGACGGGGTTTTTCTTTTTTCCTTTCCCGGAAGTCCATGTTTTTTGTAATTTTTTCCCATTGCTGTTTGTCAAACTTTTTTTGTTCAATGGGCGGGTTTGTATTTGTAGTGCTGCTATCTATATCTGTATCGGCCTTTGCAGGGCTGCAAAAAATAAAAACACAAAAGAGTATGGTGATAAAGTAAAACCTTTTTCGGAGTCTCATATTATCTTTTTTTAGTGCCGAAAATTTTAATTCTTTCTTTTAAACCATCCGCTTCTTTGATCTCTTTCAGGCTAAAATAAAGTATACCTTTTCCTGCACAAAGTATTGGAATAAGCAATTGGAATGCAGCAATAGAAGTAAATATCATTAAGACAACAAATAATTGCTGAGCGGTTTCACTGTCAATGCTCAGGTTCCAGTTCAATATTTCGAAATAGAAATAAACCAGTGGGGAGTCGATCAATAAAAAGTAGACCATCCCAACAAAAGCAAGCATCAGGTACAGCCCTAAAAATTTCCCAAGCCCATCCCCGGATAATGAAAAGGTTCTTTTTAAAGAGTTGAAAAGAGTTCCCTTTTCTTTTACAGCAATGAATTGCCAGAGCCATGAAAAGGGCAAAGCGCAAATAAATAACAGGACGTTAAAAGGGGCCGGTAAAAATAAGAGGCTGTTCAGCATCCCACAAATAAGAAATGATTTGTAATAATTTCGAAAAACATATTTCAGCGTTAATTTATTTTTTGTTTCATCCCTTTCAGATTCATTGTTGAGGAAAAAATTAATTACGAAAGCAGGGACAGAAAAAATAATAGTATTTAGCAGGGCAAGAAAAGGGATGTGTTTATAGTTAAACAGTTTGAAAATAAAAAAGTAATTGGAAGAATAAAAACGGGTGTCGAGTAAAAAAGGATAAATTAAAAGTGCGGTAGTCGTGTAGAGTATAGAGAATAAGAATACGGTCATGAGGATAGGTTTTAATTTTTTCCGGTAAAAAACAAATACACCGGTAAAAATTTCACCATTGGATTTGATCTCGGTAAAATTAATTTTCTGATAAATGCGGGCCGATAATTTCCCTTCGTTAATGGGCATGGAGAAGCCTTTTTTCGCTTTCTTCAGGGGGTACCAGATAAAATAACCGATAATAAATAAAAATGAAAACAGGATGATAATAAACCTCAGCAGATTAGGGGCATCGGTATAACGGGTAACAAAACTTTCGATAATAGCCGCAAAAATTAATATGGGAACTATTGATAATAATAATTTTAAACCCCTGCGGGCCGACAATTGAAAAGCCTGTAGCCTCGACAGTGTGCCGGGGAAAACTAAACCTTTTCCTAAGGTAAGCCCGGCCCCGCCGGCAATAATAATGGAAGAAATTTCGAGTGTGCCGTGCAGCCATATAGCCAAAAAAGATTCCATAAACAAGCCTTTCTGGTAAAAGAAATACTGAAACACGCCTATCATGATACCGTTGTAGATCATAATGGCAAGGGTACCGATGGCAAAAAAAACACCGAGAATAAAAGTGCGGAAGGCCACAAATAAATTGTTGAGCGAAATGCCGAGGAACATGTCTACCTGGTTCATTTTTTTGTAAACAGCCATCGGGTCGCCACCTTTGATATTCGCATTGGTCATTTCAATGTATTGTTTGCCTAAAATGATGTGTGCAAATTCGGGATCGTTGGCATAAGAGATGACACCAATAAGTGCGGCAAGCATAAAAACGATCAGGGAAAGCAACAGTTCTTTTCTGGATTCATAAACAATCTGGGGCAGTTCTTCTTTCCAGAATAAAACGAATTGTTTTCTTCTGTCTTTTTTATTTTTGTAAATGCTGTGAAAAACCTGCTGGGCAATGTTGTTGAGGTAAACTTTTACCGACCTGTTTTTGTAAAATGTTCTGGAATAAGAAAGGTCATCGGTCACCTGAATAAATAAATTGCTCAGTTTATCAGGGTCTTTGTTTTTGAGCGAAAGTATCTGCTCCAGTTCAGCCCAGTTTTCCTTGTTTTGTTTTACAAAATCTGTCTCACGCATAAACCTGAATGGTTTTGATAAAGGTAAAAATAGATATATTTATTCATACAATTATGATGTTTGGATTTATTATTGGGTACTTAGTAGCAGGTAGTAAGTCGTAAGTACCTGCTACTAAAGACCTGCTACCTGCTACTTGTTCTTGGCTTTTAATTTTTAACTTCCTACTTTTGACTTTAAACTTAGCAGCATGCCGAGCATTGAAATTAACACCTCTCAAAATGTGCCCATCGAATATGAATTGGCGAGCTTAAGAGACCGTATATTGGCCTTTCTCATCGACTCGGTAATTATATGGGGAAGTATTTTAATTTTAGGGGGCCTGGGAACACTTGCTTTTGGTGTAGAGGCCAGTCAATATATTATTTATTTGGTATTGGCACCCATCTTTCTTTTTTATACACTTCTATTGGAAGTTTTTAACGAGGGGCAATCCTGGGGCAAAAAAGCACTCAGTATTCAGGTGGTTAAATTAAACGGCCATGAATTAAGCTTTAATGATTTTCTTATCCGCTGGGTTTTTAGAATGGTGGACATCTATATGGCTCTGGGTGCTATCGCAACCTTATTGGTGAGTTCATCTCCCAGGAACCAGCGACTGGGAGATGTACTGGCCGGTACCTCCATTATTAAAAGTAAACCAAGCCTTGTGTTGAGATTAGGTTCTATTACAAAAATGAATTCCATAGAAAACTACAAAGTGACTTACCCGGAAGTCAGGAAATATACAGAAGAAGAAATGCTGCTGGTGAAAAAGGTAATTGACCGCTCAAAAAAATATCCCAATAAAGCCCATCAGGAGCAATTGAACAGTTTGGCAGACATTTTATGTACTGAACTCGGACTAAGTAAAAAGCCTGTGAATAAACAGGAATTTTTAAGAAAATTGTTGCAGGATTATATTGTTTTAACGAGGTAGGGGGAGATTCTTATTCGTAGACTTCGTACTTCTACAATCGTCAATCGAAACTCCGTTTATTCGATATTAACCGTAGCGGTCAGTAAAAACAAAGAGAAGTTCTCGTCTATTTTGTGGAAAGTAGCATTTAGTTTGTTGCCAGACTTCATGGCAATGGTAATAAAACCGAGTCCTGCACCACCTTTGTCTGAGAGCTCATTTTTTTCGAGGTGCTCCATATAGAATTGTTTAAGTGCAACAGGGTCTTCAAAGGAATTTATTTTTTTGATTTGCCCTTCTATATCTGGTACAGCGGTATTTGCAATAAGGTTGGCCGAAATAATTTCAACCTTGGTGTGATTTTTTGAAAGGATAAAAAAGTTTTTCTGTTCTCCGCTTTCATTTTTATGCCCGTGAATAAGCATGTTTTGAAGCGTTTCTACGGAGATGAAAAATATTTTTTTAAGTGGGCCTTTTGGGATGGCGTTTTCAATGACTTTGTTTTCAACTTCACCTTCTAACTTCGAAATATTTTCCTGGTTCAGCTCGCCGATGTGTTTAACTAAAATAGTATGGTTGGCCTGTAATTTACCAAGCAGGTCTTCAAACTGGGTTTGAAAAAAAAGTTGAGCTATGTTGTTGTTACTGTTCACAAATAGTTTTTAAAATAAACCATTTATTTGCGCATCAATCTGTCTAATTATTTTTCCTAAATCCTCCGGGCTTTCGCTAAAATTATTATCGTCTACATCAATTATTATCATCTTCCCGCTATCATAAGTTGATACCCAGGCTTCGTAACGTTCATTCAGCCTTTTCAGGTAATCCAGCCTTATGGCGTTTTCATATTCCCTGCCGCGTTTTTGTATTTGTTTAACCAAAGTAGGCACTGACGCGCGCAAATATATTAATAAATCCGGTGCCTTAACAAGGCTTTCCATTAATTTAAATAAACTGAAGTAATTATCGAAATCGCGGGTGGTCATTAAGCCCATAGCATGAAGGTTGGGGGCAAAAATGTACGCATCTTCATATATGGTACGGTCCTGTACGACGGTTTTATTTCCTTTTCTTATTTCAAGGACCTGGTTAAAGCGGTTGTTTAAAAAGTACACCTGCAAATTAAAGGACCAGCGCTGCATATCTTCATAAAAATCATTCAGGTAAGGATTGTCGTCAGCATCTTCAAAATGCGCCTGCCATTTATAGTGTTTCGCTAAAAGAGTAGTCAATGTTGTTTTTCCAGAACCTATATTCCCGGCGATAGCTATATGCATAAATTCTTACTGTAGATTTTAGAATTAACTGTTAAAAGTATAAAAACAAAATAAAAAAAACAAATAAACTACCTCCATCAAAACGAAAAAATCCCGTGATTTCGGGATTTATTCCTGTTTTTTGCACTATTTTAACGAAATCTGAATCAACTTTGCTTCCGGGTGTTTAATTCATCCCGTATTTTAGAAGCGGTTTCATATTGTTCTTCATCCAATGCGGTTTGCAGCATTGATTTTAATTCTTCGGTCGATTTAGTGGTATAGCCGCCTTCTCCTACATCTGTAATACTGCTTATGTCCACACTTTCTTCTGTACTTTCGTGTTCCTGTCCCTGCTGCAGGGCGGCGGCGTCTTCATCCAATACAATGCCGGCAGTGGATAAAATAAATTCGTAGGTGTAGATGGGGCATTGAAAACGAACCGCTAATGCAATGGCATCGCTGGTACGTGCATCAATTTCCACTTCCCGGCTCCCGTCGGTACAGATCAGTTTAGCATAAAAAATACCTTCAACTAAGTTGTAGATAATTACTTCTGTAACGTTGATATCAAATGTTTCGGAAAAAGTCTTGAATAAATCGTGGGTAAGGGGCCGGCTGGGGGTCATTTTCTCGAGTTCGATGGCGATGGCCTGCGCTTCAAAACCGCCTATAATGATAGGCAAACGGCGTTTACCGCCACTTTCCCCTAAAACAAGAGCATAAGCCCCTGTTTGGGTTTGACTGTAACTTAAGCCAACAATTTCTAACCTTACTTTTTTCATTTAAAAACGAGCTAACTAATGTACAAATTATTATTGATTAGTTATTATGGGTTTTGAATTTTTTTACCGCTTCAATTAATTTAGGCACAATGGTAAATGCATCACCAACAATGCCATAGTCTGCCGATTTAAAGAAGGGGGCTTCCTTGTCGCTGTTGATTACTACAATGGTTTTGCTTCCGTTCACTCCTGCCAAATGTTGTATAGCGCCTGAAATTCCAATGGCAATGTATAAATTCGGGCGGATGGCAATACCTGTTTGTCCCACATGTTCGTGGTGTGGGCGCCAGTGCATGTCGGCAACCGGTCTCGAACAGGCCGTTGTAGCTCCCAGTTCTTTGGCTAATTCTTCTACCATGCCCCAGTTTTCAGGGCCTTTTAATCCACGCCCGGCACTTACCACTAAATCAGCTTCGGGCAATGGAACCATTCCGCCGCTGCTGTTTGATTTTACTTCTTTGACTACAATTTTTGATTTCACGACACTTAAGTCTGCATTAAAATCACTAACAGCAGCATTATTGTCTGCCAGTGTTACCGGGAAGGAATTGGGCAACAAAGAAATTATTTTAACGGCTGAATGGATAGTATAAACAGCGCTTGCTTTTCCTGAAAATACATTCTTGCGGACTTCAAGGGAAGTGCCGTTTACAACCGGGTAATCAATAGCGCCTGCAACAAGGCCTGCTTTTAGTTTTCCTGACAGAACGGGGGCAATGGCTTTGCCCGTAAGGTCGAAAGAAAACACAACAACTGTTGCAGCCTCAGCTTTTGCAGCCTGTTCAACCACTGCGGCGTATTGCATAGCATCTTTAATGGTGTCGTTTTTTACACTTAAAATCTTTTTAGCGCCTGCTTTTCCAATTTCTTCTAATTGGGCGGCATCGGCATTAATAGCAAGGGCAGTAATACCTGTGCCAAGCAATTCAGCGATTTTAGCGCCGTAATTCACGGCTTCAAGAGATGCTTTTTTTACTTTTCCTTTTGCTATTTCGGTGTAGACTAATACAGACATTTTTTTAATTTAAAGGTGTAAATAATTAAATTACTTTGGCTTCGGTGTGCAACAGACTTACTAAGTCTTCCATTTTTTCTGCATCAATAAATTTGCAATCCACGCGGCCTTTTGAAAGGGTGTAGGACTTTACAGAAGTCATTTTTTCTCCGCCCGTAGCTTCAACAACAGTAATGGGCTTGGTACGTGCGGCCATAATTCCCCGCATATTGGGGATGCGTTGTTCGGCCATTCCTTTTGAGCAGGAAATCACTAAGGGCAATTCACAGTCTATTACCTGTGTTCCACCATCAATATCCTGTTCAACAGTGGCTGTATTTCCGTTCAGTTCTAATTTTGCAGCAAGCGATATAAATGGGATGTCTGTTAGTCCGGCAATAATACCGCCAACAGATGAACCGTTGTAATTAATGGTTTCTTTACCTACCAAAATCAAAGCGTAATCATTTGCTTTGGCATAAGTGGCAATTTGTTCGGCCACAAAATACGCATCGGCTCCTTCGGCATTTACCCTCACTGCATCATCGGCTCCAAGTGCAAGCCCTTTTCTGATGGTGGCTTCGCTATCGGTTAAGCCCACATGGAACAAAGTAACCGTCGTGGCTTTCCCTGTTTCTTTTAATTCGAGGGCGCGCACCAAGGCGTACCATTCATCGTAGGGGTTAATAATAAACTGAACGCCGGCGTTGTTGAACTCCGTATCGTTGTTTACAAAAGCAATTTTTGTTGTTGTGTCCGGTACATTGCTTATCGCGACTAAAATCTTCATGGGTAAAAAGTATAAGGTTCGCAAAAATATACAAAAACAATGCTTATACAAAATTATTTGATTAGCTGATATGCTGATTAGCTGATGTGATGATTAGAAATAGGTAAATAAAACCCTGGCAGGTCAAGCGTCAGGTTACTTTCAAGACATAGAAATTCCACCATGAGCTAATTATCAATGTCTATCCGGTTTTCATTTACCTAACTCTCCCATCAGCCAATCATCACATCAGCTAATTAGCTAATCCTGTAGCTGTATTTCAGGAAAAAAACTATTTTTGTACTTCAAATCGAAATTTATGAAAACAGTAGAATTCCGTGAAGCCCTGCGTGAAGCCATGAATGAAGAAATGCGCCGTGATGAACGGGTGTTTTTAATGGGGGAAGAAGTGGCTGAATACAATGGTGCATACAAGGTGAGCAAAGGCATGCTTGCTGAGTTTGGCGCCAAACGTGTAATTGATACACCCATTGCTGAACTTGGTTTTGCTGGTATCGGAGTAGGAGCAGCTATGAATGGTTTGCGCCCCATTATCGAATTTATGACTTTTAACTTTTCTTTAGTAGCCATTGACCAGGTAATTAATTCGGCGGCTAAAATGATGAGCATGAGCGGGGGACAATACTCCGTTCCTATTGTTTTCAGGGGGCCTACAGCAAGTGCCGGCATGTTAAGTTCACAACATTCGCAGGCTTTTGAAAACTGGTACGCCAACTGCCCGGGCCTGAAAGTGGTTGTTCCGTCCAATCCTTACGATGCCAAAGGATTGTTGAAAGCTTCTATCCGTGACAATGACCCGGTTATTTTTATGGAAAGTGAGCAAATGTATGGCGATAAAGGGGAGATTCCGGAAGGAGAATATATATTGCCCATTGGTGTTGCCGATATTAAAAAACAGGGAAGCGATGTAAGCATTGCTACTTTCGGAAAAATTACCAAAGTGGCCTTAAAAGCTGCAGAAGAATTGGAAAAAGAAGGAATAAGTGTGGAGGTTATTGATTTACGTACTGTAAGGCCGATTGATTACAATACAATTGTAAACTCTGTTAAAAAAACCAACAGATTAGTGGTGGTTGAAGAGGCCTGGCCTTTGGCGAGCATCTCAAGTGAAATAGCTTACATGGTTCAGAAAGATGCCTTTGATTATTTAGATGCGCCCATCCGGCGAATTACAGCCGCAGACGTCCCTTTGCCTTATGCGCCAACCTTGATTGAAGTTTCATTGCCCAATGTGAGCCGTGTGGTGAAAGCGGTGAAGGATGTGATGTACCAGGCGGTTTAGTAGTTTATTCGTTCAATAGTTTACTCGTTCTTTCGTTAGTTGAGCCTAACAAAAGAACGGATAAACGAATAAACAAAGGAACGAAACTAAAGAAGACCATTATCTAACATATGTTTGACTTTAAAAATCGCGGCCACCGACATGGCGTCTGTAATTTTTCCTTCCATGCACCAGTTGAAGACCTCGTTGATGTGCATTTTTTTTACCTGCAACACTTCACTTTCTTCGGGTTCCGAATCTTCAAAAACTAAGTTCCGCCCAACGAAAATAATCGCTAATTCATCGGTGGCTGAGTTGCTTAAATGCATTCGCATTATTTCCTGGTAGTCTTTTGCAACAATACCGGTTTCTTCTTTTAGTTCACGTCTGGCAGACTCAAGAGGGTCCATTTCCGGTTGACCACCCCCTTCACAAATTTCCCAACTGTAATTATTTGTCGGGTACCGATATTGCCCGACCAACCAGGTGTTGTTGTGCTCGTCCAGCGGAACCACGCCAATAGCAAGGTTTTTAAAATGAACCACACTGTATATCGCATCGTTCCCTGCCGGGTTGATGACATCGCTTTTATTTACTTTTATCCAGGCAGACTCATATACAAGCTCGGTGGTTTTTGTCAGCCAGGGATTTTTTTCAAGGGCAGGGTTCATACATTTTATTTTGAGCAATAAATTTCCGAAAAAATTTCTATCAACATTGCATGGTGGATAAAACTATTATTTTGCAAATATGGTAACAAAAAATTAAGTACATTCGTATGAAGCAGTTAATATGTTAATTATATGTTAATAACAATACCCTTGAGGAGATTTTTACTTAGTTTAACATTTCTCTTATCCCTTTTCGGCGTTATGCATGCCGAAAAATTATTTTGGGTAGGAGGTTCAGGAAACTTTAACGATCCTGCACACTGGTCGCTTACAAGCGGTGGCCTGGGCGGGGTTAAAACGCCTGGTCTGACAGACGACCTTGTTTTTGATGAACATTCATTCCGGAGCCGTACGCTGATTACAATTGTTGGCGGTGCCCAATCACACAGTGTAACTTTTGCCGAAAGAACCCGTCCTGTAATTTTTCAGGGAACAAACAATGAAAAATGGATTGTTAGCGGTTCTTTTAAACTGAACCCGGATGTAAGATTTGATTTTTCAGGCGGCCTTTATTTTAAATCGGATGAAACCAATGAAGTTTTCTTTTCGACTCCTGAAATTAAAAGCAATATTTATTTTGAAGGAAATGGTACCTGGAACCTGAGTCCATTTAAAACAAGCCCTACAACTGAAGTACACCTGGTAAAAGGGAATATTACTGCAAATGAGGGTGGTTTATTTCTGGGAAGTTTAATTGCCAACCAGGGTGCTGTTAATTTAAGACTGAATGGAACTATATTAAGTATACAGGACAGGTTAATTTTAGGAAGCAATGTAAACCTGCAACAAACAGGTGCTTATGTGCAGGCCAATATAAACGATGCTGCCCGTTATCAGATGAATAACAGCGGGGCAGGTGTCGACAACGCAAAAATAGTACCATTGGCCTGTACTTTTACTACGACAAGTGTAACCAATCCTTCCTGTAACGGGGTTTGTGATGGTACTGTAGTGATAAGTTTACCAGCAGTTTGTGGAGCAGGGCCTCCTTATAAAGCAGTGTGGTCGGGTGGTTCCTGTACCCTTCCGGCTACGGCTGCGGGACTAATGCCGCCCACGTATACCCAAACCCTGGTTTGTGGTTGTGCAACAAATTACACCATTGCCTTTTATGATGCCGCGAATGCCTTAAAGGGTTTTGCAACGGCAACTGTAACTGCACCGGGTCCTATTGTTACCGATTACACCACCACCTCACCAACCTGTAACGGGGATTGCGACGGGATCATAGACGCCGTAATTTTTGGTGGAAATCCTCCTTATACCGTTGATTGGGGCAACGGACAAGTAGATGCCGGTAATGCAGGTATTGATCAATTGGCGGGCTTGTGTGTGACCGGCACCAGTGATACTTATACGGTAACGGTTACCGATGCCAGTGGTTGTACGGCGTCGGACAACCCGGTGATTACCCAGCCCGATGTATTAGCGGCCAACGGAAGCTCAACCAATGTCACCTGTTTTGGTTTAAGCGATGGAACAGCCACTGTTGCAGCAACAGGAGGTACAACGCCTTATACTTACGAATGGGATTCCAATCCGGGTTTAACTGCGGCTTCTATAAATACATTGAGTGCCCCCAGTACACATACCTGTGTAGTAACTGATGCCAATGGGTGTACAGATACTTACACTGTTAACATTACCCAACCGGCTGATATTACGTATTCTACTTCCAGTTCATCTCCTTTAAACTGTGCCGATGTATGCGATGGTACAGCAACTGTAAGTGGAATTGCAGGTGGTACCGGTGCTTATTCATATTCCTGGTCACCGGCTCCCGGCTCATTCTCCTCTTTAGCAACAAGCAGTGTGGCCTCAAGTGTTTGTCCGGTTAATTACACCTGTACTATTACTGATATTGTGGGTTGTACTAAAGATGCGACTTTTGTTTTAACCTCTCCTGCTTTATTAGTGGCGGGTGCAGCAGTAACCAATGCCAGTTGTAACGGCGGCAACAACGGAGCTTTAACAGGAGCTGCTGCGGGAGGAACTGTGGCTTATACTTATAATTGGTACAAAACTTCTGCCCCTCCGGCTGCACCCTCTTTTACGGGTACACCTTATACCAGTTTAACAGCCGGTACTTATACATTGGTAGTGGTCGATTCAAAGGGTTGTAACGATACCACAACTGTTGTTGTAGCCCAGCCTTCAACCATTACTATTACTTTAACCGGCACCAACCCCACCTGTTTTGGCTCGGCCAATGGCCAGGTGTCTGCGGTTGTTGCAGGTGGTACAGGGGCCTATACTTATAGCTGGTTGCCGGCGGGCTTTACCGGAAATGGCACCAGTACCTATTCGGCACTTCCAGCGGGTACCTATACTCTGAACATTACAGATGCCAATGGTTGTACCCAGACTGCGAATGTGACTTTAAGCAACCCAACGGATATTACAGCCAATGTAACAGTAACTAATCCAAGCTGTAACGCGGTTTGTGATGGTTCGGCCATAGCCGCACCTACCGGCGGTGCTTTTGGAGCGCCTTACACTTATTTATGGGCCTGTAACGGAGCTACCATTGATAACATCAGCGGACAATGCGGAGCCACCTCCTGTAATGTAACCATTACCGATGTGGGCGGTTGTACGAAAACAGCTACAGCTACTTTTACGGCTCCTGCTGCAATTACTTATGTACAAACACAAACCAATTTAACCTGTTTTGATGTTTGCAATGGTGTAGCCACCGTTTCAACCATTGCCGGTGGTACTACGCCTTATGCATTTGCATGGACAACAGCCGGTTCAGTTGGTGCACCTACCAATACCCTCACAAGTTCATCGGTAAGCAGTATATGCAGCAGTACATACACCTGTACCATCACCGACGCGCACGGTTGTACCGCAGCACCAAATTTCACCATCACCAGTCCCGCTTTATTGGTAGCTTCTATTGCCACCACCAATCCCTTGTGTAATACAGGCGCCACTGGTCAGTTGTTAGGTTCAAGTGTGGGAGGTACCGGGGCAATTACCTACAACTGGTACAATTCGGCCCAGCCGGTTGCAGGTGCAGCAGCATCCACCTCAAATCCTTATACTTCATTAAATTCAGGTAATTATACTTTAGTAGCTGTTGATGCCAGTGGCTGTAATGATACCATCAGTGCCACCTTAACCAAACCTTCGGCTATTACCATTACTTTAACCGGCACCAACCCCACCTGTTTTGGTTCAACTAACGGACAAATATCTGCTGTTGTAGCAGGAGGTACAGGGGCTTATACCTACGACTGGTCGGCCAATGGCTTTACCGGCGATGGTACTGCTACCTATTCAGCTCTGCCAGCAGGAACTTATACTTTAGACATTACCGATGCCAATGGTTGTACCAAATCAGCCAATGCCACCATTACCAATCCATCGGACATTACACCCAACCTGACTGTTGTGAACCCTACCTGTAACGGAGCCTGTAACGGTACCGCGGTGGTTGCGCCAACGGGCGGCGGTGGCGGATTGTCTTACACTTACTTATGGGCTTGTAACGGAGCCACCACCAGTAATATCGGCGGACAATGTGCAGGTACCTGCGATGTAACCATTACGGATAACATTGGTTGCACCAAAACCACAACGGCCACATTTACTGCACCCAATTTATTAACAGTAAGCATTGCAAACACGGCCATCACTTGTCCGGGCGGTAGCAATTCCAACCTTACTACAACAGTTACCGGTGGAACGGCAACGTATACCTATCAATGGTCGGGCAGCTCAGTAGCTACTACTGCTAACTTAACCAATATGGGGGCTGGCTCCTATACGGTTGTGGTAACCGATTCAAAAGGTTGTACGGCAACGGCTAACGTAACCATTACCGCCCCGGCGGTAATTACAATAACCCCTACTGCAACTAACCCTTTATGTAATGCATCGTGCACAGGTACTATTACCACTGTGGTTGCAGGGGGTACAGCAGGTTATACTTATTCCTGGGCTCCAACAGGACAAACAACAGCCAATATTGCCGGTTTATGTGCAAGTATTACCTACACCTTAACCGTTACCGACGCCAATGGTTGTACTCAAACATCCAACAGTACCCTTACTTACCCCCCTGCATTAACCGCAGTTGCCAGTGCAACACCGGTAAGCTGTTCGGGAGGAAACAACGGAACCGCCTCGGTTGTAGCAGGTGGCGGAACCCCTGGATATACTTATTCCTGGCTGGCACTTGGTGGTGCCGGGGCAGCAACGGCAAGTTACACCATTTTAACTGCGGCAATTTATACAGTTACTGTTACGGATGCCAACGGTTGTACCAAAACAGCCACCGCAACTGTTTCGCAGCCTACAGCTTTAACCATTACAGTGGGTAGCATTGTTTCGGCCTGTAATATTTGCAACGGATCAGCTGTATTAAGCTCTTCGGGAGGTACAGGTGCAGTTACCTTTAGTGTGGACGGTGGTGCTTTTAGCGCTACCACCAATCTAACCAATCTTTGTGCGGGTTTACACACCGTAGATGCGTTGGATGCCAATGGTTGTCTCTCTTCCTCTACCTTTACAGTTCCGCAATTAATTACTTTAGACATTACAACAGCCAACACTGTTTTAACCTGTAACGCCAGTTGTGACGGATCGGCTACAGCCAACGTGACCGGGAATACGGGCGCGATTACTTACGACTGGGAACCAACCACTCAAAGTACACAAACAGCAACGGCTTTATGTGCAGGTACACATACCATTACAGTAACCGATGCAGGAACCGGTTGTTTTGTGATTGATTCCATTACATTTACTGCCCCGCCTGTGTTTACTGCCCCGTCAACGGGTTCAACAGTCACCTGTTTTGGCGATTGCGACGGATCAGTTTCCGTGGCTCCTGCCGGAGGTGTTGCACCCTATACAGTTACCTGGTCAAATGGTGATGCAGGTAACAGTAGTACTAACCTTTGTCCTGCTACCTATACTGCCACCGTTTCCGATGCCAATGGTTGTGTGATCAGCCCTGATCCTACAGCCACGGTTTCAGCTTTAACAAGTTTTGCTGCCACAACGGTTAGTACCACCCTGCCTTCTACCTGTCTTTCTGCGGATGGAAGCATTACCATTACACCCGGGGGAGGTACGGCTCCTTATACCCATTTGTGGAATACGGCTGCTACAACCGCAACAATTAATGGCCTTGCCTCTGGAATATATATAGATGTAGTAACAGATGCCAATGGTTGTGACACTACTATTACCGTTGGTTTAAGCGACCCTACAGGGGCTACAACCACGCACACCAATACAAACAATGCCTGTTTTGGCGATTGTACAGCAAGTGCAACAGTTACCGTAACCGCCGGCACAGCCCCGTTTACTATCACGTGGCCGGGCAATGCCCCTGTTGTTGGCCTGACCATCACTGTGAATGCACTTTGTGCAAATGTTTACCCCGCTCAGGTTGATGATGGAAACGGCTGTACGGTGTTTGAAACAGTTACTGTTACCGAACCTTCAACAGTTACCGCCAACCAGGTGATTACCGATGTGACCTGTAACGGCGGAACTACCGGCTCCATCGTTTTAACCCCAACAGGTGGAACGGGTCCGTATACCTATACCATTAACGGTGTTGCAGACGACAACAACATGACCGGATTAGCTGCAGGAGCTTATACCATTGTTATCACCGATGCTAATTTATGTACTTATACATTCAACTATACGGTTAATGAACCTGCCCTGTTAACGGTAACAGCTTCGGCCACCAACATTACCTGTGCCGGGCCCAATACCGGAACCGCTTCAGTGGTGGTGGGTGGCGGAACCCTGCCTTATGTTTATTCCTGGTCAAACGGAGGTGTAACCACTTCTATTATTAATATCCCTGTTGGAACCTATACCATTGATGTAACGGATGGAAACGGCTGTACAGGGCAATCAACGGCAACAGTTGGCCAAAACGCTGTACTGGCACCCGGCTTTGCACAAACCAATAACCTGTGTAACACCGGTTGTACAGGAACAGCCAGCTTTACTCCAACAGGTGGTGACGGCTCCTATACTTATTTATGGAACTCTACCGGCAACCCGACTACCTCCAGCGTAAACAGTTTATGCCCGGGCAATTACCGGGGTATTGTGTACGATGGCAACGGTTGTTCCGATACTACTGATTTTACCATTACAGCGCCGGCAGTTGTGAGTGCAACTTTTACCAATGTGAACCCCAGCTGTAACGGATTCACGAACGGGACCTCCACCGCTGTTCCTGCGGGCGGTACACCGGGCTATACTTATTCCTGGGCACCCAATGTTAGTTTTACCGCATTGGCCAGCAACCTGAGTGCAGGTATTAATTATACGGTAACTGTAACCGATGCCAACGCCTGCGTTGGTACAGCGAATGTAACCCTTACAGAACCCGCTGTGTTAAGTGCCGCTGTAGTGGCCACTGCCCCTTCCTGTAATGGTGTTTGCGACGGAGTCCTTACATCAACACCTACAGGTGGAACAGCGCCATATACCTACAACTGGTACCCTGCCACAACAAACAGTGTAAATGCTTTGTGTGCCGGAACGTATACCCTGATGGTAACAGACTCGAAAGGCTGTACAGATTCGGTAAACCCGGTGTTGAGCGACCCTGCGGCCCTTTCATTGAGTGTATCCACAACGCCTACCACCTGTGGTACCTGCAATGGTACCATGACCATTACCCTGGGCGGTGGACAATCCATCAACTGGTTGTCGAATCCTCCGGGCGGAAGCAATCCTGTTCAAACAAATGTGTGTGCAGGCATTTACCAGGTGGAATTAATACAGACCGGATGCCGTGATACATTTGATGTTACCATCAGCAACTCCAACGGCCCTGTAGTTGCTTTAAGTTCCACC
>JAHEYF010000157.1 GCA_023251755.1 Bacteroidota bacterium
GTTCCTTTCATGTGGAATTGACCGTACCCAACAATTATATATTAGACGGAACAGGGGTGATGATTAATGAACCCGAAGTATTGCCCATTGAATTGCGTGAAAATTAGACCTCTCTAATTTTAAAACCAAGCCCTGGAATTCACCTCCCTCTGAAATGGTGAAAGCCGACGGTACTTTTAAAACCTGGAAATTCTCGGCTAAAAATGTACACGATGTGGCGTATACCTTTGATCCCACTTACCGTATAGGGGAAGCACACTGGGGCAATATCCGCTGTATTGCTTTGGTTCAGGAGCCTCACGCTGCGGGTTGGATGAACGCTGCAAGGTATGCTGCAAAAGTAATCGAAACCAATTCCTACAACATTGGTATGTACGCTTATCCTAAAATGATTGCTGCCGATGCACAGGACGGGATGGAATACCCCATGCTTACACTCGACGGTGGCTACGACCCCGGTTTCAGAAGTCTGTTTATTCACGAAATGTCGCACAACTGGTTTTTTGGAATGGTAGGCACCAACGAAACCTACAGGGCTTTTATGGACGAAGGTTTTACACAGTTTTTTACCTGCGATACCTGGGAAAGCATTGAAGGAAGGTATGATATTCAATACAAAACAAAGTCGGAATACGTAAACCATTACACCCGTGCGGTTAAAGCCAGGGAATCAGAAGTGTTCAGCGGCTATTTCAACTCCGTTAACAAAGGCGAAGAAGCCACATTGAATACGCACAGCGATGGCTTTAACGGAGCCATCAGGTTTGGCGGCGGCTACGGACAGGTGTATTCCAAAACAGCTGTTATGCTCTACAATTTAAAATACACCCTGGGCGATAGTTTATTTGTAAGGGCCATTCAAAATTATTTCGATCAGTGGAAAATATGCCACCCATATCCCGAAGATTTCCGCAATTCCATTATTCAGTTTACAAAAGTTGATTTAAACTGGTTTTTTGACGAGTGGCTGGAAACAGCGAAGACAGTTGATTATGCAGTTAAAAAGGTGAAGAAAGTAGGAAACTCAAACGACTACAAAATTACCTTTGAACGCAAAGGCATGCAAATGCCCATCGACTTTACCGTGTTTTCAAAAGATTCAGCCGAAAAAAGTTTTCACATCCCCAACACCTGGTTTGTTAAAAAAACAAGCGCTACCGTTTTGCCCCGCTGGATTGGCTGGGACAATGTTCAAAAAACATACACCGCTACAGTAACGGTTCCCGGAGGAATAGAGCGGGTAGTGATAGACACCACCAACAGGCTTGCCGATATTAATATGATTGACAACGCCAGCAATAAAAACATATCCGTTGGTTTCGACTCAAAAATTTGGAACTCACCTGATCGTACCCATTACGAAATGTTTGTACGCCCCGGTGTATGGTACAATGGCTACGACGGGGTAAAAGTGGGCGCTCATGTTAATGGTAATTACCTCAATTACAAACATATTTTTGACGCCACCCTGTGGTTTAATTCAGGCCTGGGGCAGGGGAACCTTGATGCCCATACAGCTATCAACAACCACGATGCGGTTTCAATTTTAGTGAACTACAAAACGGCCACCGACAAGTTCATGAAGAAAAGTAATTTCTATGCTTCGGCCCGCGAACTGGACGGTTTAAGTTCAGCCCTGCTTGGTTTTGAAAAACGCAGCAACAACGATAAAAACCGTTTGTATATGCAGGTTAAATCCATGCTGCGCGATGTTGATAACGACCTGAATTACCTTGTTTATAAAAACGAATGGCAGTTGCATAAATTAAACAACTCCTTAACTGTTGGCCTCGATCACAATTACAGTTATAAAAAAGGAACTGGTTTAATTACCCTGGCCTTGCGTACCCCGGCTTTGTTCAGCGATTACGATTACACCTTTTTAACCTTTAGCTGTGTCAACAAAAACACCCTGGGTAAAATTAATTTGAATACCCGCTTTTTTGCGCAGTACGGAACAGGGAAAAATATTCCTTTCGAATCGCAATTGTATGTGGCAGGAGCAAACCCGGAAGAATTAATGGACAATAAATACACCCGTTCGATGGGAATATTTACCCCTTTTAATTTTGGCAATGTTACCAATAATTTTGCAGCGGGCGGAGGCCTTAACCTGCGCGGTTATATGGGCTATGTATTGGCTGAAATAGACAAAGACGGCAACCAGAAAAAAAACTACAAAGGTACAACCGGGGCCTCGTTCAGCGCTGAACTCGAGTTCGGAAAATTAATCGGGCTTAAAAAAGCCTTCATTCAAAACACCTTTTTAATTGTACCTTATTTATTTGGGGACGCCGGAATCATTAACAACAATGCACCTGCTGACGTTATAACGTTTACCGATAATGTAATTGCCGATGCAGGTTTGGGAACAGCCATCACTATTCAAAAATGGTGGAAACTACAAACTGTAAAACCTTTAACCATCCGTGTTGATTTTCCTGTATTTATTAACCGTTGCCCTTATGCCGAAACCGATAATATTCAGTTCCGCTGGATGATTGGGGTAAACAGGGCGTTTTAATATTAAGTTAAAAGTGAGAGGGTGAGAATGTTAGAAAGTGAGAAAGAGAGAAGAGATCCTCTGCGTGAATTGAGGAGCCTGTTTAAATTAATATTGTAAAATTCTTGTCTAAAAAAGAAATGGCTACAGGGTAGCCGAACATTCTTAGCGCAACAACAATACAAACAACCACGGCTACAGTTAGCCGAACAGCTTAAAATGGAAAGGTATTTTATTATTTACAAGCCCTACAAAATGTTATCGCAGTTTGTATGCTCGCATAAAAAGCGTTTACTCGGCGATCTTGATTTTGATTTTCCTCCCGGTACCAATGCCGTTGGCCGCTTAGACGACAACAGCGAAGGTTTGTTGATTTTAACCACCGATAAAAAAATGAGTGGCACCTTTCTGCTTCCTGAAAAACAACACAAGCGTGTTTACTTAGTGCAGGTGGAGAAAATACTCAGTCCCGAAAACAAAGAACAGCTATCAAAAGGTGTATACATTACTACTCCAAGAGAGGGGCAATACCTGACCAAGCCCTGCGGGGTTGAAATAACCACTAAACCAGACTGGCTTACAATCAGAGGGCACGAGTTCAGGAGTGATTTGCCGCAGACCTGGATCAAGCTGACTTTAACCGAAGGAAAATTCCACCAGGTTCGGAAAATGACCGCAGCCGTCGGACATCCTACAAAACGTTTAATCCGCACACACATCGAAAAGCTTTCGGTGATTGGGATGCAGCCCGGAGAGGTAAAAGAATTAAGCCAGGAGGACTTATTTACTTTATTGAACCTCCCTTTGCTTAATTAAGTAAAAAATCCGAAATTTGCCGGATGAATAAAGAGCCTGAACAACAACCGGAAGAAGGAAACGAAGAGCATGTAGAGAAATTTTTTGATGAAGAAAATTACAACACATTGCTCGTAGAAGAAAATAAATTCAAGTCCACAAAAAAAGCCAGGCTTGAAGACCTGATTGAGCTCCTTACAGCCGAAGAGCGCGAAAAAAAGGACGAGGCTTTAAAAATGCTGAAAAACGAAAAGGCTCAACAATTCCTGCTCGATTCTATTCACAATGCCGATAACGAAGAACACCTCTCTGTTTTGGTGGCTGCCTGCTGGGAATCAGGGCTTGATTTCACTTCTCACTTTTCGGAATTTATTTCCTTAGTTGTTGATTGCGATTACATGACGGCTATTGAAGCTTTTACTGTTATTGAAAACATAGAAGGTAAATTGGACGAAAGAAGTCTGGGCGACGCCATTAACCTCTTGCAGGAAGAAATAGAAAAGAAAAACGAGAAAGTAATTTTATTGACGGATCTGAAAATAAACCTGCTCGAACGCAAGGCTCAGCTGAGCAAATAATCAATCGCCATTTCATAACCTTTTAAGCCGAACCCGGATAAAGACCCCCTGCAGTGTTTCCCTAAGTATGAAACATGCCTGTAATCTTCCCGCGAAAAGATATTACTGATGTGCACTTCTATTACAGGCGCTTTTATAGCGGCAATGGCATCGGCAATGGCCAGCGAAGTATGGGTGTAAGCGCCCGCATTCAATACAATGCCATCGTACGAAAACCCCGTCGCATGAATTTTATCAATCAGTTCACCTTCAATGTTACTTTGAAAATATTCCAGTTCAATACCACGATCAGCATATTTTTTTTTAAGTTCCTGGAAATAACTTTCAAAATCTTTATCCCCGTAAATACTTTTTTCCCTTACACCAAGTAAGTTCAAATTAGGGCCATTGATGATGATGATTTTCATAGGGTAATTGTTACAGAAAACAAAGTTGCATATTTTATGTGAATTATACCAATGTACATAGGATTGACGAATTACGATTGACGATTAAGGATTGATCTGCGAAATACGAATTTTGTACGAATATACTAATGTTGAATTGTACCCTGTATATTGTAAGCTGTATTCAGTCTGGGTATAAAATACTGGAATACAAGGCTGATTTGTGTTGAAGCTCAACCAAGAACAATGGTCAATGAACAAAGAACGAATCAGGATGACGAAGATCCAAAACTTACTACCTGCTACCAGATACTTACTACTCCTTTCACATCTCCCTAAACCTAATAATTGCTGCATTTTTAACCTTTCCTAAAATAAACACATGAAGATATGTTCATATATTTGTGGGGCAGAATCAGGATGACGAAAACATTAATAAATAATGCTAAAATCGAAAGGGCGGCTTATCTTTTAAAAGCCCTTGCCCATCCTTTGCGCATTAAAATTATTGGCATACTTGAAGAGCAAAAAGAAGCAGGGGTAAATGAAATGGTGGACTTGCTGGAAGCAGAACAGTCCTTGGTTTCTCATCATTTAAGTAAAATGTACGACAAAGGACTGTTGAGTATGCGCCGCGAAGGGAAAAACAGTTATTACTCCCTTTCCGATCAGAATATTACAACAATTTTAAAATGTATCAACAATTGTAAAACGGCTTAATGGAAATGCTGGGGTATATTTTATTTGTTTTAATAGGGATGGTACTGGGCTTAATTGGTGGCGGGGGATCAATATTGGGGGTTCCTGTACTGGTGTATGTGCTGGGTTACAGCCCGGTAGCAGGCACCGGTTATTCTTTATTTATAGTAGGCATATCATCGCTCATTGGCTCTTTTACTTATTTTAAAAAAGGACTGATCAATTTAAAAGCTACATTAATTTTTGCTATCCCTTCGGTGCTTACAATTTTTATGGTGCGTAAATATTTAATTCCGGCAATACCCGATCAATTGGCAAACATAAATGGTTTTGTACTGACAAAGGGTCTGCTCATTATGCTGGTGTTTGCTTTGTTAATGATTATTGCCTCCTGGTCGATGATAAAAGTAAACAATGAAGAGGCTGAAAGCTCCGGCGAAAATTCGGCTCAATATAGATTGCAGGCTATTCCTTTGCTATTGATTGCTGTTACAATTGGTTTTTTATCTGGTTTTGTTGGGGCAGGTGGAGGATTTTTAATTATACCGGCCCTCGTTTTTTTTGTAAAATTGCCGATGAAATTAGCAATCGGAACCTCTTTGACCATCATCTCCATCAATTCTTTGATAGGTTTTACGGGTACTGTAGGAGAAATGGAAGTGAACTGGAAATTTTTGATGTCGGTTTCTGCTTTGGCCATTGCAGGTATAATTATTGGCGCATATTTAAGTAATTTTGTTAGTGCAAAAAATTTAAAACCGGCCTTCGGATGGTTTACATTGTTGGTTGGAATTACAGTAATAGTGAAGGAAATATTTTTAAAATAACGTTTTAATATTTAAGATGACAGTAGAACAGATTTATACAGGATGCCTTGCTCAGGGAGCTTATTACATTAAATCGGGTAATGAGGCTATAATTATTGATCCATTAAGGGAAACCAAGCCCTATATTGAAAGGGCCGCAAAAGACGGGGTGAAAATCAAATATATTTTCGAAACACATTTTCATGCAGACTTTGTTTCAGGACATGTTGATTTATCGAAAAAAACAGGCGCCCCCATTGTTTTCGGACCAGGTGCTCAAACCGGCTACGATGCGATTATTGCCGAAGATGGAGAATTGTTCAACGTAGGAAATGTAAAAATAAAAGTGCTGCATACACCGGGTCATACTTTTGAGTCGAGTTGTTATTTGCTGCTGGATGAAAATGGGAAAGAGCACGCTGTGTTTACCGGAGATACTTTATTTATTGGTGATGTGGGAAGGCCCGACCTGGCGATAGCTTCGGATATTACCCAGGAAGATCTGGCGGGCATGATGTACGATTCGCTTCGTAAACAAATCACTTCCCTGCCGGATGAAGTAATTGTGTACCCTGCGCATGGTGCCGGATCGGCCTGTGGTAAAAACATGAGCAAGGAAACCTTTGATACATTAGGCCATCAAAAACAGGTGAATTACGCCTTACAAAATATATCGAAACAGGAATTTGTTAAAGAACTGACAACAGGTATTTTACCTCCTCCCCAGTATTTTTCGAAAAACGCCATGCTCAATAAAATGGGTTATGGTAGCATTGATACGGCTATGGACAAAGGTAAGCGGGCACTTAGTCCGGCTGAATTGGAACAGTTGGCCAATAATGAAGAACTGATCATCCTGGACGTTCGTAAACCAGCTGATTATGCGAAATCACATATTCCGAATTCAATATTTATTGGGATCGACGGACAGTTTGCCCCCTGGGTAGGTGCTTTGATTACCGATATTAAACAAGCCATCGTATTGCTTGCACCCGAAGGACGTGAAGAGGAAGCGGTTATCCGACTGGCAAGGGTGGGTTACGACAATACCCTGGGTTATTTAAAGGGTGGGATAGAGGCCTGGATGGAGGCTGGTAAAGAAACAGATCAGGTGACTTCCATATCGGCTGAAGAATTTGTAAAAGACTACGAAACAAAAGATATTCATGTATTGGACGTTCGTCGCCCCGGCGAATACCAGGCACAGCATTTAGAGCGCGTTGACCACAAAGCGCTTGATTTTGTAAACGACTGGACGCAGCTCCTGGATAAAAACCAACAATACTATATTCACTGCGCCGGAGGTTACAGAAGCATGATTACCGCATCTATACTTAAATCAAGAGGGGTACACAAGCTCATTGACGTAGCGGGTGGCTTTGGGGCCATTGTAAAAACAGGAATTAAAACAACCGATTTCGCCTGTCAATCCGCAAAGTAAATAGTCTGTTTTAAAATTGAAGTGTAACTTATAGCTTTATTTGGCTGGTTATAAAAGGAAACTATTCCTAATTTGCCAAAAATTGAAGAGGTAGACTATAAAGAAAAAGCAGTCAATTTAACTAAAAAACAAAACCAATTATGAAAACAATCAGAAACACTGCGTCGGATAGTATATGTCCGCTTATTTGAATGGGGTGCAGCAGTATGCGCACCCTTGCAGTATTTAACTCTTAAAAGTTAAGAGCCTAAACACAAAACATTCCTGCAAACAAAAGCCCCGGTTTATCCGGGGCTTTTGTTTTTTTTTCAATAAAGTCTTGTTTTGTTATATGCACGCAGGCATAGTCGACAAGGTAATTTATGGTTTAATTTTCTTCGGGTATAATGTTCGGATCAACCAGTACGCGGCCACAGTGTTCGCATACGATGATTTTTTTATGCGATTTAATATCCAATTGACGCTGAGGCGGGATTTTGTTAAAACATCCCCCGCAGGCATCACGCTCAACCGGCACAACGGCTAAACCATTGCGTGTGTTGGAACGGATACGGGTGTATGCGTTGTGTAAACGGGCATCAATTTTTTTACCTTTATTTTCCGACTGTTTCATTAAATCTTCTTCCTCTTTCTGAGTTTCTTCAATGATTTCTTCCAGTTCGGACCTTTTTACTTTCAGGTCTTTCTTTTTATCTTTTAACTCTGCTTCGGCAGTGTCTAAAAATTCTTGTTTTGCAGCAATCTGGGCTTTAAATTCTTTAATGCGTTTTTCACACAATTGAATTTCCAGGTTTTGGAACTCTACTTCCTTCGTAATAGCATCGTATTCACGGTTGTTTTTTACTTTGGTAAGCTGGGCTTCGTATTTTTTAATATTGTTTTTGTGATCTTTAATCGCATTTTGCCTTTCCGAAATCTGGTGTTCCAGGTCTTTCACTTCCGAAGTGTAATTTTCGAACCTTGTTTCCATACCGGCTACAACATCTTCAAGGTCTTGTACTTCAAGAGGTAATTCGCCGCGAACTATGCGCAAACGGTCAATTTTAGAATCGATAAGTTGTAATTCATACAGTGCTCTTAGCTTTTCCTCAACTGATGCGTCTACTTTTTCTTTAATAGTTGCTTTTGACATGTTTAAAAATAATTTATCGGATTTGTATTTATTTTTGATAAATGGAGTGCAAATGTAGGGAATTTTTTACGAATTACCTCATAAAAAATTTCATTCGTAAACTGCTCACTTTCATAGTGACCCACATCTGCTATAACTACCTTGTTTTCAGCATCAAAAAACTCGTGGTATTTAAAATCGGCGCTTACATAAACATCGGCTCCGGCAGCCATGGCGTTTTTCAGTAAAAAACTTCCTGATCCACCGCAAAGGGCTACTTTTTTCACTTTTTTGCCCCTTAGGGAAGTGTGCCTGATGCAGGGTACCTGAAGGATTGATTTAAGCCCGCTTAAAAAATCGTTTTCTGTTTTTTCCACTTCAAGCTCCCCCATTACCCCCGAACCAACCTG
>JAHEYF010000158.1 GCA_023251755.1 Bacteroidota bacterium
ACCAGCACCACCAACCGTTTCAGCGGACTGCAATTAGAAATCAACACCGTTGAAATTTTCCCCGAAAAATTTGAAGTCCTCCGTGTCCTCTTTCGTGAACAGGTTCCCTTCGGTTACGAGTACCACGAACTCGAAGAAAAAGGAGGCGGGACAAAAATAAAAGGCAAATACAAAGACGTATACAGCGGTGCTGTTTATCCCTATACCGTTGTCCTGTCCTTCCGACTCGAAAACCTCTGAGCCATGAAAAGAAACAGAAATCTTCA
Organism: Bacteroidota bacterium; assembly: GCA_023251755.1. Classification (GTDB taxonomy): domain Bacteria; phylum Bacteroidota; class Bacteroidia; order B-17B0; family Aurantibacillaceae; genus JAHEYF01. The sequence continues at coordinate 267 of JAHEYF010000158.1, forward strand.
CGAGAAATACAAGCCCTTTAACTTTTCAACTACCCGTTGTGTGGTCATACAATTACTTGTTTCCAATTACCGCACCCTGAAGATTGACCAGAAACTCCCCCTGCAAATGGACAGGCTCAAAGGCATATACGTAACTACAAACATTCTCCGAAGCAGGGAAAAAGTAGTCGGTCTGCTTTCCCTTTCCTTTAACGATGGTGCTTTAAAATGCTTGCAGATGCCTGTCTTTAATTTCAATGCGGGTAAAATAATTACCATTCCCGATACAGCACCGCTGGCCTTTGACGAAGGAATAAAAAATAACAGCCGTGTGCAGGGCTATTACATGGAAAAAGCCCCCGTAAATATCAGTTACACCGTTACTATTTACCTCCATTATTCCACCATTCCCCAAAACGAAAAAAATCCCGTCCGATGAACCTTGAAAACGCCATAGTATTTGCCCACCAGCGTATGCTGGAAATCGGCAAGAAGCGGGAGGAATACCATTTGGAACCTTTCAGCATAGTAGGCACTGCACAGGACAGGGAAAGGGGCGAACTGTTTATTTACGGTTACAACGAATATTACTATTTGCTCGAATACCAGAACTATTACGGCTTGCAGATAGTATCCGACACAGGTTATTTTAATGCAGACGACTTGTCCCAAAACACCACACAGGAATTTACAGGGGACATCCGCATACAAAAACTTACCGGAAAAGCATGGAGCATCAGCCCTGATCTTGTCCAGACTCACCCCGTAGATTTTTTACGCATAACCATTTATTAAGGCACTCATGGACGATGACAACATAGAAAAATTAGTCTTTGCCATTAATGAATACATTAAAGACAGGCTGCAACAGAAAGAAGGCAACAAGGTTTTTTTTCGCCTGACCGTTGAGCAGAACGGAAAGAAAATGCCCTTAGCCGAAAATGAAGAAGGGAAAAATTTTTACCTCGTTATTATGAAGTACATACGCAAGTATGACAACTGCAAATTAATTGTTGAACTTTTTCACGGCAAAGCCTATAACCTGAACCCCATGCGGACGGACATTATTAACTTACCGTCCCGCAACCCCCTTGCCTTTGGCAATCCCGCCGACAAAGAAGACATTAAAATAGTGTCCGGTGAAACACTTATTTCCCCTGAAAAATATTATACCAGCCTTTCAGAAAAAGACCGCAGCATTTTGCAAATGGACTTTCAGTTAAAGCTGCTTGAAAAAGAAAGGGACGAACTCATACGCAAAAACAAAAAACGCAAAGCCTATATTATTGAACTGGAAGAAGAATTAAAAAAATCCGGTAAGAACAATACAGGCGGCTTAGGCAATATCGCATTAGGGAACATACTGCACAATGCCCTTATAAAGTTCAGCAAATCCGATACAGGCAAAGATTTATTAGGCGGTGTCCTGTCCGGTGAAGATGAAAAGGAAAACAAAGAAGAACCCAAATCAACAGCCAGGGTAATTACCAAAACAGAAGGCGAAGAAAAGCCGCCCCTGACCAAACAGCAACAACAAAGGGCTTTGGTGCTGAAAACACTTAACGAATTTTTGAGCAAAGCCGATGACGGAACCCTGCGCCTGTATTATGAAATCGTTGCTGCCGCTGGCTGCGATAAAGACACACTGCACATTATTTATTCACTTCTTCAAAAGTCAGCGAAGAATAAAGAGAAAGAACAGCAAAAAGAGGAGAGCGAAGAAGAAGAACAAAACCCTAACAACAATGATACATGAAATCACCATCGGCATTGAAGCCCCCGACAGGGAACAGGCCGTAGCACTGGCACAGGCATTAGTACAAATAAAAAACAGCTTGTCAGACCAAGACCTCAAAGACTTAGCCCGCCTGCTTAAAGAAAAACCCGGAATGGTAAAAACAGCCAAACGCTTTTTAGGATAGGCCGCACAAAAAGATGAACTATGAAAATCCCACAGATAAACGATAGCACCAAAGAAAAGCTGGTTAAAGTCGGCATAGGTATACTGGGTTTCTACGTAGCGAAAAACCTTTTGATTGAAATTCTGAAAAACAGCCGTAAGAAAGGCACAGAAGACAAGATAGACAATGACCCTAACGCAGCACAGGCTTTCGCCATTAAAATGGCCTTGAACCCTTCTGGTTTCCGCAGCTTTTTTTACGTCGATGGGGTAGATGAACCCGAATTGTTTAAACAGGCCAAACTAATAACGGATTTTGATAAAGTAGCGGCGCATTACAAAGCCCTGACCGGGGGGAAATCTGTATACGACGATATTGATACCAAACTATCCGCTAAGAATGCGGAAAAATTTTTAGGGATAGCCTCAAAAGGAAAGAACGGAAACAAAAACTACGCAGACAAAAGGGAAGACATACCCCTGAATTATTGGGTAATTACCTCCAAAGAAACCAATGTGCGCACCAGCCCCAAATGGCAGCACTGGGCATTGCCGGGAGATAACATTAAAGCCACCGTTGCCGCCGGAAAAATTATTGGCAAGGCTACCGGAAAGTTTGTCTACGACGAGTTTAAAGACATTGTGTTTTTGGAAATATTCACTTATAACCAGAAAATGCAGAAAAAAATTTACTACGTCGCTAAAAGCCAGGTTGAACTGTTGAACGATGCAGAAAAAGAAAAACGCCAGAAAGCAGAAAACCTGAAAGTAGAAATACTGCTGGACGGTGTAAATGAAAAACCTGTACCCACACAGGAAATTATCAGCATCAGCAATGCCGTAATAATGAACGATAAATTTCAAACAACTGGCAGGGCGGCAAAGGGATTTATACTCGGTTTTCCGGTAATGACCTTAAACACCGGACAAGGAAAACTAATACAGTTTACAACCGTGCAGGGGCAAGTCCGTTGGGTAAAAGCCGAACAGGTAAAAATACAGGACAGAAAAATTTAATCCGCATACCAATATGGAAAAAGAATTTTATGCAAGGTTTCCCACCATTCTGGGGCTTTGCACCACTAAAGAAGCATTGGGCGGTATACCCGCCACAGGAAGGGAAAAGACAGACAAACAAACCAGCTTTGTTTTAAAATATTATTCCTATGCAGTAAAGGCTGGTAAACTGTTCGGCGTTCACCCGCTGGTGATACTTGCGCAGGCTTCCATTGAAAGCGGATGGGGGACTTCCCCCCTTGCCATGCAGGGAAATAATTTCTTTGGCATTACCGCCTACGGAAACCCTAACCAGTTTTGGAAAGGGGCAGTTTACACCTCTAAAACATCCGGCTTTAAATTCCGTGTATACCCAAGCATTGAAGCCAGTTTTGCCGACTTCGCCCGCCTGATTGCCACCTATTACAAAGAAGCCGCACAGCTAAGTAACAACGTGAACGCTTACGCACAAAAAATTTCACAATCGAAATACATTTCCGAAACAGGCGGGGACAACAGGGAAAAATACAGGGCGCTCATTATACAGTCCGCCAATACAATATTGGCCATAGCAAAAAAAAAGCTCCAGATACAGCACAATTAGGGATTGGTGTTATCATCCTTACTGGTTTAGGATTGTGGATTGGCTACGAATTTTTCTTTAGGGAAAACAATACACATTAAACCATCAGCCATGAACAGCACAACAAAAGAAGTCATCGAGAAATATTTAAACTTCGGTGGTGACAGGGTATTTTTTGAATTTACCGCATTCAATAAGGAGATCAGGGAGGCCAAACGCAAGGTGCAGTATGGCACACAGGAATACCGCATACTCGAATACATACACAACAAAATTGCCCCCGGTATTGAGCAGTCCAAAGCGGACACCGTTTTAACTGTTACCATCCTACAATATTCTTTACAGGATATTGAAGATGCCATTGAAAAAGAAGACGGCAGGCTGGGAAAAATCCCTGCAACAAAACGCAAAAAACCCGCAGCCAAAAAGAAAGCCAAAACAGGAATTGGTAAAATTACCGACGAAGGCAAGGCCGCCTATTCCAGCCGTGTTGACCAATACTGGGAAGAAAAAGAAATTAAAATCGTGTTCCGTCCAGACAACAGGCAGTTACGCACCGGTGCGGAAATTCCCAAAAGCTATGAGTATACTGAAGCTGATTTTTTAAAACAGCATTATCAGTTAAGGGCAATTGAGTTTGGTAACTGGGTAACATCCCAAAGGGACAGGGCAAATTACGTAGCGGGTTTAGGCATAGCATTATTTGACCTTTGCCAATACATTGGTTTCAGTCCCAAACAGCTTGCACTTGAAAAACGCCTGTCTGTGGCCTTTGGCGCAAGGGGCAGGGGAAGCGCAGTAGCGCACTTTGAACCCAGCACCTTTGCAATTAATATCACCCGTTACCGCAGGCCGGAGAAAGGAACTGCAAGCGACCGTACCAAGCTACTGATCGCCTCCGGCGGTATGGGTTCATTTGCACACGAATACGGTCACGCCCTGGACTATTTCGGGGGGACATTTATTGAACACAGCCGTTCCGGTGCTTTGTCCGATGGGCGCAGCCAGCGGGTAAAACCAAACAAAGCCCTGCTTAAGCTCAACAATGCACAGGGAATCATGGAAAGGTTACTGCATAAAATTATCTGGGCTTCAGATAACAAGTATTCGGCCTATTACCAGCGTTTAAAGAAAAACAAAGAAGCGACCAAGTATTTTTTTTACCGCAATGAACTCTTTGCCCGTGCCTTTGAAAGTTACGTGCATTTTAAAATGCAGAAGAAAAAATACCGCAACCTCTTTTTAGCCGAAACAAAATACGACAACGGCTTTTACCTCACAATGGCTGAAATGGCAAAGCTGGAAAAGGATTTTGATAGCCTGTTGCAAGCCATTAAAAAAGGGCTGTAAGCTATCCCCATTCATCAACATAAAAATTATTTAACATGAACGAATCAAAAATTATCAATGTTCATGCGCACATTTTTACGCATAAAAATGTGCCCGTGAACTTTTTGCCTTTACTGCTGCGTCCTGTGGCGGGCTGGCTGAAAAATGAAAAACTGGCTTCGGCCTTATCGTGGATAAGTGAAAAGATTTTCCGGCAAAGGCATTGGGCGGAACTCATTAGCCGTTACCATCATTTTATAGCCATTGGCGAAGAAAAAACACAGGAAGGCGTGTTAAAGGATTTAATTGCTCAATACCCCAAAGGTACTAAGTTTGCTATCCTTACAATGGACATGGAGTATATGGGCGCAGGGAAAGTACCGCAGCCCTTTACAGAGCAATTGGAAGAACTGGCCGCCCTGAAACGAAAGCCAGCATACAAAGACATCATTTACCCCTTTATTTTTGTACACCCTGAACGCCCGAATATTTTTGAGCTGGTGAAACAATACATTGAGGTGGAAAATTTTGCAGGGATTAAGTTATACCCGCCTTTGGGTTATTTTCCTTTTGACAGCCGTTTGGATGCTGTTTTTGAATATGCCGAAAAGAAAGGTATTCCGATAACTACCCATTGCGCAAGGGGCGGCGTGTTCTATAAGGGCAAGATCACGGACGATATGTTGATACACCCCATTAGTGGTAAAAGGCTGGAAAAAAACAGCAACAAATATTTTACCGACGTATACACGGACCCCCTTAACTATGTTTACCTGTTAAAGAAATTCCCGCAGCTTAAAATTAACCTGGCTCACTGTGGTGGTTTTGATGAATGGAAAAAGTTTATAGAAGGCGGGCAGGGTGAAGTCCCACCAACGTGGTACGAAACAGTCTGTAAATTAATGGAAGGCTCCCCCAATGTGTATGCGGACGTTTCATATACACTGTATACGCAGGAACTTTACCCGCAGCTCCGTGTAATGCTGGGTATAGAAACCTTCCGCAATAAAGTGTTGTTTGGTTCCGACTTCTACATGGTGCAACGGGAAACAACAGAAAAGGAATTTTACTTACGGCTCCGTGCCTATTTGGGAGATGAAAAATTTAAACAGATTGCAGAAATTAATCCGGTTAAGTTTTTATCTTTATAAGGTTCAAAGTACTTAACGAAGGCCCGACCAAGCAAAAGCCCCGACAGCAATGTCGGGGCTTTTTGTTTTTAAGTTATAACTGGTATATTTGTTAATATAACGCAAGTATAAATCAAATGAATCAAATCGAATTAAGTGGGGATTTTATTACAATAAATAATATAATGCTCAATATAAATGAAATTATTCTGTTTAAACCCCAATCAAAAATCGCTTATAGGCAAGTTTTAGGTGGTGGAATTATAGAAATTGGAAGAGATTTTCCAAAAATTATTATAACCACTAAGCATGGTAATACTGAAATATCTTATATTAATGATAATGAAAGGGATGAGGCTCTAAGAGAACTAACCGAAAAAATAAAAACTCATCAGCTAACTAAGACAAATAAAGCACAAATTGACCCATCCAATATAGGGTTTAGTATAAACGTGGCTGATAGTTCAAATATTAATATAATAAACCAATCAAGTAATGCTGTAATTGATATTAGTCAAGTAAATGAAGCAAAAAATATAATTGAACAAATTCGTTCTGAACTGGAGCAATATAAAGATATTGTACAAGCAGAAGAAATAAAAGATATTTCAGAAGCTATTGATGATATTGAAAGGAAAATTGATAAGAAGGAGAGTATCCCAAAATTATCTTTTAACTCCTTATTGCAAGCCGCCTCTAATTTTTCAAGTATTGGTAGCCTTGTAATTTCATTAGGTCAAATACTTGGAAAAATTCCGCATTAATATTTTAATTTTACTTTTCTGGTATCAAGTAAAAGCCCCGACAGCAATGTCGGGGCTTTTTGTTTATGCTAAGGCATAGATCAACTATTTTTTCTATTTTCGCTTTACTGCTTTTTGATAAAACAGTGTACTGGCCGGCAATACCCTGACAATAAAAAGTCAGGGTATTCTTTTTTTGGAGGATTAAGGATTAAACATATTCTGGAGTTTCATGTTTAACATTTAAAAAATATTTTATATTTGCTTTTCTAAAATTGGAAATCATGAATAACAAAGAAAACATTCCGACACAACCACAGCCTGCCCCTCAAGCTCCAATAATACCTGTTACTCCTGGAGAAATGATAATAAAAGGTGAATAATACCATATAATCCAATTAATATCGGAGCTGTCCATGTTACATATTTTAAATGATTATTAAATTTTTTCCATCTTTTTTCATTTTCATTTTTATTCCATTCAATTTTTGATTGACACCTTTTTATTTCTGTAATATAAAACCAAACTTGTCTAATCTCCATATTAGGAGCATTAAAAAAATCATTAATAAATAATGTTTTGGGGTCAGTTCCTAATGGATAATATTGATGTCCTGATATATTTGCAATCATTTTATTACATAAACAAAATAAATATATAGAACCTAATATACAAACAAACATAATGTCGTTCATTTTACTTTCAGAACCTATTTCCTTAACCATAAAGGCCATTATTCCAATTAATAACCCTGATATTAATACTATTAGAGTGGTGGTTCTCGCAACAATTATTTGGCTCTGATCTCCAGTTTCTTTTAAAGTTTTTTCAGCTTGTTCAAGAATAAATTTTGCTTCAGTAATTGAAAGTGTATTTTCATTTTCTACTGTGATATTAAATTCCATTTTTCATCAGTTTTCTACTAAATTAATAGTTTTCTTTATCTATGTCAAAGCCAAAATAATTAACAAATATTGTTAACTAAATTATATAGTTCTATAAAAGGTTTACAATAGCTCTCAAAAAGATGTCAAAAAGGTATCGAAAAGATGTCAAAAAGCTCTAAAATAGCTTATAATATCTCTTATATAGCTTGCCATTTGACCGTACAAACACAATGAAAAGCAGTGTTAAAGCAGAAAAACAGCCTAAAAAACAGGGTGGGTTAATTATTTTCCCTATAAAATGCCTTTTCTATTGATAAAAACAGGTTTTTGTAATTTTAGAAATTCATGAAAACATTTAAAACAGTAGATTTAATAGAAAAAAGTTTTCATTTTGCGAAAACTATTTTCTTGAAGTTTCTTTTATTTATAGGAATTATATTTCTTTTATTGCCGTATACTATATTTTTTAATCCCTGAAACATTTTAACCTATTTTTCGTATAAGTAACAAATATTGTCAATTAAAAAATAATTTGTATATTAGCAATATGAACAAACGGAAAACCATTAACGAAACAGCGGGAACGGCTTCGGCCTTTTCCCTTACGGAATATTTCGGGCAGGAAACCATTGAAAAGGCTGCGGAACTTTTTGACTATATACAGCAACCTGTTTTCAAAAAAAACCAGACCGGAATAACACACCGTAACCTTAGCTGGTGGACTTCTGAAAAGGTATTGGATAAACACATTAGCAATGACCGAAAATTTACCTTTACTGAATACGTTTGGATAAAAATGGTTGAACAAATGAGGGTATTTAATGTACCCCTGCCTTACCTTGCTATATTAAAAACCCGTTTGTTTGAAGTGGTACAGATTAAAGGAGTATTG
>JAHEYF010000159.1 GCA_023251755.1 Bacteroidota bacterium
AGCGATTGTGGGGTGAAGACCGGCAGCATTGTGTCTACTGCAGCAGGAGGAACAGTTCCTTACACGTATTTATGGCAAACAAACCCTGTTCAGACCGGCGCAACAATTTCAAATCTGGGTGCAGGAGTCTATTCGGGTACAATTACAGACTCGAAAGGATGTACGCAGACATTTTCTTATACAGTGCCTGTTAAGCTTCCACCTGTTGCCGATTTTGATTACAACCCGCACGTGGTTTCAGTTATTGACCCACTTGTAAATTTCACCGATCTCTCCACAGGAAATCAATTGAGCTGGGCCTGGAATTTTGGGGATGCCGCGTCGGGTATTGAAAATTTATCGGTACTGCAAAATCCCCTGCACAGTTATTCGGATACAGGCCGCTACTGCATCAGCCTGATTGTGACAGATAAAAATGGTGTATGTAAAGATACCATGGTAAAATGTCTGTTGGTGCAGGCTGAGTTTACTTTTTATATTCCCAATGCTTTTACTCCGAACAACGATGGTAAGAATGAATTTTTTACAGGCTACGGAACCTATATCAAAGACTTTCATTTACTTGTATTTGACCGCTGGGGAGCCTTAATTTTTGAATCGAACGATGTGAACAGGGGCTGGGATGGAAAGGTAAGCGGAGGGGCCAGCGGCATGAAGGTACAGGAAGATGTATACCTGTGGAAGGTAGATGTATCGAGTGTATACAATAAACAATTTCACCTTGTCGGAAGAGTGACTGTTGTAAGGTAAAACTTATTGAACTATTCTAAAAACAAAACCCTGCCGTAAAGCAGAGTTTTGTTTATCTGATAATTAGTTAAGCAGACTAATGTTCGTTTCCTGCTATCTAATCGCTATTCACTGTTAACTATTCACTAATCGCTATACTAAATTAGCACGGAAACCTATCGGGCCTTCACCGGCATAAGTCATGGTTCCGTTAAGTGCAGCGCCACCGTCGTTGGAATTAATGTTAACCGCAACAATATTTTGTCCCTCGCGGCAACCCATTAACCAGTTACCACCCGGGTGCCATGGAGCAGAAGAACCTCCCCATTGATTTTCAACGACGTAATTGTTATTGGCATACAACCTGGCTTTAAAACCAATCGGGCCTTCACCGGCATAAGTCATAGTGCCGTTCAGGGTTTTTCCACTGTCGGTAGAACTAACACTAAGTGCAACAACTTTTTGGTTGCGACAGCCCATTACCCATTCTCCGCCTGGGTTCCAGGGAGCTGTAGTGCCACCCCACTGGTTGCCTACATTGTAAACACCACCGTCGGCAAGGCTGCTTTTAAACCCAATCGGGCCTTCGTTGGCATACGTCATAGTTCCGGTAAGGTTTACCCCACCGTCGGCAGATGTAACGTTAACGGCTACTACATGTTGCCCCGAACGACAACCAATAATCCAGGTTCCGCCCGGGTGCCATGGAGCAGAATCACCACCCCACTGGTTTTCCACTACATAATTATTGCTTTGGGTCATGCTGGCTTTAAAGCCAATCGGACCTTCGCCCGCATAAGTCATAGTCCCGGTAAGGGTTTTACCACCATCGTGTGAAGTAATGTTGATGGCTACAACATTTTGTCCGGAACGGCAGCCAATTACCCAGGCACCACCGGGGTTCCAGGGAGCGGTAGTACCACCCCACTGGTTTTGTACGATGTGAAGGTTGTTGCTGTTTTTATCGGTTGAGCCACCTACAGTCCTTTCCGTTTTACTTGCAGTGTTTGTTGACATTTTTTTATTGATTAAATTCTTTTACCTACTCTGTTTCAGCTTTTCGGTTTCCGCTATGTGTGCCAATGGGTGAAGCTTCGTATTGACATTACAAACTAACAGTAAAAATAAATTTTGCAACAGGGTAATTGTACCCAAATTAAAAAACAGGTAGAATTACCTGTTTTTTGCCGAAGATAGGAAGTAAGATTTTATAAAATAAAGGCGGGAATTAATTCCTGAAATCCTTATTGAGGGTTTACAAGCGTAGTTTTTTTGTTGTTAAATAATTCCAGCTTATTCAGCAGCGTTTTGTATTCTTCTTTACTAAGGCGCTTTTCCAGGGTGTCTAATACGGTAGTACTATCAGACTTATCCAGCAATATGTTTTTTACTTTTATCGACAGGGCCGACGAAAGCTTTACCGTCGATTGAAGTTTTTCCTTCGAAGATTCAAGTAGCATTTTCATAACGCATATTTTGAAACAGGGAGGGTTAGGTTTGTAAGGGGTGATTTTACAATCGCAATCCTGGGCTTTGGCCACTCCCCAATACATCAGGCAAAAAGCAAAGACAATAAATCGTTTCATAAGTTTTAATTTTTAGGTTTTAGGATATGTTCAGAGTAAAATATCCACCAGATTAAATAAGCCGTTAACCATATTGCAAGAACAACAATTGAAGTTTGAAAAGCCAATAATTGATTCGCATACACATCGTTAACATCACTGCAAATGCCCAGCTTGTCTTCCTTGTTCATAGAAAAAAAGTAAGCAGCATTTTGACGCATAATGATGTTGTTGAAATAAAGTGTAAGACTGAGGAAAGTCCAGGCAGGTATAAAAAGCAGGTAAATTAAACGGGCTTTACGGACCGGGGGCTTGATGTAATTGGTGCTTAGTATCAAAAGGATGGAACCACCCAAAACAGACAGGGCCTGTTTGTTAAGATCAGTTGAATTCTCGGTAAAAGATTTCACCAATGTGTCGAACCTTTGAAAGGAGCTTAATTCTGCAGGTGTCATAATTATCGTGTAAACATACAAAAATTAGTTGCTTCTGTTATTTAGCAATGCTGTAATACCTTGATTTAATTGAATCCAGCAGCATTACTTTTGTGACTTCCCTTCTTGCAGGATCGTTGAGCGCAGACTGATGGGTTTTAATCAACCTCGAAATTTCGTAAGCCGAGTGATAAGTGGGATAAACAGAATCTACTTTTAAAAACGCTTTCTCGGCACCGGCAAAATCTTTGTGAATAAACAAATCAGTAAACCCTTTTTGTTCAAATTGTTTCGCCACATTCACCTTTTTAACGTTTTCGTCTTTTGACATTGTTTCAACAAATGATTTGCTGTCTGTTGTATTCAATCCAACAACAGCAGCATTCTGAATTTCAAGCACCTTGTCTGCCTCACCATTTTTAGCAGCGGCAGAAGCAGCATTGGAATAATATATTTTCACTTTTACCGTAATGCTGTCGGTAAGGTTTTTATCATCAATAAGTGTTGGAAGCAGCCCCACAAGGGTAAATGCTTTGGCCGAATTCCCGTCAAAAACATTTTTCACAATGTCTTCAGTGATCTGGATTTTTTGAAGCGCCTGTTTCTGCTGCTCTGCATTGGAATTAATAATATAACCCAGTCCAAGCAATATAAGCGGACTAAGTAAATACTGAAAAAAGAATTTAACGGTGTCTGAAATTTTCATATTAGATTAAGTTTTAAGTAAAAAGACCTGCTAACTAATTTTACCTGCGTTTAAACCCTGATCAAAGGTATAAACATACAAAAAATATCATACCCTAAATCCCTGACAAAAATTAGATGCCTGGTGATGAAAGGCATGCTTTGTATAATTTTATTGAATTGAAAAGGAGGGAGATGGAGAAGAAAAAATCCTTAAATTCATCAACAATTGGTACAACTAAATTCTGTCGTATGAAAAAAATCAGTCCCCTGTTTGCTGTTTTAATTTTTAGTTTAATTTTTCAGCTTCTTTCTGCTCAAACAATAACACGAAAGGTTTACACAACAACACCTGTTTATGCTGAACTGATAGCTACCTACGAGAAATTCCCTCAAAAGAGTTCCTCCTGTAAATTACTGAAATATGGTAGTACAGATATAGGCAAGCCTCTGCATCTTTTGGTGATCAGTAAATCAAAAGAATTTGACCCTGCAATTTTACGCCAACAGAACAAGCGCATACTGCTTATCAACAATGGCATTCACCCGGGCGAACCCGATGGAATTGACGCAAGCATAGAACTGGTGAATACTTTACTGGAAGATGAAAGTAAAATCCCAAACGATGTTGTGATTTGTATTGTTCCTGTATACAATGTGGACGGTTGCCTGAACCGCGGAAAATTTTCGAGGGCCAATCAAAACGGACCCGAAGAATATGGTTTTAGAGGCAACGCACAAAACCTCGACCTGAACCGGGACTTTATTAAAGCAGACTCTAAAAACGCGCAGACTTTTACGCAAATATTTCAAACCTGGAAACCGGATGTATTTGTTGACAACCACACTTCTGACGGAGCCGACTATCAATATATTATGACCCTGATTGCAACCCAGCGCGATAAATTGCACCCGGTCTTGTCAAAATACATGTGCGAAGACATGGTTCCTCAGTTGTACAGCAAAATGAAAGAGCGTAAGTATGAAATGTGCCCTTATGTAGAAACCGAAGGTGAAACACCAGAGAGTGGAATTGTTGAATTTATGGAAAGCCCGCGGTATTCATCAGGTTATGCGGTGTTGTTCAACTGCATCAGCTTTGTGCCCGAAACACATATGTGGAAACCATACAACGAACGGGTGTGGTCGGATTACGAATTGTTGCTGGCCATGATCGATGTGATTCATAAAGACGCTAAAAAAATAGGTGAGCTGAAAACACTTGCGGATGTTCAGCTAATGAAGCAACAACAATTTATTTTGAACTGGCAATTGGACACCGCTAAATTCGACAACATTAATTTTAAAGGGTATGAAGCTATTCATAAACCAAGTAATATAAGCGGCTTACAGCGTTTGTATTACGACAGGAATAAACCTTATACCAAAAGCATCAGGTTTTACAACCGTTATAAACCTACCACAACCGTAACAGCCCCAACTCAGTATATTATCCCACAAGCCTGGGCCAAAGCCATAGAACGTTTGCAACTAAACGGAGTGCAGATGAAACAATTGGAAAGGGACACCGCTATTACTTGTGAAGTCAGTTATATAACAGACTTCGAAACCGGAAAAAATCCTTACGAAGGGCATTATGTACATTACAACACCCGCATACGCAAAGAAAACCAGCGCCTGAATTTTTACAAAGGCGATTACCTTATTTCAACACAACAAGCGGCAAGGCGTTATATTATTGAAACCCTGGAACCGGAAGGCGATGATTCTTTTTTTGCCTGGAACTTTTTCGATGCTGTCCTTCAGCAAAAGGAATGGTTTTCGGATTATATTTTTGAAGAGAAAGCAGAAGAACTTTTAAACAATGATCCAAAACTCAATGAAGAATTTCAATTAAAGAAAAAAACAGACAAAAGTTTTGCTGAAAATCACCGCGCCCAATTGCTGTTTATATACAGGCATTCGCCTTATTATGAAAAATCGCACAACAGGTACCCGGTTGTGCGCTTGTTGAATTAATTCTTTCTATTTCAGGCTTTCTTTACAATTGTGCTTTTTTAATAAAATTATCCAGCTCATTCATTAAAGTGCTGTTGTTCAGGATCTGCTCTTTCGTTTGCTGAATCAGGTAGTTGCAGGTTTCAGGGCTTGAATCGGTTATATTGGAATGCTTCTCGTCGTGTATATCAAGGTTGAGTCTTAAATACTGACCATTTTCCAACAGCTCGTTAGCCTGGTAGGAAGTGGTTTGATTAACCCCCTGCATCATCACATCAGTAATTGGTTTTACCCAGTCCAGGGTTCCCCAGTTTTCCACTTTCTTTTCCATCATATTAGCCGTGTAATGCCCTGTTCCCAACGACAGCACACAAATGTCTTCAATAGGAATTTTACCCGGCCTATTGTATATTTTATCGTCGCCGTATTTGAGTGCTTCAGTTATTACGGCCACAGTGGGATTGTTCATAAAAACGCCGCCGTCTACCAAGGCTCTTTGTTTATTGTCGTACCTACAGATATAAGCCGGTAAAAAGGTGGGCCCGGCGGAGGTTGCCCTGCATACATCGTACAGCTCCGCATTTTTAGATTCTTTTAAAACGGCATGGCTCGTTTTAAAAAATACTGCTTCGTTGTTGTATAAATCATAAGAGGTAATAAATATGGGTTTCATGCAATTCAGAATCCGTTTATCACCAACCAGGTCGCGTAAAACTTTGTCTATGCCCCTGTCGCTGAATTTAGGCCTTTTAAGTGCTAAAATGGAATTGATAAAATTTTCAAGCCGGCCTTTTTTCGGAAATATTTCATTGCCGCGTTCTGTATAAACAGAAAGAATTTCATCGAGCCTGTATTTTACAGTTTTCCCGTCTTCAGTCAATGTTAATGCAGTGGCAATCATTCCGCCGGTAGAAGTACCGGCAATCAGGTCAAACATTTCATGAATACGTTTCCCCTTCATTCTTCTTTCCAGTTCCTGAAGTACAAGAACAGGAACCACACCCCTTAAGCCACCCCCGTCTATGCTGAGTATTCTAAACTTTTGTGCCATGGTATTAAAATGGTTTACAGGTTGTTCAGTAAAATATAAAAGGACCGCTATGCTTCCCTCCAGTTATTTAAACACTTATCTATTGCTGTTTGCTGACTTTTATCAATTCCCAGCGCATCTGGTTAACAGGGAAATCAACAAAGACCTCATTTGATAAAATATATTTACATACATCGGGTTGAACTTGTTCTTTTGTTAAAAGTAGGGCTTTGATCATTTTTTCATCTCCAACACTGCTCTTGTCTCTTTTATGAGGTTCAATAATTTTATTGAATTTATCCACCTCGTCCATTGTCATCACATATTTATCGTTTGTATTCCTTTTATCAGTAAAGACCTTGTATATAGCAAGGTCAATTAAAAATTCATTTTTCATAATTTAAATAATCTTTTGGTAAAGATACCTATTTCCTTGTAGAATGAATTTTAATGAAAATTAAGACCCCTGTAATTTGCTTTAAAATATTATATTTAAAAATGTTTAAGCAAATTTTTATTTCAATAGTATGTGGTCTGATTTTATTTTCCTGTTCAACCAAAAAAGAAAACGTTGACCTGATCATTCACAATGCAGTTATTTATTCTGTTGATTCTTCTTTTACTATGTATGAGGCCATAGCTATTAAAAATGGTAAAATAATTGAGTTGAACACCAGTGAAGCACTCCTGAAAAAATACACGTCAGGGGAAATAAAAGATGCCGGCGGTAAAATTATTTTCCCCGGATTCATTGACGCGCATTGCCATTTTTTGGGCTACGGACTGGGTTTGCGCCAGGTAGACCTTACAGGAACAAAATCCTTCAAAGAAGTAATACAGCGTGTAAAAGATTTTGCAATTAGCAGTGACGGGTCCAAAAAACCAATTCTTAAAGGAGAAGACAATTGGGTAATTGGAAGAGGCTGGGATCAAAACGATTGGGAGCAAAAAGAATTTCCAGACAAAGAAATGCTGGATTCCTTGTTTCCGAATACCCCGGTAATTTTAAAACGTATTGACGGGCATGCTGCATTGGTTAATACTGAAGCCTTGCGGAGAGCCAACATTACTTTAACAACCCGCATCAATGGTGGTGATATTTTAATAAAAGCCGGACGATTAACAGGAATTTTGATCGACAATGCTGTGGATTTAGTAACAACTAAAATCCCTCCGGCTTCAACACAACAACTACAGGAAGCCCTGTTGGCAGCTCAGCAAAATTGTTTTAAAGTGGGTTTAACCACCGTTGATGATGCAGGCTTAATGAAAAACGATGTTGGTGTGATGGATGCCCTTCAAAAATCAAATCACTTAAAAATGCGTGTGTATGCAATGCTCAGCGACAGCGGCCCAAATTACAAATACTATTTAGAGAAAGGGGTCTACAAAACAGATCGCTTAAATGTTTGTTCTTTTAAATTCTATGCCGACGGTGCTTTGGGTTCAAGAGGGGCTTGTTTAATTGAGAATTACTCTGACAAAGCCAATTGGAAGGGTTTTTTACTAAGTACAAAAGAACATTTTGAAAAATATGCAAAGATTTTAGCTGAAAAAGGCTTTCAAATGAACACACATTGTATTGGTGATTCAAGCGACAGGCTAATAGCACAAATTTATAAGGATGCATTGAATTCACAAGCACTTTCAAAACACCGCTGGAGAATTGAACACGCGCAGGTAGTGGATAAAAGTGATTTGGAAAAATTTTCATTCATCATCCCATCCGTACAACCTACGCATGCCACCAG
This sequence comes from Bacteroidota bacterium, assembly GCA_023251755.1. GTDB lineage: Bacteria > Bacteroidota > Bacteroidia > B-17B0 > Aurantibacillaceae > JAHEYF01. The sequence goes on from JAHEYF010000159.1 coordinate 8,153, forward strand.
CGATATGTATTGGGCCAAAGACAGGTTAGGCGAGGCAAGGGTTAAAAATGCCTATGCGTATAAAGATTTATTACATGCAGCGGGCCTTGTTGCGCTGGGTACAGATTTCCCTGTTGAAGACATTTCCCCTTTTAAAACATTTTACGCAGCGGTAGCCCGCAAAGACGGCAATGGATTTCCGGCGAGTGGATTTCAAGTGCAGAACGCCTTAACCCGCGAAGAGGCTATAAAAGGAATGACAATTTGGGCGGCCTATTCGAATTTTGAAGAAAAAGAAAAGGGAAGTCTGGAAAAAGGAAAATTGGCCGACTTTGTTATTTTAGATACTGATATGATGAAGTGTGAGGTAAAGGATGTTCTTAAAACAAAGGTTATAGCCACTTATATTAATGGGGAAAAAGTGTTTTCAGTCAACTCCTGTTTTCCGCACTTTTCAAAAACATCCTCTGTGGGTATTGATTTTATTGAAAAGTGTTTTGAATTTGGGTGTCCCGTTGCTATTTTTGAGGATGTTTATTCGAAAAAAGCACAATAAA
>JAHEYF010000160.1 GCA_023251755.1 Bacteroidota bacterium
TGATGAGCCGGTGTTGATTTAAAAAAAAAGCCCCACGCACAGGCATGGGGCTTAATAATGAAAAGCGAAATAATTATTTAGCAATAATAAACTTGCTGAATAAGTTGGCATTACCAGTTTTTACGCCATACATATAAACTCCTGAATCGAAATTACTCACATCAATTTTAGTATTGTGTTTGCCACTATTCAATTCGTCTGTTTTGATGTTTTTTACTAAGCGACCGGTTGCATCATAGATGTTGATTTCAACTTTGGATGAAGCAGACAATGAATAGTTAATTGCGATTTCGTTGCTGGCAGGGTTTGGAGAAGCAGCGAATAAACTCAATTGGTTTTTAGATACACTGTTGATTCCGGCTGGAATGTCCACAACAGGAAAAATACACATGTCTACATTCAGATCCCAGTTACCAGGATTTGAAAAGGCATGCCAGGTATTATCATTCCATTTTTCCCAGGATAAACTGTCTGTTCCTACGCAAGTGCCTTTATTGGTTATAATGCCAAAGGTATCTGAAGCAGCCGGCGAAGCAGGCAATATTACACTTGCAAAGAAAGAAGTGTTGTTTACAGCCACCGGGGTAGAAAACGTATAGGTGTTTGTTCCTACAGCAGGCATTGCAGAAAAAGCAATGGTGTTGGAAGAAGTTCCCAGTGTAGTTGTTCCGGGACCTTTGGTTGTTGCATTAACATCGTAAAGTTTCACAGAGGTAATGGCCGCTCCGCCTGAAGCTTTCGCAAATACCAATACCGAAGTAACTGATGCGTTTCCTGTTACGGTGTATTTTTGAGCTTTTTCAATATCACCATAGGCATTCAGTCCTGATACATAACCCGAATCTTTTGGAGCTACATTATCTAAACTATAAAGTGTAAATGGGGTTGCATCACCTGTAAAACAAGCGGCTGCAAACTGAGGAGGCATTAAGGTATCAACAGTGTTCATTACTGCCGATCCTTGTCCGAGTTTCTGAACAGAAATCTGAGTTTCTTTCAAAGTCCTTGCTTTTTTTGCAGCGGTTTGTGCATAAGAAGCAACACTTAAGGTCAAAGCACTAAGTAGGTAAATTTTTTTCATGTTTGTTGTTGTTTTGTTTTTTATTGAGTACAAAAGTAACCATTTATTAGCTTTTGCATAATTATTTAACAATAAATTAGCATTCAATGATGAAATATTATCATAGTTATCTGATTATTAAAATTTGTTAAGTGCAAATTATGATTGACGAGGTACGATTGTAGAAGTACGAATAATCTACGAATACGAGTTTGTACGAATATACTAATGCAGCTGTTGTGAAGGATTACGGACAACAAAACGGATCATCTAACTACACTAACACTACACACAGATTGGTATATTCGTATAGATTCGTAATTGTAGACAACTATGAGCTAACAACTAACGCAAATCGAACAAATTATTCACTCCGGGGTACCTGTTGACAGTAAAACCTTCGGCGTATTTTACTTCGATGGCCCTGCCCCATATACTCATTTTAGCGAAGAGGGATTCTAAAAATTCAGGGGAAGAAATCGGGGTTTGAGGTTCGGAAGACCGGGGGTCAAAAAACTGGGATGAAAAAGCCATGATCGCTTTTCGTTTGGTATCGGCCACTTCGCTTACATCTATTACAAAATCGGGGTGGATGTATTGGTCCTGAATATAATGGTAAACAGCTTTGGGCCTCCAGGCCTGTTGTTGATTTCCATTTATTGAAGTTTCAATTTTACTCAGGCCGCTGTAAAAACAAGCATCTGCAATTAGTTTTGCCGCGCGGCCGTGGTCGGGGTGGCGGTCGGAAACGGCGTTGCACAATACGATCGAGGGTTGGTGTTTTCTTAATACTGTAATAATTTGTTTGATGTGCGACTCATTGTTTTCAAAAAAACCATCGGCCATTGTTAATTGTTCCCTAAAGGAAACACCCAGGATTTTAGCCGAAGCCATGGCCTCCTGCGTACGGATCTCAGCGCTGCCCCGTGTACCCAGCTCCCCAAGAGTTAAATCCAGAATCCCTGCTGTTTTGCCAAGTGCAATGTGTTTCAGTAAAGTACCCGAACACGACAACTCCACATCGTCCGGATGAACACCAATGGCTAAAATATCTACGCTCATTTTATATAAAAGTTTTTTAGTTTACCTGTTTATTTGTTCAATAGTTTGCAGGTAACGAATAAACAACTAAACAATTGAACTATTAAACGGGATTCTTACTTTTTATCCTCTATCCAGTTTGTGATCTCCGCATCCAAAGGCAACACTTTAGAGCCGAGGTGTTTTACCAATTTACCTTCTTCATCAAGCAGGTATTTATTAAAATTCCATTTTACCTCACTGTCCTCAACACCGTTCTCTGCTTTGGATGTAAGCCATTTGTAAATGGGATGTGCATCTGCTCCTTTCACACTTACCTTGTCCATCATCTGAAAAGTAACCCCGTAATTTTTGCTGCAAAAAGATTTAATTTCTGTATTCGTTCCTGGTTCCTGTTCACCAAAATCGTTGCAGGGAAAGCCGATGATGGTAAAATTTTTATCCTTGTATTTTTCGTACAAAGCTTCCAGGTCTTTAAATTGTGGGGTATAACCACATTCGGAGGCTGTATTGACTATCATTACTTTTTTTCCTTTCAGCGAAGCAAAAGAAAAGTCGCTTCCTTCAATCGTCTTCGCCTTAAATTTATGAATAGACGGCCCGCCTTTATCCCTTGTGAAAGCCAAACTCAGCATTATTAGTGAACACATAATTAAATTTCTCATTTTTTAATTTATTACGAAAATATAAAGAATTTAGTCCCTAAGTTCAGTTTGTATGATTAATTTTGCTTCTCTTGAAAACAAAGCACATATCCGAACTTATTAAAAAGGAGTTTTTACTAGAATTCAGGCAAAAGACAGCCCTGAATGGGATTCTGTTGTATGTTATTTCAACTGTGTTTGTGTGTTACCTCAGCTTTAAAAACATAGTGAACCCAGTCACCTGGAACGCTTTGTTTTGGGTTATCCTGTTGTTTGGAGCGATCAACACCTCTTCAAAAAGTTTTTTGCAGGAAACAAAAGGCCGGGCCTTGTATAATTTCACCCTGTACAAGCCGCAGGCCATGATACTGGCTAAAATTATTTACAACACCCTCCTGCTTTGTGTGGTCAATCTTATCACCCTGTTGTTTTATTGCTGGTTTATTGGCTCCCTGGTGCAGGATTTTTCTTTGTTTATACTGAATATAGTGCTGTCTTCCATGGCCTTGTCGGGCGTATTGACCCTGACAGCCGGTATTGCTTCCAAAGCGGGTTCGGGTTTTACCTTAATGGCCATTTTAAGTTTTCCGGTTACCCTGCCTTTGTTATTGGTGGCCCTAAAGGTTTCCAAAAACGCGGTAGACGGCCTGGCCATGAGTGCAAGCTCAACTTATTTGCTGGTACTGGTATTTATTAATGTAATCGTAGGCGTGCTTGCTTTCCTGTTATTTCCGTACCTTTGGCGCGAATAAGGAAGGCTGAATTAAAATGAAAAAAAATTGGTGGAAAATAGTAGCCGGGCTTTTGGTGTTGTACACCATTGTTGCCGGTTTTTTACTTCCTGTTCCCCGTCTCGATATTTTAAACGAAACGATCCGGAACGTATATTACCACGTACCGATATGGTTCTCGATGTTAACACTGATGAGTGTTTCGGCTTTTTATAGTTTAATGTACCTGTTCAATCAGAAAGCTAAAAGCGATGTTGTTTCAAGTGAAGCCGCACACGCCGGTATTGTATTAAGTGTTTTGGGTATTGTTACCGGCTCGGTGTGGGCGCGTTACACCTGGGGCACCTGGTGGACGAGTGACACGAAGTTAAATGGTGTTGCAATTACTTTTTTAATTTACATGGCTTATTTTATTTTACGCAGCTCGATGCCCGATGAGCAAAAGCGCGCAAGGATTTCAGCCGTATACAACATCTTCGCCTTTGTAATGATGATTGTATTTGTGATGATACTGCCCCGTATGTCGGCCTCTTTGCATCCCGGCAACGGCGGTAACCCGGCTTTTGGTAAATACGACATGGACAATACCATGCGCATGGTATTTTACCCGGCCTGTATCGGCTGGATTTTAATTGGCCTCTGGCTGATGCAGATAAGAGTAAGGACAGAAGTTTTAAAACGTAAAATTTTATTTGATGAACAGATTTAAAAAATATGTTGTTTCCCTGTTGTTGCTGGTTTTTTCGGGAAGCCTGTTGGCCCAGGACATCCACCAGGTGGAAATGGCCGACGGATTTTACAAAGAAGGTAAAATATACATAGTGATCGTTGTATTGTCTATTGTGCTGGTGGGGATATTGGTATACCTGTTCAGTATGGACAGGAAATTAAAAAAATTAGAAGATCAGATCAGGAATAAAAATTAATTCGTTCAATTCGCAATGAAAAAAACACATATCATAGGCATTATTATTATAGCCATTGCCATTGGGGCTTTAATTGCAACCCTGGGAAGTACCAGTACCTATGCCGATTTCACAGAAGCGATGGCCAATCCCGATACCGAATACCATGTGGTTGGTAAATTGGACAAGGCTATTCCTACCGAATACAACCCGGGTATCAATCCGGATGAGTTTGTTTTTCACATGGTAGACAACAAAGGGATAGAAAAAAAAGTGGTCTTGCATAAAAACAAACCACAGGATTTTGAACGCTCGGAACAAATTGTACTGATAGGCAAAATGAAAGGGGAAGAGTTTCATGCCCACGAAATACTGATGAAATGCCCGAGTAAGTATAATGATACAAAGAACCCTGTCGCTACTAATTAAGTTTATACGTTTATTAGTTTATTCGTTTAATAGTTATTGGCAACGTATAAACAAGAGAACGAATAAACAAAAGAACGGGTAACAAAAGAACGAATAAACAAGAAAACGAATAAACGATACCCCTTGAACAACGAAAGCATACAATTCATTGGCGAACACATCTTGGCTGGTAAAGCGGGTAATTTTTTTATCGTACTTTCTTTTGTCGCATCATTTATCGCCGCAGTTTTTTATTTCTTCGCGCACAAAAATCCACTTGATGCATCCTGGCTGAAAATGGCCCGCCTTTCATTTTATGCACACTCCATTGGTGTATTCGGAATTGTAGGAACCCTGTTCTACATGTTGGCGAATCACTACTACGAATACGCTTATATCTGGCAACACTCCAGCAATATTATGCCCATGCGTTATATTTTTTCCTGCTTCTGGGAAGGGCAGGAGGGAAGCTTTTTGTTGTGGACCATCTGGCATGTTATTATTGGTAATATTTTAATAAGGACTTCTAAAAATTATGAAGCACCTGTAATGATGGTGGTTTCGTTGGTGCAGGTATTTTTAGCCTCTATGTTGTTAGGTGTTGTGATTCTCGGAACAAAAGTCGGAAGCAATCCCTTTTTGTTGTTGCGCGAGCATCCCGACTTTATGAATTTCCCTTTCGTGAAAAGCCCGACTTACCTCGCTAAATTAGACGGAAGAGGATTAAACCCCTTGTTGCAAAACTACTGGATGACCATACATCCGCCTACTTTGTTTTTGGGTTTTGCTTTAACACTGGTGCCTTTTGCTTATGCATTGGCTGGTGCCTGGAAAAAAGATTACAGCGGTTGGCAAAAAGCAGCCTTGCCCTGGACCTTTACCGGTATAGCCATATTGGGAATAGGCGTATTGATGGGCGGTGCCTGGGCGTATGAAGCCCTGAGCTTTGGTGGTTTCTGGGCCTGGGACCCGGTTGAAAATGCTTCCCTCGTCCCCTGGATTGTATTGGTGGGGGCAGGCCACGTAATGATCGTCAACAAAAATAAAAGCGGCTCACTGTTTACTACGTATTTTTTATCCGTGCTTAGTTTTATACTTGTTCTTTATTCCACTTTCCTTACCCGCAGTGGTATATTGGGCGATTCTTCAGTGCATGCCTTTACCGACCTGGGCATGGAAAAACAGTTGTTGCTTTACCTACTGGCATTTATATTTTTAGCCATTGTGCTGATTATTAAAAATAAAAATAGTGCATTTCTTTATTCCGTTTTAACTGCAACACTTTTTTTATCCGTGTTTGCTTTTAATATTTTCCCTTCTTATTTGCTGATTACCTGGGGAGTACTAAGTCTTACAGCCGGTGTGGCGGCCTTTGTTCTTTATTTCCCTAAAGATGCGGCAGAAGAAGATTTGTGGAGCCGTGAATTTTGGTTGTTCATTGGTACGCTTGTGTTGTTTGTATCTGCCACCACCATTAGCATCTTTACGTCCATTCCTATTTTCAACAAACTGTTTGGCAACAAAACAGCCGCTTATACCATTGCCCAATACAACACCTGGGAAATTCCTTTTGCCATTATCATACTTGCATTAATAGCTGTGACCCAATTTTTCAAATATAAAAAAACAGACACCGCACTCTTCTGGAAAAACATTCGCCTCTCATTGCTTGTATCCATCTTGTTCAGCGGGGTATGCAGTTCGGCTTTGTATTTTTTTAAAGCCTATACCCTGGCTCCCGAACAACAAAAAGCAAATTACATTACCTACTCCATCTTATTGTTTGTTGGTGTCTTCGCAGTATTTGCCAATGCTACCTATTGGGTAAAAATATTAAAAGGAAAAATAAAATCAGCCGGCGCTTCAATAGCACACATTGGTTTTGCAATGGTGATGATCGGCGCATTGGTCTCTACTTCCAAAAAAAACACTTTATCGCACAACAGCTCCAAAAAAAGTGTGGAGATGCTGGGCAAAGAATATAGTAACCAGAAAAGTATTTTATTGACGCAGGGCGATACTTTACCTATGGGCGCTTATTATGTAAACTACAAGGGCAAGGTACAGGAGGGGATCAATATTTTATTTCAGGTGGAGTATTTTAAGCAACTGCCTGATGGAAAAAAAGTAAAAGAGTTTGATTTGTTCCCACGTATTCAGTTGAACGAGCGTATGGGAAATGCTTTTGAACCTGATACCCGTCACTTTATCGACAACGATATTTACACCCATGTTACTTATGCTGAAAGCCCTGAAAACAATAGGAGTTCAGCATCCGGTTACAGCGAACCGCAAAACAATGTTATTCATGTAGGAGATACCCTGTTCGCTTCCAATTCATTTATTATCCTCGATTCTCTAACTACCAATCGTGATGAGTACGGAAAAAAAGATTCAACTATTGTGGTCACTGCGGTGCTTAAAGCTTACGACATCGAAAAGAAAATTCACAAAGCTTATCCAAAATACATACTTCACAAAAACCAGGTGAACCCTGAAGAAGCAGAAATAAAAGAACTGGGACTGAAATTTATTTTCTGGAAAATTAATCCCGAAAGCGGTTCTGTTGAAATCAACCTTTCAGAAAACAAAAGCAACCAAAAAGATTTTATTGTACTGGAAGCCTACATGTTCCCTTACATCAATATATTGTGGATGGGTTGTATCATTATGTTCCTGGGAACCTTGCTGGCTGTGTGGCAAAGAATTAAAATTTTAAAAAAATCAGGGGAATGAATGCAGCAGGCTTAAAAAAAATTGTAGTCATCGGGGCCGGTAAGCTTGCTCATCACCTGGCGGCAGTGCTTATTAAAAAAGGACACGAGATTATTCAGGTTGTGGGCCGGAGTGAAAAAGCAACGAAGGAAATGGGGATGAAATTTTTCACGAGCCATACTGTAAATATCAAGGAGCTGAATTTAAACGCAGACATTTATATAATTTGTGTCAACGATGAATCCATTGCACCGGTAGCCGCATCGCTGAAACTTAAAAATAAATTAGTACTACATACTTCGGGAAGTATTGATATAGAGGTATTGAAAAAAACATCGGCTAAGTACGGGGTGCTTTACCCTTTGCAAACCTTTACCGCCGGCACTAAAATTAAATGGAGTAAAACCCCCTTGCTGATTGAAGCCAACAATGCCCAGGCGAGAACGGCGTTGAACCAGTTTGCAAGTAGCCTGAGCAAAGAAGTTTCTGTACTTGATTCGAACCAGCGTTTAAAATTGCATTTAGCAGCCGTATTTGCCTGCAACTTCAGCAATCATTTGTACACCTTGTCGCAGCAGTACCTTGAGGCGGAAGGAATAAATTTATTTCACCTGCTTCAGCCCCTTATTCAACAAACTGCTAAAAAAATAAAAACCATAAATCCTTCAGCCGCACAAACAGGGCCGGCAGTGCGCAAGGACAAAATAATTATTGAAAAACACCTGAAGTTATTGAACAAGTATAAAACACACAAAGAAATATACCACTTGTTTAGTAAAAGCATACAACAATTGTCAATTGCTGAAAAGGGTAAACAATGAGAAATAAGTGGTATTCAGGTTTGAAAACAACACAGAAATAAAACAATAGTGAGCAAAGCAGAAAAAATAAAAAATTTTGACCCGAACAGTGTTGGTGATATTGCCGCCAACTTATTTGGATTGCCTTTTACAACAGAGGAGGCAGACATCGTCATCATTCAGGCCCCCTGGGAAGTGACCGTTAGTTATGGGGGAGGAACAGCCAAGGGGCCAAAAGCAATTTACGATGCTTCATTCCAGGTTGATTTATACGATCCCAATTTAAAGGACGCCTGGAAATTGGGAATTGCAATGGATGAAGAAGAAGAGACGATTCATTTTAAAGGGCATTCTTTGCGTGTGAAGGCCGAAAAATA
>JAHEYF010000161.1 GCA_023251755.1 Bacteroidota bacterium
TTGTGCTTTTTTCGAATAAACATCCTCAAAAATAGCAACGGGACACCCAAATTCAAAACACTTTTCAATAAAATCAATGCCCACAGAGGATGTTTTTGAAAAGTGCGGAAAACAGGAAAAGAGGAAAAAGCAGTGGGTTTTAAATAAAAAGAAATACAATTTGCGAGTTACGAAGTACGATTGACGAATGTTGAAAATTGTACCTTGTATAATGTAAGCTGTATTCAGTCTGGGTACAAAATACAAGGTACAGGATACATGGATTTTCTAACTTTTTTGCGCCTTGGCCCAGGTATTGTACTGGTCAAACACCTGCTCAATGTTTTCGAGTTCAAGGTTTTTATTTTCTTCTATTTCTTTTACAATTTGTGTGGCATCAGCCATTTGTTCGGCTAATTGTTTTTTAAAGCGTCCGTGTTTGATTTTTACAACATCTTCGCTTCCCTTTTTCTTCATAAAAAAATCAATCTTTGTTTTGATGTCATTCATCTGAAGCGTTTCAAATTTTAATTCATACAGGTCTAATGTACCAGATGAAAGCACCTTGTAAAAGCTCGACTCTCCGTCGTATTTACCGGCAATAAAGACTTCGTTGTTGAACCCATAAGCTTTTAATTTATCGGCCTTGTACGTTTTTTGCAATCCGCTCTCTTCTTTAAAAGCTACTTTAAGGTACAGGTCAAGGTCTTTTTTCGGGTTGATTTTAATTTCGCCGCGCACTGTGTCGCCTGTTAATTGCACAATGTAGCCTTTTACAAAAGTTTGCTGGGCATACATAGATGAGGTAATAAAACAGCCGATCAGAAATAATTGTTTCATTGTTTGTTTCGTTTTTATCTTTACAGAAACCTGATAATAACGTAGTGGCGTTCACTATCTGTATTCTTAAAGGGGCAGAGAATTAATGTTTCGGCGGAAAAATAAAGAAAAAGGAAATAAACAGAACGGGTAAGTTAATAAATAAAGCGCTTTGTTGAAAACTAAAAAGGCCGTCAGATCAGGTTCTGCGGCCTTTTTAAAGGAGGAATTAAAATTATAAAGTACCGCGCAGGGCCTGTTCGCGTTCAATAGACTCAAACAACGCTTTAAAATTTCCTGCTCCAAAACCCCTGGCCCCCATGCGTTGTATGATTTCATAAAACAGGGTGGGACGGTCTTCCACCGGTTTGGTAAATATCTGCAACAGGTACCCCTCTTCATCCGAGTCAATCATAATGCCCAGTTTCTGAAGCTCTTTGATGTCTTCTTTCATTAGTTTCATGTGATCACCGAGGCGTTTAGGAATTTCATCGTAATAAGCCTGAGGAGGAGCAGATAAAAATTCGATACCACGTGAACGCAGGTCGGATACGGTTTTGATAATATCATCGGTAGCAAGGGCCATGTGCTGAACACCAGGCCCCTCGTAAAAATCAAGGTATTCTTCTATCTGTGATCTCTTTTTTCCTTCAGCCGGTTCGTTGATCGGAAATTTGATACGACCATTGCCATTGCTCATTACCTTGCTCATTAAAGCGGAGTATTCAGTATGGATTTGTTTATCGTCGAAGGACAGGAAGTTAACAAAACCCATTACATCTTCGTACCATTTCACCCAGGTGTTCATTTCGCCCCAGCCAACATTGCCCACCATGTGGTCTACAAATTTTAAACCCACAGGAGCCGGGTTGTAATCCGATTTCCATTCTTTGAAGCCCGGTAAAAAAATGCCGGTGTAGTTTTTGCGTTCAACAAACATGTGTACAGTTTCTCCGTAGGTGTATATACCTGCACGAACAGTTTCGCCGTGTTCATCTTTTTCCACCACCGGTTCCATAAATGACCTGGCGCCGCGAGCAGTGGTTTCCTGGTAAGCTTTACGGGCATCTTCCACCCACAAGGCTACTACTTTTACGCCGTCGCCGTGTTTCTTCACGTGTTCGCCAATGGGTGAATCGCTGGTTAAAGCGGTGGTTAATACCAAACGGATCTTGTCCTGTTTTAATACATAAGAAACCCGGTCCCTTACGCCTGTCTCAAGCCCTGCATAGGCCAGCGACTGGTAACCAAAAGCTGTTTTATAATAATGCGCGGCTTGTTTGGCGTTGCCTACGTAAAACTCCACATAGTCTGTTCCCAAGAGGGGAAGAAAATCCTGCGCACCTTCAAATATTTTTTCTAATCCGTAATTCACGTTTTTTATTTCCTGAGCCATTTTAATTTTTTTAAGAATTGGTTGAATAATTTTTAATACTTCAATTGAGAAGGGCTTGCTGAAAAATGCTTTACAAGACTGGCACAACTATGAATAGTTTAGTTGTAAAATAATAAAATAAATTTTTAAAAAAGTAAAAGCAGAATTTTCAGAAAGATCCCTTACAGCGACCACATGGCCATTGCAGAGTATTTAGTGGAGTGGTTATGAGTCATCAGATTCACGAGGCTAAAGTAGGCTATTTATGAGAAAAAAACAAAGCTTTATTCCACCCAGCTTTTATAATACTTCCCGTCGTCAATACCCATGGCTTCTTCTGTAACCATTAAGGGCCTGAAGGTATCTACCATTACAGCCAGTTCAGGAGTTTCTTTTTGCCCTATGCTGCGCTCCATCGCCCCCGGTGCCGGCCCGTGGGGGATACCTTTGGGGTGCAGGGTAATGTGCCCCGGTTCAATGTTGTTGCGGCTCATGAAATCGCCGTCTACATAATACAACACCTCGTCGCTATCAATATTGCTGTGGTTATACGGTGCAGGCACCGACTGTGGATGGTAATCGTAAAGCCGCGGACAAAACGAACACACCACAAAGCTGGCCGTTTCAAAAGTTTGGTGAATAGGCGGGGGCATGTGTATGCGACCTGTGATGGGTTCAAAATTATGAATGGAGAAACCCCAGGGAAAATTGTACCCGTCCCAGCCCACTACATCAAAGGGATGTGAGGCATACAACACTTCGTGCAGCATGTTCTCTTTTTTGATCTTCATTAAAAAATCACCTTTCTGATCAAAGGTTTCAATCTCATTGGGCAATTTAAAATCCCGTTCGCAAAAAGGTGAGTGTTCTAATAATTGTCCCGAAGTATTTTTATAGCGTTTTGGCGTATAAAAAGGATGGAAACTTTCCACATATAAAATGCGGTTGTCTTCTGTTTCAAACTCGATCTGGTAAATCATTCCGCGGGGAATAATCAGGTAATCGCCGTATTCGAAAGGGATGTTGCCCATAAAGGTGCGCAGCTTTCCTTTGCCTTTGTGGATAAAAAGCATTTCATCCGCATCGGCATTTTTGTACCAATAGGCTGTTAAGGACTTTTTAGGGGCGGCCAAACCAATGGTGCAGTCGCTGTTAACGAGCATGGGCTTACGGCTTTCCAGAAAATCGTCGGTAGGTTTCACCTGAAAACCTTTTAGCAAAAGGGCTTTGATGTTTTTATCGATGGCAATTTTAGGGGCTACATTGTGCGAACGCAAAATCTCTTTTACCTGTGTAGGACGGTGCACATGGTAAAGCAGGGAAGAGAAGCCACTGAAGCCCTCTGTACCAAACAATTGTTCGTAATAGTATTTGTCCGGGCCATTTTGAAAAATGGTGTGTCGCTTTTGTGGGAAATCCCCGAGTTTATGATATATTGGCATTTTGTGGTAGAATATTATTCGTCAAAATTATAAAAACAACAACAACTCTAAAATAAATCTTTTGTAAATGTTAGAAGCCCAGCTTAGATAAGTTAGTTTAATTGATCGTTACCGGATTTAGAAAAATGCAGGACTAAGAAACCATTTTCAACCTCGCATATTTCAGCAACAATTGTTTTTCGCCTGTAGAGCCAAAATGAACGGTGGCTTTAAGGTTCGGGAAACTGCCTTCAATAAAAATCACTTTTCCTTTTCCAAACTTTTCGTGTTCAACAATGTCCCCTTCTTTTAAATTTTTCACCATTTCGGTGTCTACCGGTGCCGATGGAGTAACTTGTTTTTTTACAGGGGTGAGGTTCTTTTTAAGCGAAGAAGCAATATTGGAATTACTTGCAGGGTTTGAAGCAGTTTTTTTAAAACCTGTTCCGCTGCCGGAGCCAAAATTAATTTTTTTAGCGGGACTACTGAACTCATCGTGAAACTTGTCGAATACATCATCACCAAAAGAAGTTCCGCTTAACTCTTCAGGAAAGTCTACGTAGGTTTTATCGAGTTCATTAATAAAACGGCTGGGTTCGCAGTAAATTAAATTACCAAAACGGTAACGGGTGCTGGCATACGTTAAAGTAACTATCTTTTCGGCACGGGTGAGGGCTACATAAAACAAGCGGCGCTCTTCTTCCAGGTCGGCCCGCGAGTTTAAACTCATTTGCGATGGGAATAAATTCTCTTCCAGTCCGACTACATACACATAGGGAAATTCAAGACCCTTGGCGGCATGTATGGTCATGAGCGAAACTTTGTCTGCATCGCGTTCTTCGTCGTCCTGTTTGTCTACATCAGTTAATAAAGAAACGTCCTGCATAAATTCATCCAGGGTACGCAGGCTGTTTTCGGGTTCGGTGGCAAATAAATCCTCAGGATCTATAGTAATACTATCGTTGATGTCTTCTTTTAATTCCTGTTCAATGGGTGTGCGGGTGCTTTCTACAAAATCTTTTATCCCGCTTAACAATTCCTGTATGTTTTCATAGCGGCTCACTCCTTCGGGAGTTTTATCGCTGTACAAATCTTTTAATATACCGGAGGTGATGGCAATGTGATTGCCTGTTTCAAAGGCATCCTTGTAGGGCAGCATGTGTGAAAAGGATTTGATCATCGTCACAAACTCCCCTATTTTAGCAACTGTTCCGGCATTCAAACCCAGGTTGAAATCTTTCAGGTTGTCCAGCACCGTCCATAAACTTACATCGTTATCGGCTGCGGCTACTATTACCTTGTCAATGGTGGTTTGCCCCAGACCACGGGCAGGGTAATTGACAATACGTTTTAAGGATTCATCGTCGTGGTTGTTGGTAGACAAACGAAAATACGCCAGTACATCTTTTATTTCCTTGCGTTGGTAAAAAGAAAGGCCGCCGTATATGCGGTAAGGAATGTTGTGTTTGCGCAGGGCTTCCTCCATCGAGCGCGACTGGGCATTGGTGCGGTAAAGAATGGCGAAGGCTTTGTTGAAAGCCTGCCTGTTCATTTTCGTTTCAAAAATAGAAGCAGCTACTTTCATTCCCTCTTCATTGTCGGTAGCGGCGCGCAGCACTTTTACCCTGTCGCCTTCATCGTTTTGTGTCCACACATTTTTTTTAAACTGGTCTTTGTTGTGCGAAATTACTTTGTTGGCTAAGTTTACGATGGTTTGGGTGCTGCGGTAATTTTGTTCAAGTTTAAATTCTTTATAATCAGGATAATCTTTTTCGAAATTTAAAATATTCTGAATGCTGGCCCCGCGAAAAGCATAAATACTTTGCGCATCGTCACCTACCACACAAAGGTTCAGAAAGCGGGCGGCTAATTGTTTTACAATAACGTATTGCGAAAAATTGGTGTCCTGGTACTCATCCACTACAATGTAGCGGAACTTGTCCTGGTACTTCAACAACACATCCGGGTAATCGCGCAACAATACATTGGTGTTGAACAATAAATCATCAAAATCCATGGCCCCGGCTTTAAACAAGCGTTTATTATACGCCTCGAATATTTGCCCCATCATTGGTTTTTGTGAGGAACGGTCTTCTTCCAACGCAACGGGATTGTTTAAATACTGGCGGGGAGAAATCAGGTTGTTTTTAGCAGAAGAAATACGGTTCAATACCAGCGATGGTTTGTACACTTTATCATCAAGGTTAAAACCTTTCAGAATTTCTTTAATCGCACCTTTGCTGTCGTCGGTATCGTAAATGGTAAAATTTTTCGGGTAACCTAATTTGTCGGCTTCAAAGCGCAGTATCTTTGCAAAGATGCTGTGAAAAGTCCCCATCCACAAGGCCTTGGCGGATGTTTCACCAACTAATTTACCAATCCGTGCTTTCATTTCGCGGGCGGCTTTGTTGGTAAAAGTAAGGGCAAGTATATTAAAGGGATCCACACCTTTTTCCATCAGGTGTGCAATGCGGTAGGTCAGCACACGTGTTTTCCCTGAGCCGGCTCCGGCAATAATCATTACAGGCCCTTCGGTAAACATGGCAGCCTCACGCTGCACAGGATTCAGTTCGTTTAAATAGTGGTGGCTCATTGCCGGCAAAGTTAAGATTTTTTGAGATCTGAGAGAATAGTATTGAGATCTGAGACCATAGATTTACAAATTTTATCAGCTAATCAGCTAATTATCACATCAGCTAATAATTACGACTATAATTTTCTATCTTTATCCCCTCAAAATCTGAATTTTTTTGATGAACAATTACGATAAATACGAAGCCGTAATCGGCCTTGAAGTACACATACAATTACTCACTAAAAGTAAAATGTACAGTGCCGATTCGGCGGAGTACGGCGGTTTGCCCAATACCCACGTGAGTGCTATCAGCCTGGGGCACCCCGGCACTTTGCCCAAAGTAAATAAACGGGCTATTGAATTTGCCGTTAAATTAGGGCTGGCCGTTAATGCTGCCATCAGAGAAGAAAACCAGTTTGCCCGCAAAAATTATTTTTATGCGGATTTACCGAAAGGGTATCAGATCACACAGGATAAAACCCCTATTTGCAACGGAGGTTTTATTGCCATAAAAAACGAGGACGGAAGTGAGAAAAAAATCAACATCACCCGCATCCACATGGAAGAAGATGCCGGTAAAAGTTTGCACGACCAGGATCCCTTTGATTCACTCATTGACCTGAACCGTGCCGGAGTTCCTTTATTGGAAATGGTTTCCGAGCCCGAAATTAAAAATGCCAACGAAGCTTACGCCTATTTAACCGAAGTACGAAAATTAGTGCGTTACTTAGATATTTGTGATGGGAACATGGAAGAAGGTTCTATGCGTTGTGATGCGAACATTTCGGTGATGTTAAAAGGCTCGAATACTTTTGGAAAAAAAGTGGAGGTGAAAAACATGAACTCCATCCGCAATGTACAACGCGCCATCGACTTTGAAATAAAAAGGCAAATTGAAGCTGTTGAAGCCGGAGAAGAAATTCCTGTTGAAACCCGTAGTTTTGATGCTGTTAACGGACTCACCTTTAGTTTGAGGAGTAAAGAAAATGCAAACGATTACCGTTATTTCCCGGAACCCGATTTACAACCGGTAATTGTTAGTGAAGCCTATATCAAAACAGTGAAAGCGGACTTACCGGCGCTTCCACACGAATTATATAAACATTACACCAGCACACTTGGCTTATCGGCTTACGATGCCGGTAACCTTACCGACTTAAAAGGAATTGCCCTTTACTTTAATGAATTGATAACACATACCACTAACCACAAAGCTGCAGCCAACTGGGTAATGGGTGCTGTTAAAAGTTACCTGAATGAAAATGCCCTGAGCATTGAACAATTCAACTTAAAACCCAATCGTATTGCAGAATTAATTGCGATTATAGATGAAGGAAAAATAAGCAATACAGTTGCCAGTCAAAAAGTGTTCCCGGCCATGCTGGAACAACCCGGTAAATCACCCTTAAAAATTGCGGAAGAATTAAACCTGATTCAGGAAAGCAACAGCGATGCCCTGCAGGACCTGGTCAACCAGGCCATAGCGAAATACCCGGAAAAAGTATCAGAATACAAAAACGGCAAAGTGAATTTAGTAGCCTTGTTTATGGGAGAAGTAATGAAACTAAGCAAAGGCAAAGCCGATCCGAAATTAGCCAGTCAGTTGGTGAAGGAAACGCTGGATAAAAGTTAAGTTAAAAGTAAGAAGTTAAAAGTTAAAAATCGAGAAGCCAAAAGTAAAAAGCCAAAAAGTGATTTCGGTTAAAATTAAGCTCTTTGCAGGAAATAAGTTAAATTTAAAAGAACGATTTCGGTTATGGTTCTATTCTCTGTGCCTCACGTCTCAATACTAATATCTAACATCTCAATACTAATATCTAAAATGATAAAACTTAAAAATATTTTCGCCATTGGAACTATTGCCATCGCACTTGCTTCCTGCTCCGGTTCCAAAAACGGAGGCTTCGAATTAAAAGGTACTTTAACCAATTCCGCCGGCGAAACATTGGTGTTGGAGCAAATGAGCCAAAAAGGGGCTACTGTTATTGACTCGGTACAGATAGATGAAAAAGGTAATTTTAAATTTGAACATGCCCGTCTTCCACAAATGGATTTCTACCGCTTAAAAATTACGGATGCTAATTTTGCAATTATTGTTGCAGACTCTACTCAACAATTAAATTTTACCGGCGATGCCAAACAACTGGGGAAAGCTTACACTGTAGAAGGTTCACCCGACACCAAACATTTTATCAACCTGAATACGGTGTTGCAAAAATCCAATGCGGCTTTCGATTCTTTAAAAACAGCTTTTTCTGCAGTCATGATGTCCCTGCAAATGGATTCATTAAAAATGGATTCGCTGAACAACGTGGCCGAAAAGGCGTATATGGAAATTATAGAACGCGGTACTCCTGAACTTATAAAAAAAGTAGAAAGTTTTCCGGGTACCATTGCCAACTTCAGCGCCTTTAATTACATCAACATCGAAAAATACCTGCCTGTTTATGAAAAAGTATCGGTAGCGCTTCAGGACAAA
>JAHEYF010000162.1 GCA_023251755.1 Bacteroidota bacterium
GTATAAATATTTTTGATAGAATGCCCTTAAATCAACTATTTCAGACCCCTCATCTACAAAATTTCAAAGAACAAAATGATAATCAATTGAAAATGTTCTAATTATAACGCAACGCTAATGGTCCTGCTTATCAATTCAGCCTTGTCGGGATAGATGTACCATCGTTTCAAGACCGCACTGAGACTGTCGACCAGTAATTTGATCTCTTTGGGATTCATTTTTGGTCCATTGTCCTGAGCTCGTGCAAAAAGTGTTAGCACGAAAATAAAAATAAGAAGCAGTGATTTGGATCTCATATTAGAGCTTTGGGTTATAATAGTGTTGATGATAAATAAATTAAAAAGTATACTTTTGAATAGTCTAATTATGAGGAGCTTACATAGGAATGCACACTGTTACAGGCTGTCCGGTAAAAACTAAACCAGGAATTGCCTTTATGGGTGGAATGTGGGTTCAGATAAAAATAAGTAAAAGTTGGACTATGCAGTCTGAACTAAATAGAATTGACAAAGGAACCGGGGCGAAGGACCATCAAAATCAACCCCAGTATGGCGATTGTTGGTTACAGCTATCTTACTTTGAAGTCCCAATCCTCTTCCAATATAACAAGAAAGAGGTTTACTTTGAATTTGGTCCGGGATTAGCAGCATTAATCAATGTTGGAGAATATACAAAAGGAGGAGCACTTCCGTACCCAACAGACCTTTATCCCTTTAGTAAAAAAGATTTTTTTTTCAATATAGGACTGGTTACGTATTTAACGAAAAGTGGCGTGTAGGATTGCGATTGATCCACTCACTTCTTCCTGTTCGAAAACAATTACCTGAAATTTCTCAGCAAGTTTACAATAGAGGTATAGTCTTTTCTGTTAGCCGTCAAATAAGCTTCAAAGCCTCAGAAACCAAGCAATCGGAAGACATCGATTAAAATGGTCTTAAGTATTTTGTCTAACAAAGCGTTTTTCGTCTTACGGAATTGTTCCGCCACTTACTACTAACGTTTTGCAGCTACTTGCAGTTTTTTGCTATGTTATGTTACGCATTTGAGCGTTAACCCGCAAAGGATAAAGCCCGAAAACCAGGAGCATAAGCCCGGTCAAATTCTAAATCATATCAATCGTACTTTAAAAATTCGGTTTCAGCATATACTTGCTATAGAAGTCAACAATGTGTTTTACTGCCTCGTCGGCTGTGTCAACTATTTTAAACAGGTCCAGGTCTTTTTCGTTGATGTTGTGTTCCTCGTGCAGCATGGTTGATTTAACCCAGTTGATTAAACCTTCCCAATAGGTTTTGCCCACTAATACAACCGGGAATTCAGCTATTTTATTGGTCTGTACCAATGTTAAGGCTTCAAACAATTCATCCATGGTACCAAAACCGCCGGGCATACCAATAAAACCCTGCGAGTATTTTAAGAAAATAGTTTTCCGTACAAAAAAGTAATTAAAGTCTATGCTTTTATCCCGGTCTATATAATCATTCGGTTTTTGTTCAAAGGGAAGAGAAATATTTAAACCAACAGATTTACCGTTACCGCGTTTTGCACCCAGGTTAGCGGCTTCCATAATACCTGGCCCTCCGCCTGTAATAATACCATAGCCCTCCGATACCAATTTATACGCAATTTCATCGGCCAGTTTATAATACTTGTTTTCCGGTTTGGTACGGGCACTCCCAAAAATAGAAACACAGGGCCCTATTTTCGACATGCGTTCAAAACCTTCAACAAATTCACTCATTATTTTAAAAATGTGCCAGCTGTCTGATGCTTTAATATCATTCCAGTCTTTGGTTGCAAATGCTTTCCTTATTTTATCCTCATTCTGATTCGTCATAACTGTATTTTTAATGATGAAAGTTTAATATATTTTCCTGGCCGCTGATGTACTTGTTAATTTCACCATTGCTTACACTTAAGCCAATTGTTTTAGCAATGGTATGGTGTTTAAAATTTACTTTATACTTATTGGGGTCTACCTCAAACGCACAGGAAATTTTAATGGTATTAAAACTTGAACTGGAGGAAGTGTTGTTGTATAAACTACTTTCGGTATTTACCAGGGTAAATTTTATATTGAATGGGTAGTGCGTATGGTTGATGTACAAATCACCGGATGAGTTAATTTCTTTCGGGGCATAATTACTCGAACTTGTTAAGGATTCGATCGGGAAGTGGCCTTTAAACTTCAACACCTTCTTTTCAACCTTGTGCAACCATTCATCCACCGAGTCGTGCTCGGTTTTAAAACTCGAAAAATCAAGTACCAGCCTTATTTCCTGAGCGGCCTCGTCAATTTGTATATAACACAATTCAGAATGGTAATTTTGAATAGAACTATCCTTTAAAGTAAGCTTGCATTTTATACCACAGGGTGTTATGTTTTGGGCTTTGAGCTGCGAATGAACCAATACTAAAAGAAGAATTATTTTACAATACTTAGGCATATCTTAAAGATAATTCTTTTTTTAAATACAGTGAAGTATAACTCTGCTTGTTTTTTATTATTTCTTCGGGTGTTCCGGTACAAATAATTTCCCCTCCCCGCTCCCCGCCTTCCATGCCTACATCAATAATGTAATCGGCCATTTTAATAATGTCCATGTTGTGTTCTATGACCAGCACCGTGTTTCCATTTTCGACCAAACGGTTCAATACTTCGAGTAGTATCCGTATATCTTCAAAATGCAAACCCGTTGTGGGCTCATCTAAAATATAAAATGTTTTGCCGGTGTCGCGCTTGCTTAATTCGGTAGCCAGTTTAACCCGTTGCGCTTCGCCTCCGCTAAGAGTTGTAGCCTGTTGCCCAAGCGTAATGTATCCCAATCCGACTTCCTGCAGGGTTTTTATTTGTCTGTAGATCGAAGGGATGTTTTCAAAAAATTCACAGGCCTGGTCAATCGTCATGTTTAACACATCGCTGATCGATTTCCCCTTGTAACGAATTTCAATCGTTTCGCGGTTGTACCGTTTACCCTGACACTCGTCGCATTGCACATACACATCCGGCAAAAAATTCATTTCAATGGTTTTAACCCCTGCACCCATACAGGTTTCGCAGCGGCCTCCTTTTACGTTAAATGAAAACCGCCCGGGTTTATAAGCCCTGATTTTTGCTTCCGGTAATTCTGCAAACAGGTTGCGTATATCGCTGAATACATTGGTGTAGGTAGCAGGGTTGCTACGCGGCGTACGCCCAATGGGCGACTGGTCAATATCTATAATTTTATCAATGTGTTCTATTCCTGTAATCGATTTATAAGGCAATGGTTTTTTTTCGGCCCCGTAAAAATGATGATTTAAAATAGGGAACAATGTTTCGTTAATTAAACTTGATTTCCCACTGCCCGAAACACCGGTAACACAAATAAATTTACCCAGAGGAAGTTCAATACTTACATTTTTTAAATTATGTCCGGTGGCCCCTTTTAGTACAATTTTTTTCCCGTTTCCTTTTCTTCTTTCAGTTGGGACTTCAATGTTTTTTTTGCCTGTAATATAATCCGATGTTAAAGTCGGGAATTTTAAAAGCTGCGCAGGTGCCGCTGCGGCCACAACTTTTCCACCGTGTACACCGGCACCAGGGCCAATGTCAATTACATAGTCTGCTTCCATAATCATCTCCTTGTCGTGCTCCACAACAATTACGGAATTTCCTGAGTCCCGTAAATTTTTAAGGGCTTCAATCAGCTTGGTATTGTCGCGCTGGTGCAAGCCAATACTGGGTTCATCTAAAATATACAATACGCCCACCAACTGCGATCCTATTTGAGTGGCTAAGCGTATACGTTGTGCTTCGCCTCCGCTCAGGGTTTTCGAACTGCGGTTCAGCGATACATAATCCAGGCCCACTTCTAATAAAAAATTAATACGGGCACGTATCTCTTTTAAAATTTCTTTGGCAATGGTATTCTGATTTTTGCTTAACCTTTTTTCAATGTCTTTAAACCAGGCATTCAGGGCATTGATGTCCATGGCCGAAAGCTCGGCAATATTTTTATTGTCAATTTTAAAATACAGGGCCTCCTTTTTTAACCTCGTCCCTTCGCAGGTATCGCAGTTGATTTTATTGGTGAAACCTTGTATCCACCTTTGCATTCCGGGAGAAGGGTTTTCTTCGGACTGTTTAATAATAAAATTAGCAATGCCTTCAAAGCTGACGGAGTAACCTTCGCTGTTGGCATCCGATTTTATTTTAAACACTTCGTCGCTGCCATATAGCAATACATTAACAGCAGCATCTTCAATCTCCCCAAAGGGGGTATCAAGTGTAAAACCATAAACATTTCCAATAACTTCCACTTGTCTAAATATCCAGTTGTTTTTATATTCTCCAAGCGGGGAAATGGCTCCCTTTTTTATACTGAGTTGTGGGTTCGGAACTATTTTATGAATGGCTATTTCAGAAACTACACCAAGCCCGTTGCATTTAGGGCAGGCTCCGTAGGGCGAGTTGAATGAAAACAAATTAGGTGCCGGTTCGTCGTACGAAATACCCGAATCGGGACACATTAAATTACGGCTAAAAAACTGAGCCTTAATTTTCGATGCTTTTTTTTCATCGTGTTCAAGTACCATGATGGTTCCCTTGGCCTGTTTCATAGCCGTTTGAATAGACTGTGCCAGTCTTTGTTTCACAGCGGGTAGTATCTCAATACGGTCCACCACTATTTCAATGTCGTGTACCTTGTACCTGTCTACCTGCATTTTGGGTGTGATGTCTTTTATTTCACCGTCAATTCTAACCTTGGTAAAGCCCTGTTTACGAATTTGTTCAAACAGTTCACGGTAATGCCCTTTGCGGCCTTTCACAATGGGCGAAAGAATATTAATTTTTTTCTGATGGAATTTTTCGAGAATTAAATTCAAAATCTGTTCATCCGAATAACGCACCATTTTTTGGTTGGTAATATAGGAATAAGCATCGGCAGTACGCGCATAAAACAAACGTAAAAAATCATAGATCTCAGTAATAGTCCCAACCGTTGAACGGGGGTTTTTGTTCACCGTTTTTTGTTCGATGGATATAACCGGACTAAGCCCGGAAATTTTGTCTACATCAGGTCTTTCCAGACTTCCTAAAAACTGACGGGCATAGGAAGAAAAGCTTTCGATGTAACGCCTTTGTCCCTCGGCATAAATGGTATCGAAAGCCAGCGAAGATTTTCCACTTCCGCTTAAGCCCGTAATCACAACCAGTTTATTCCGGGGGATCTTTAAATCTATGTTTTTGAGATTGTGTGCCCTTGCACCAATTATTTCAATGTATTCTTCTTTATCCGTTGAGCTCATTTGTTTTTTGCTGTACACTTATCAATTAAAAAAAGACAGGTGATTTACCCTTACTGCTGTGATTTTTATTGTTGCTTCTCTTCCCTGATAACTTTAGGAAAGATAATGATTTCAGTATTCATTTCCGGCTCTTTTTTTTCATCAATTAAATTCCACATCCTTATTTCATTCTCTGTCACCTTGTATTTTTCAGCTATTGACTGAATAGTTTCTCCTTTTAAAACTTTGTGCGTGATTCCCATCGGTGTTTTTGAGCCTGGTAAACCAATTGTATCGCTAATGTTAAAGTCCTTAATGGAATCCGTTTTTAATTCGTTTATTAATAAATCACTTTCCATCTCATCGAAATTTCTATTCATAAATTCCTTTTTTGGAAATTGAAAAATATATGTTTTTTTAGCCGGGTTCATCAATGAATCTTTGCGCAACCAGGGATTAAAAATCTTAAGCAAGCTGTAATTATACCCTTTCGCACTTGCAAAAGCTCGCAGGTCGTGAATAGTTGAATCGACTTTAAAACTTGTAGTGGGTATTTTACGGAAACTGTCTTTTTTCCGGAGAACAAAGCCGAACAATTTTGGATTTTGCAAAACAGTTTTTATGGCCAGCAAACGGTAAATATACCTTCCTGTTTCTTCATTCAGCAACAGCTTGTAATAACTATCTGTATTTTGTTTTTTTAGTTGCTGCTCAATTCCTCCCATTCCTAAATTATACGATGCAGCCGCCAGGGTCCAGTTCCCAAACTTATCGTAAGCATCTTTAAAATATTTACAGGCCGCTTCGGTTGATTTAATCACATCGTAACGTTCATCCACTTCTTCATTTACTTCCATCCCATAATTAACAGCAGTGCTCTTCATCAATTGCCAAAAACCCGTGGCCTGCTGTGGAGAGATGGCATTTGTAAGATGGCTTTCAATAATTGCAATGTATTTAAAGTCCCGGGGTATTCCATGTTTTTCCAGAATAGGTTCCATCAGTGGAAACCAGCGGTTGGCCCTTTTAAACAGTTGCAGGGAATGCGCTTTCCAATAATCATTGCTTAAAAATTCCCGTTCCAGGTTTTGTTTAATGCTAAAATCTGTAAAGGGAACCTTTTCTCCTGAAAAATTTAAATTCTTGGGGATGTTCAGTCCGAACAAGCGGTAGTTCGCATTAAAATAATCGGAAGGAGTCTGATCGGAAAAAGCAAAGCTCATCAGAGAAATAAAAAAAGAGAGTATCATTATTCCTGCAAAGGAAATTGAAATTAATTTGAACGAAGGGATTTGTAATTTTGCAGGTACTGAGAATTTACTCCGCTTCATTTTCTTTTATTGCGATGTGTCATTCCGAAAAGAAATCCAAAAATAAGTACCGGATAAATGGTGTAGAGCCAGAATTTTGTAGTGTTCCAGGCCTTGTCTTGTATAATCTGATAAGCCAGGTAACAGGCCACAGCACTTAATAAAAAGTACAATACGGCCACTCTCTTCTCGGTTACCCCGTTAAAAAAAAGTGCATGAGTAGTGTGGTCTTTACCACCCACAAAAGGCGATTGTCCCCTGGCGATCCGGTTAATAACAACTGTAGTTGTATCAATAATCGGGATCATAAAAACCAATACAGCAATGAGTATACTTTTAGGAGCAGACTGGAGGGGCAAAACAACATCACTTGAATAAGGAATATTCCAGCAATAGTCTATGCCGAGTATAGCGGTGTATAAACCTAAAAACTGGCTGCCTGTATCGCCCATAAACATTTTGGAAGGGTGCCAGTTGTAAATTAAAAAACCAGCCAATGATCCTAAAATCCCTACAGATAAAAAAGGGACGGGGGAAAGTGCCTGGTTGTTAATAATGTTAAGGTAAAGCACATAAGATATAATCACCATTGAAACAATGGTGGTAATGCCATCCATGTTGTCTAACATATTAATTGAATTCATCAGCCCGACAACCCAAAATATAGTGATCGCATCATTGATAAAATCACTTTCAAAGGCATTGATTTTAGTGCCTGAGATCAGTAAGATGATCCCACAGCTGAACTGCGTTACAAATTTAAGTGTGGGGTTGGTATCAAAAGCATCATCCGCCAGGCCCATAATAAAAGCAATGGTTACAGCTGCCAATATGCCCAATAATTTCCTGTCGGATAAATAAGTACTGGTTGAACTCATTAATAATTCGAGGCGGATAAAGGTTATGAGAAACACCACAAAAAATGAAATACCTCCCAGGGCAGGTTTGGTATTGGGGTTCCAGCGCACCTGCACTCCCTGATTTTGCCTGATACCCAATGTACGGGCAAAACGCAAAAATATATTGTTGATTAATGCCGAAAAAATTAAAGTAAAAGAAAAAATCAAAATATAAAGGAGGGGTATGTTTTGAATTAATTCCATGCAATAAAATTAAAAAGGGGATACAAAACTTTTAAAGCTTTCGCCCACTTTATCTTTTTCGGATAAGATAGGGTTTTCAATTTTCCAGTCTATGTTTAATGTAGGATCATTCCACGACACGCAAGCTTCTGAGGCCTTGTTGTAATAATTGGTACACTTGTAAAAAAAAATGGTATTGTCTTCAAGGGTCGAAAAGCCATGACCAAAACCTTCCGGAACCCATAACATCGTTTTGTTTCGTTCATTCAACTCAATGGTAAAGACCTGCCCATACGTTTTCGAATTTTTCCGAAAATCAACAGCCACATCAAGCACAGCGCCTTTAATGGCCCGTACCAATTTCCCCTGTGCATACGGCGGGGCCTGAAAATGCAAACCCCTTAACACCCCTTTTTGAGAAAGGGATTGATTGTCCTGAACAAAGTTTACAAGGATTCCTGCATCTGCAAAAACCTTGCTTTGAAAGCTTTCAAAAAAATACCCTCTTTCGTCTTCAAATACTTTGGGCTGAATGACAAATAAATCTTTAATTGGTGTCTCTATTAATTGCATATTAACTAACGCTTATTTTTCGTTTAAAAGGATTTTTTTTCTTTGCTTCGTCTTTTTCTTCGTAATACCCATAATTAACTCCTCCGTAACCATAGCCATAACCATAACCATAATTATAACCGTAATTTTTTCTATTAATATCAACTCCATTTAATACAACAGCTAATTTTTTAAAATTGTTTTCGTTTTGAAGGCGGTCAAATATTTGTATAAAACTTCTTCTGGAATAATCTGCCCTGAACACATAAATGGGGTAATCCGCATGCCTTATCATTTCTATGGCGTCTGTAACCAAACCAACAGGGGGGTTGTCGGCAATGATGATGTCATACTTTAATTTCAGCTCATCCAGCACTTCCTGCATACGC
>JAHEYF010000213.1 GCA_023251755.1 Bacteroidota bacterium
AAAAATTGGCAATATAAGAAATGCTGCCCCAATTGTAGATAACAATATGTTTTTGAAGGGGGCAACTGATGCTCAAAAGTATTATGTAAATGGGGGAGGCTCTGTAGCCGTTGGTGTCGTAAGTTTTTTTACGGGAGGTATCGGAGGACTTATTCCTGCAATTGCTTGTTCTGCAACTACGCCCAAATATGTTAACCTTGGAATACCCAGGGATGCCCCTGTAAAAAACAAGGATTATATTTTAGGTTACACCGCCAAGGCGAAAAAAATGAAACAAAAAAAAGTTTGGCTGGCTTTTGGCTTGGGAGTCGCTGCCGCTGGTATCGTTCATGTAGCATTCACAAATTAATATTTTTCCCCTTCTCTTAAACTTTGCTATTAGTCTTTTCTGTACCCCTTAGTTTAAAAAAAGCCTATGAGCTTTGTAAAAAAGATTAGTAGAAAGTAGCCGGATTCAAAAAGGCATTGTAATAAAACTTCGCAGGTTTTATTTTTTGTCCTTCCTTAAATAAATACTGGCATCCTTTATCGTCCACCATGGGAATGTGTGCGTTAATGGGCGTAAACAATTTACGCGGTATAAAACACAAATCGTGTATCACTCTGTTTTGTACAAAATGCCGCACCTGCTCCGCATCGGTGCCTATATTTACCTGTGCATACTGGTAATAAGGCAAACAATATTTTACCTGCATACTTAACAAACCATGCGAGTACATGCTGTATACCGAGCCCGTGGTATCCATATATCCATTGCGGTGGGGATACGAAACACTGTCTTTAATACGGTTGCCCATTTGCCCCGTCCATAAAGTAGAATTAACAGCAAATTGAAAATCCTTATACTGGTATTGCAACAAAAAAGCCCCCGTTCTAAACCGGTCCAACATGGGCCGGGCCAGTATATCATTTTCACTGATGATGCTGAAATGATTAAACTGCAAAGCTACAATACCCGTTTGCTGCGTGGTGTTTATTTTATTGAAATAACAATTGTAGGCATAACCAACACTGTTTCGGTATTTGGTCTGATTGCTGGTAACGTCAATAAAACGGTTGTACAGCGTGTCTTTTTTTCCATACCCGCATGTTACACCTAAGGAAGCCACCCCTTCACAATACTTTACAGGAGGTCCCAGGTTTTTAAAATTGTAATACAGACGAAGGCCGGCATTAAGCTGTAAAAAATTATTAGTACAATAAGCGTTTAAGTTAATACCTATCCGGTCGAAGCGGTTACCCAAACCAATTACAAGGCCAATGTTAGCGCCTGTAGCCGGTGTACCCGTTTGTTGTGCAAAGGGGGAATGAAAAAGGAAACAAAATAAAATAATGTAAAAACAATTGGGCCTTTTCATCAGCAAAATATCAGGTGTTACAAGGCTGTGAGCAATTGCTGCGCCACTTCTTCGGGCTTCACACTTAAGCCTGGTAAACACAGGCGGGCCTGGTTATAATAGGGTTCTCGCTTCAATAACATCTCCTTCAATTTATTTAGCAGCTCCTCGTCTGTAAGACCCTTAAACAAAGGGCGGACCTGGGTAGCATTTTTTATACGGCTAAACAAGGCTTCGGGGCTTAACTGCAAATAGATGCTAAAGCCGTTTTGTTGAACAAGGCTGAGGTTGTCATTAAAACAAGGTGTTCCACCTCCCAGCGACAATAAAAAAACTTTCTGTGTTTCAATAACCTCCTTCAGGTAACGGCTTTCCATATTTCTGAAACCCGCTTCGCCTTCCTGTTCAAAAATAATTTCAATTGTTTTTTTTTCTTTCGTTTCAATATATTCGTCCAGATCAATAAAAGGTAGTTCCAGCTTAGTGGCTAAGCGCTTGCCCAATGTGCTTTTCCCGCTTCCGGGCATGCCCATCAAAAATAGTCGGGGTTGCATCAGTAAAACTAATTGGGGTAATAAAAAAAGGTAGATTCTTCGGTAAACAAACCAAAGTTGATCGAGCGAAGGGCATCGTTTTCAAAATACAAATCCACCAGGGCTTCGTCAAAACTTACACGTTGTTCGCCCCATTCGTGTTCCTCCGTTTCAGAAAGCGGGAAATGATGTTTTTCAAACAGCTCAATAATCTGGGCCTGTTCCATTTCAAAAATCCTTTCACCAAAAACAATGGTATTGGGGTTGTCGATTTCGGCGCAGGTAAACGTTAAATGACTGTTCGAATTAAAAAACAAGGAAAAGCCTTGCTCCCAGTAATGGTATACCAATGAACCAGAGTTGGTTAACTCGTTCTTAATTTCTTCCTGTTCTTCGGGTTGACCAAATACACCAACCGCCTGGTCGATGGTAGTACCGAACTTCAACACATTTAACCCTATTTTGGGGAATATTTCCAATTGCAAAGGATCTGACATAACATTATACTGTAAATATGAAAAAAATTTAGCAAATGAGCCAGTAATTTCTTCATTTTTAGGGGGAATAAAAAAAGTGCAGAAAAATTTTGAGAAACTAAATATGCTTTATATATTTGCACCCCGAATTAATGATATTGTTCTTTAGTTCATGATTCCGTAGCTCAGTTGGTAGAGCATTACACTTTTAATGTAAGGGTCCTGGGTTCGAATCCCAGCGGGATCACTGATAAAATTTCAAAAGCCCTGTAAATTCTTTATTTACAGGGCTTTTTTCTTTACTAGGCTGTCGTATAAATTATCTGCTGTTCTTTGAAAGTATTGAAAACACTGATCTCTTGCAA
>JAHEYF010000044.1 GCA_023251755.1 Bacteroidota bacterium
GTTAAAAGTTAGAAGTCAAAAAGATGAGCTGATTAGCTGATATGATAATTAGCTGATGAAAAAGGGACACAAAACAAGCTAACTACGCGCAACTTGTATTCAGTCTGTGTACAATATACAGTATACAACATACATTATTTTCTATTGGAGCTTTACTACTTTAAACAACAGGGTATCTGAATTCATCCCTGTGAAGATGCCTGCGCCATTGCTTATTCCGGATGGTGAATCGGCAAGGTTGTTTGAATTGTTGTTGCTGGCCGAATACAAAGCCGCGTAATCGGCGTTTAAGTGATAGAGTATAATACGGTGCCAGCCAAAATAATGAAACTGCCCCGGCCTTACCTGGTAGGTATTGGTTTGAACCGGGGCATTTCTAAAAGTCCTTACCGGGCCGTCGGTCGTTGTATTAATTAAAACAGGGCTGGTTTCAATATTTTCTACCAGTATCATGTAATAGGAGTTGTCGTTATTGGCCCAGGTAATTTGCAAAGGGTCGGGCAACAGGCTATAACTACTGGCGGGAGTAGTGGGTGTAATTTGTGTTAAACTAAAGGAAGGCACCGAAAGTGTAAACCCCGTTGGTTTTGTGGGAATGGTAGTTGAAGCTGAAACAACCTTCCCGTTGTAGTTGAAACGCAGGCTGTATTGAAAGCCCTGTTTTATTTTTAACAAAGGATTGGAAGCCTTGTAATTTCCATTGCCCAGCGCGGTTAAAGTATAGGTCCCTGTATCGTTCACCTGCATGGCTATTTGCAAAGCATTGATATCATCGGCTGAATACGTTGTGTTGGAAGCGAATGGGCTTAAACGCGAAATGTTTAAACGGGCCGTATCGCCCTCCTTCAAATAAGCCGCTACCACCGGCTTATCGTCAAAATAAGGATTGGTCGCTTCTTTTTTGCAGGAACCCACCAGGTACACCAGTATAAATAGATAAATAATATAACGCATTTTCATTTTACCTGAATTTTAAAGATAAAGTAAGGTTGGGTGTAAAGCCTAAATATTGTATGTTCGATTCTATAATCTGATTGTCTGAAATCTGGAACTCTTTGTACCAGGTGTTTCTACGGTCGTATACATTGAACAGGGAGATGCCGATGCTTCCGAAATCCCTTCCTTTCTGGTCCTGAAACAAACGGGTGGCCGCAACATCCAGACGGTGGTAATCCGGTAAACGCAGACTATTTTTTGAAGACACGGTGAAAAAGTCTTTTGTTGTCCCGTCTAACAAAGTGATGGTGTAAGCTCCGGAAGGTGCTGTGTAAGGTCTTCCCGAAGCATAGATCCAGGTGGCTGAGAATACAAATTTTTTCCATTTATAAATCCCTACTATCTTAAATTCGTTGGGCACATCCTGGTTGGCCGAATAATAATTGGGGGAATAGACATTAAATTTACTTTTTGTTTTAGACAGGGTATAACTGATCCAGCCACTGAAGCGGCCTTGTTTTTTTTGCAACAAAAATTCAAGCCCCTGCGAATAAGCAATGCCCTTGTAAAAATTTTCGCTGTAACTATTGGCCGCAACGCCGTTGTTAAAACGCAGCGAATGTTCGGTTAATCCCGACAAGTCTTTGTACCAGCCTTCAACACTGAATAAATAATTTTTTGTGTTGTAATTAATGCCCGCAATGTAATGCATGGCCTGGCTCACGGGTACATTGGCTCCGTCGGACAGCACCCAGAAGGTTTTGTTGCCATTTAAAATATCTTCGCGGGTAACCTGGTTGGCAAACTGGTAAAACCTGCCCGTTGATGCTTTCAGGCTTAGTTTGCCGGTAACATTGAAGGAGGTAAACAGGCGGGGTTCGTAATAAGTTTGTTTTGTTACATCATAATACGAAGCCCTTATACCGGGTGTAATTACAAACTTTCCGTCCAGCATTTTTATTTTATCCTGCAGATAGCCGCCTGTTAATAAACCGTAATTGTGCCTGTCTAATACGGTTGAAGTATCATTTTGACTGTAGTTGTAGGCTATGTCGTAAGAGGTGGCCCAGGCACCCGCACCAAGCTGGTTGTTGTCGGCAAGGTCAAAAGTATAATCGGTTTTAAAACTAAAGTCCTGTAAATTATTGTTTTCAAATGTTCCGAATTTGCGGGTGCTTTGTTCGCCGGCACTGTTAATAATGCTAATGGAGCTGGAGCGGTTGCGGTTGCTGAAATAATTTGAATAACTGATCAAAGTGTTTCCGTAAATGCGGTTGTTCCATTTACGGGCCCATTTAAAACTGGCCCCCGAGTTGCCGTATTGGGTTAAGTCTGTTATTGAGGCCTTAAATGAACTACCACTCCCTGGCGCTATAACGCGGCTGTTGTCTAACTTATCGGTACCGTTGTATATGCTTAAGGTAAGGATGTCCTTAGCCGTGGGTTTAAATGTTAATTTTGAATTTAAGTCGTAGAAATAAGATTTAACACTTGAAGCAAAATTTGAATTTCCAAAATTACCTTGTCCCTGCAATGGGCGGTTGTTGTATTGTTTGGCTATTTTATCGTACAGGGGTCCCTGAAAAGACCTTCTGCCAGCGGCTAAAAAGGTAAATTTTTCACCAATTGGAACTTCTACAAAAGCATTAAAACTTAATAAGCTCACATCGGCGCCTATATTAAAATTGTTCTGGTTGCCTTCTTTACCGGTTATTTCGGTTACACTCGACAACCTTCCGCCAAACTTCGATTCAAAGCCTCCTTTGTAAAGCTGCACATCTTTAATGGCGTTGGAATTAAAGGCGCTGAAAAACCCATACAGGTGATCGACCTGGTACACCGTAAAACCATCGTACAGCACCAGGTTTTGATCGGGTGTTCCTCCACGCACATACAAACCCGAAGAAGATTCGTTGCTGGCCGATACCCCCGGCATCAGCTGGAAGGAACGCATAATGTCTTTTTCACCAACATTCGGCAACTGATTTATTTTAGAAGGGGACATCTTGATAAGACTCAGGTTTTCACTTGCTTTCATCAGGTCTTCTTTTTCTTCGCTGATGGTCACCTCCTGCAATTGGTTGGATTGCGGCTCCACGTCAATAATCAGGTTGGATAAATTGATAAGCGGGGAGAGTTTGAACTCCGTTTTTTTATAACCTAAATAAGAAACAATTAAAGTGCTGGTGTCTGTAGGTACTTTTAAAATAGTAAACTGCCCGTCGGCATTAGAGGTTACCCCCACCGGTTTCCCCTTTATACTAACAGTTCCAAAGGGAAGCCCTTCAATAGAATTAATGTCAACCAGTTTGCCCGACACTGTAACATCCCTATTTTTAGCCGGCCCCAGGTAAGGTGGTAATTTTGGATGCTCAGTTTTTGTAACAACAATTTCTGCCTTAAAATCATTCACAACATTACCGTTTGCAATAGTTGTGATGCTGTCGTTTGCGGGGCTTGCTTCGTTCACACTTAAGGGCGCAGCTAATTTTATGCTTTTAAATAGTTTTTTTAACTGTAGTTTATTCATGTCTTCGCGACTGATGCTTTCATCGTTCACCTGAAAAAATACATTGTTGTGCCCCTGCGAAAAATCGTAGGTAATCAGATTCACCAAAGCGTCTATACAATATAATTTTTCCTTAGTAGTAGTGCCCTGGTTGGGTATATATACCAGCAAATAACCATAAAACTGCGAAATATTTTTCAGGCTGTCCTTGTCAAAAGCCTGCTGTGCATTTTCGCCGCTGTTGCCTAAAATAAAAATGAATGGTTTGTAAGGGGCGTTGTAATCGCCATCGGCTGTATAACATATATACTGAAAGTAACAGGGGCTTCCTTTGGAGTTAAAGCTATATTGCCGCTGGGCCTGTATAGAAGAAAAAGAAAAAAGAAAAAAAAGTATGAAAGCTTTTATTAAGTTCATTGTACCGGCAAATTTATCGGGGAATTCTTTTGTAAAATTAAAGTTTTACCCCTCTGCGTAAAGGACGCAAATATACTTAAATATCCTTGAAACAAAGTTGGGAGGGTTCTTTTTAACATTCTGCATACTAAACCTTTTTTACCTTGTTTATTTCTCGCAGAGCCGCGCAGATGGAAACGCAAAGTTTCGCAGAAGACTTTATTCTTACCAGCATCATTTCTTTCTTACTCTCTCACTCTCTCACTTTTTGACTTTTAACTTTTAACTTTTAACTTAGTCTAAAAATGATATCAGCTAAAAAACAATTAGATATACAAGGGCACCGTGGGGCACGCGGACTGTACCCCGAAAACACCCTCACAGCTTTTATTGAAGCTCTCAAAATTGGCGTGAACACGCTTGAAATGGATGTGGTTATTTCGAAAGACAAACAGGTGGTGGTATCGCACGAGCCCTGGATGAACGAGCTTTACTGCTCGCAACCCAATGGCGAGCCCGTTGAAAAGGACTCGAAGGAAAAATACAATTTGTATAAAATGACCTACGCCGAAATAGCAGCTTATGATTGTGGTAAAAGAGGCAATGCCCTGTTTCCGCAACAAAAGGCAATGCCCGAACGAAAACCTTTACTTTCGGAAATGATCGAAAAAGTGGAATCTTTTATCCAAACAAATAAATTACCTGCTGTTGCTTACAATATTGAAACCAAAAGCGAATCGTGGAGCGATGGTGTTTTTCATCCGGAGCCTGTAGCATTTGTGGAGCTGCTTTATACACAATTAAAAAAATACACTATCCTGCACAAAACCATTGTTCAGTCCTTTGATGTAAGGACATTGCAGCTGTTACGAAAACTGGATCCTGCAGTAAAAACTTCTTTGCTGGTTGAAAATACAGAAAGCTTAGATTACAACCTTCAGCAACTGGGTTTTATCCCGGAGGTTTACAGCCCCGATTTTACCCTGATAAACGCTGAATTAATATACAGGCTGAGCCAGCTGAATGTGCAATTATTGCCCTGGACTGTGAACGAGATCAGCGACATGAAACGCTTGGTGGAAATGGGTGTTGACGGGTTTATTACCGACTATCCGGACAGGGCAGTGAGTTTAGTTCGTGGTATTAATTAATCGCACAACAGCCCTTACCCTTTCATAAAGGCCGATGGCGCAATACCCGTTTGACTTTTGAAGAATTTGGAGAAATGAGCAGGGTCATCAAAATTTAAAGAGAAAGCGGTTTCTTTGGTGGCTATGCCTGTTTTCAACAATCGCTTCGCTTCCATAATAACCTGGCTGTAAATGATCCCACTGGCGGTATGGCCGGTTTGTTTTTTCACCAGGTCGTTCAGTGCCTTTTCACTGATCTTTAATAATTCAGAATAATCCTGTACCTTTTTTAATTCCCTGAAATTCTCTTTTAGCAATTTTCTAAATTCCACGTATCTCGAATTAGCTGTGCCACTGGGCTGGTCCTTCAGTTTCATACACTCCAAGCAAAGCGCCTGGATCTCGTTTGTCAATAATAACTTATCTATTTCTTCCGCCGATTGGTAATACCTCAATATATTTTCACTCCGCTGCTGGTAAACTGGCCGGATAGCATCATCTAATTTAAAAGTTGGTTTTAGTTCTTCGACATTAAAACAGCATTGCTCAAAAAGAAAATTCTCAATGGGTTGTGGCGCGTTAAGATCGCTGAGCTCAAACAAAGCCACCAGCCCTTCCGAATCCAGCGCACGCTTTACCTGGTGCACCTGTCCCGGTGCTACAATGTGCACAGAGTTGGCGTTAATAGGGAAATCGATGAAATCGATCGAATGTGTGCCGCCGCCTTTCTTAAAATAAAAGAACTCGAAGTAATCGTGCCGGTGGTGTTTCGTAAAATCATACTTGTTCAAAACGCCGAGCACGTCAATAATGACCTCCCTGTTATTCACCTTATTTAATTTATAGGTAGGGATCATGGGCACGTGTTGTTAAGTCATACAAATATACCCATTAGGCCATAACAATGCTACAAATTATCAATCACCGATCATCACTTTATGATAGCTGGATTTGTTTCCGATTTTTACTTTAACCAGGTAAGGACCCGAACCGTATTGCCCGTTGATGCTAAACGATTGCTCGAATTGGCCTGCGGCAACTTCGGTCAAAGGCATCAGGGTACTGGTCTTGCCGTGCATGTCAATCAGTAAGATCTCAACTGTGCCAGACTTGTCCAGGCCAAATTGAACATTCAGTTTCTCAGCCACCGGGTTTGGAAAGACAGCGATGTTGATAGGGTCAGTTGCTGCAACATGTGCTACCGACATGGTGTTCTCCATCACCATTGTTTTTGAAGAATAGATCGTGTCTCCGGTACCTGAATTATCATTATTGGTAACGTTGAACATTCCATAAAAAGTAACAGGACCGGCGCCTGCTCCCGGTGCTGTCCATGTAAATGTCCAGGTCTTCGATCCGGCCCCGTTAATTCCGGAAGTTGTATGCGAGATGCGTGGCTTGGCCGGATTAAAATCAAGTTGTGTTTGTGTATTGAGTGTTGCCAGTGAACCCAAATAAATCCCGGATTGATTTTGCGGTGTAATCTCGAACCCGAATGTGGTATGGCCAGCGGCGCTGGCTGTGGCGGTTACTGTATAGGTACTGCCCGGAACATACCCTGTTACCGGAATATTTGAAGTGATCCAACCCGATTTATCAGTAACCGGCATGGGCCCGGAATGGCAGCTTTTACAGGTAAGGTTTCCGCCGGCGGGGTCTCCCGCATAACCAAAGGTGCCAAAAGAGTTGGGCGCGTTCATAAAACTTTCCAGCACCAGTATCAAAACCACTGCCGGAACTAACAAAGAGAGGATTCTTGTTTTCATGATTTTATTTTTTTGAGAGTAATACAATTTTTATCGGTCTGCCGGACATATAGCTCCACATGAGCCGTATGCTTTGCCCGTTTTAATTTTTTTATTAAACGGTTTAATGCGAAGGTAGTTCAGCGGAAGCTCCCTTGAAATGTACATTCCGGCTAAACACATGTATTATTATACGGTGTGCCGCTTTGCAAAATTTTAGCGGGACGCAGGGTTTGCAATAAAGCAGCCCGGTTAATTTTAATTATGTAGTAGCAATAAGATAATAAATTGACGAGGTACGATTGACGAAGTTGATTGACAGATTACCCCTGGATTTAGAATTTCCATTACCTGTACTTTTTGGATTCCTATTAACCAATCGCTACTAACTGTTAACTAAATTTCGTAGCTTAGTATTTACACTAATTTGTATCCGTTGAATTCATTCTCTTCTAAAAACAGGGCCTCTATTATTGATCAACTCGATCATTCATCGTTTGATGTTGTAGTAATTGGAGGCGGAATTACAGGCGCCGGCATTGCTTTAGATGCCAGTGTACGAGGGCTCAGGGTGGCTTTAATCGATATGCAGGATTTTGCTTCGGGTACTTCGAGCCGTTCTACCAAACTCATACACGGTGGCCTGAGGTATTTAAAACAATTGGAATTTAAATTAGTGGCCGAGGTAGGAAAGGAAAGGGAAATTGTGCACCAGAATGCACCGCACCTGACCAAACCCGAACACATGTTGTTACCCATTGTTACGGGTGGTTCCCTCGGAAAATTTTCTTCGCGCATAGGTATGTGGATGTATGAACGACTGGCCGGAGTTAAAAAGGAAGAACAACACAGGGTATTGAGCAAAGAAGCAACCATTGCCGCAGAACCCCTGTTGCGAAAAGATAATTTATTGGGTGGCATCCTGTTTTACGAATACCGTACCGATGATGCAAGGCTGACGATGGAAGTATTGAAAGAAGCCGTTAGCCGGGGCGCCACAGCTATTAATTATATGAAGGCCGTTTCGTTTATATACACAGACAAAAAAATAAGCGGCGTTAAAACGGAAGACCAGCTGAACGGAAAGGCACACGAAATTAAAGCCCGGTATGTGGTAAATGCCAGCGGCCCCTGGGTGGATGAGCTGGACGACCTGGACGAGAAACGCAATGAGCACAAGCTGCACAGTACAAAAGGGGTTCACCTGGTAGTGGACTGGAAAAAATTACCCCTGAAACAATCGGCTTATTTTGATACGTACGATAAACGGATGTTGTTTGTAATTCCGCGCGAAGGCAAAACTTATATTGGCACCACAGACACTTTTTACAAAGGGGATATCGTCCACCCTAAAATTACTGTAGAGGACAGGGATTATATTCTGAAATGTGTAAATGCTTATTTCCCCGGCAACCAGCTTAGCCCTGCCGATGTTGAATCGGGTTGGGCCGGCCTGAGGCCATTGGTAAACAAACCAGGCAAAGGGCCCTCTGAAATTTCGCGCAAGGATGAATTGTTTGTAAAAGAATCGGGTTTAATTACCATTGCCGGAGGGAAATTAACAGGTTACCGTAAGATGGCGCAAAGGGTGGTAGACAAAATAGCAGACCATATACGTACTACTGAAAACAAACAGGTGCCTGCCTGTAGCACGCATCAGCTTCCGCTTTCGGGAGGAAAAATAAACGGTGCGGCTCAGTTTCCCGAATTTTTGAAAAGTAAAATAGCCAAAGGGCTTACTTTGGGTTTGGTAAAAGAGGAGTCGAAAATATTGGTGTACCGCTACGGTTCCAATGTAGACGAAGTGTTTGCTTTAATCGAACAATTAAAAAACGAACAAAGCGAAATACCTGTTTTACTGCGTGCACAATTGCATTATGCCATTGACCAGGAAATGTGTACGAGTCCCGGCGATTTTTTTATACGGCGCATCGGAGCCCTGTACTTTGATATTACAAGTGTAAAAAAATGGAAAGAAGAACTGCGTGTTTATATGCAACACCTGCTTCCTTTAGATACCACACTGGTTGAACATTTTAGTGCCGACCTGGAAAAGGCCCTGCAACTATTTGTTTAAGCAGAAGTGACA
The DNA here is from genome assembly GCA_023251755.1 of Bacteroidota bacterium. Taxonomy (GTDB): domain Bacteria; phylum Bacteroidota; class Bacteroidia; order B-17B0; family Aurantibacillaceae; genus JAHEYF01. The sequence goes on from JAHEYF010000044.1 coordinate 8,806, forward strand.
CGTATTTAAATCTAACAGTTGGGGTTTATTTCTTTTTTGCAGCGGCAGCGTTCATTTTATCTTTCGGGATCAGGTAAACGCGCGACAGGTCGCGGTATTCCATTGCATTTACCGGAAAATTACGAACATTTTTCTGCATCAGACGATCGTTTTCATCATAAAATATGGGCATAAAAGCAGCGTCGTCCAACAACAACTGATCGGCTTCTTTAAATAAGTTAAAGCGTTTTTTTGTATCCGGTTCTTTCATGGCCGCCTCAAACTTAAGATCAAATTCAGCATTTTTATACCGGCAGGAATTAATAAACGACTTTTCACCTGCATTGGCCGGAACATATTTTCCGTAGAACAAGGAAAGAAAAGTTAAGGGGTCAGGATAATCCGCTGTCCAGCCGTGGCGATAAAAATCTAATTTCCCGCTTTGCTCCGCATCAATTTTCTCTGCAAAAGGAATAACATTAATGTCTACGTCTACACCTATATTCTCTTTCAGCATTTTTTGCGCCACTTCCGCAATTTGCCCGTTTCGCTCACCACCACCACCATTAATGGTAAGTGTAATTCTGGGGAATCCTTTACCATCCGGGTACCCGGCTTTTTTCATCAATTCCCTGGCTTTGTTCACATCCAATTTATAGCCGTTTAAACTTTCAAAGTCTAAGCCCGACTTTTTAAAAGCTTCAACCGGGGGAATGACCCCGTAAATACCTGCAACACCTTCTCCCTGTAGGGTAAAGTTCACAATTTTTTCACGGTCGATGGCATAATTAAATGCCTGGCGGACTTCCTTTTTATTAAAATAAGGGCCTGTATGCAACAAACCATAAAAATTAGTGGCCAGGGCTGCGGTGGATTGAATGTCAAAATCTGTTTTACGGGCCTGGGCATTTTCATAACTGCCCATAATTTCTTTGTACATTTCAACAGGAATACGGAACACCATGTCTAAATTTCCTCGCTGGAACTCCAGCATTTCAGATTTTTTTTCTTTAATAAAAGATATTTTAATCGCATCTAAGTAAGGTAATTTATTCCCGTTTGCATCTGAATCCCAGTAGTTCGGGTTGCGTTCCAAAATAACCACGTCCCCTTCTTTGATTGTTTTTACCTGAAAAGCTCCGGTTCCAACACATTTGCTGCGCATATCCACTCCGTATTTATCAAAAGCTTCTTTAGGGTACACACAGGCGCCCGGCATGCTTATTAAATTTAAAAAACCTGCGTAAGGAAAATTCAGTTCAATCTGAAGCGTTGAATCGTCTATAGCTTTTATACCGGAAACCCCTCCTTCGAGCGCTTTGCCATTTTTGGTCGATTCAAAATATTCATTCGCTCCTTTTACCCGGTCTTTGCAAATCACTTCAAAGGAAGCATTGTTTGGGCTTGATTCGCATAATTTATCGAGGCAGTATTTAAAATCCGATGCCTTTACTTCACGCCCTTTTCCATCTGCAAAACAAGGGTCGTTGTGAAACATAACTCCTGAACGAAGGTGAAACACCCAAATGGTTTGCTCAGGGTTGCTTTCCCATTTATATGCAAGACAAGGTACAATCGAGAGGTCGTTTTGCGACAATTTAACTAAGCCTTCGTACACCTGGTTCACAATACGCTGTGAAATAACTTCGGAGATGGCTAATGGGTAAAGGTTTTTAAAATCTTCGAGTTCGTTCATCCGGAACACTCCTCCATAATAAACGCCTCCGGTGGCTTCCTTTGATTGTTTATCTGTTTTCCCTCCTGAACAAGCAACAAGGAGTGCTGCTGCAATTATTGAGCTGATTATTTTCTTCATAGTTGGATAATGCCTTTTGTATTTTTTATCACTTAGAACAGGCCTGTTTGAGAGAGTTTTCATTTTTTGTTTGTTTTTGCCAAACACGGCTGATTCATAAAGTAAATGGTCGCAAAACGCCCACGTAACACGCAAAGTTATTTAAAATATATAAAAAACCTAATTTTTTTAGACATTAACAGGGGCTGATTTAGCCGGCTAAAAATCAATGTCTAATAAAACAGGGCAATGATCGGAATGCAGGGCTTCATTCAGGATGACCGAACGTTTTAAAGACCCGGTTAAATTTTCAGTCACCAGGTTGTAATCTATCCGCCAGCCTAAGTTTTTAGCCCTCGAATTGGCTCTGTAACTCCACCAGCTGTATTGATGCGGTTCGCTGTTAAAATGCCTGAAACTATCTACAAAGCCCTCGCCTACAAAGCCATCGAACCAGCTCCTTTCTTCGGGCAAAAACCCGGAAGTTTTGGCATTTGAAACCGGGTTGTGGATATCAATGGCCTTGTGGCATATATTGTAATCGCCGCTAAGGATAAGCTTGCTGCGGGTTTTACGCAATTTTTTAATGTATTGCTGAAAATCGCCCAGCCATTTCATTTTAAAAGCCTGGCGCTCATCGCCACTGCTGCCGCTGGGATGGTAAACACTTACAACAGATACATCTCCATAATCAACCCGCATAAACCGGCCCTCATCATCATACTCCTTAATTCCACAACCATACTCCACCTTGTCGGGTTTTATTTTTGTAAAAATAGCCACGCCGCTATACCCCTTTTTTTGAGCGGGGTACCAGTAATGGTGATAACCCATTTCTTCAAAATCAAAAATTGCGACCTGCTCGGGATTGGCTTTTATTTCCTGCACACACAAAATATCGGGTTTAGCCGATTTCATCCAGTCAATTAAGCCTTTGCCCATAGCGGCCCTTATTCCGTTTACATTGTAAGTAATAATACGCGGCATAGTGTTGAATTAAAAAAATAATACCCTGGGTTTTAAACGCAACAAAACTAATAAAATATACTACAAACAAGCAATTTTGTATCTTTAAAATTCGTTATTAGCAGGGTGTTTAAACGCTATTCCATATTTTTAATTTTGTTGCTGGCCGCTCTGGCCTCGCAGGCTCAATTCAGTAAGCTCCGCTGTAAAACACTTCAACTTGGTTCCGATACACTTGTACTCGACAGCCTTTCGCTTGTTCCTAAAAGTATTGTGGTTCATTCAGCAACAGGTGTTTTAATCGATTCTTCGTTTTACACCGTTCTTTTTTCAAAAAAAGCACTGGTATTGCAGTGGAAAAAAATTTCAGAACAAATCTCCGGGTCCGATAGCTTAAAGATTAGCTATAAAGTTTTCCCTTTTGATTTCGAAAAAGAAAGCTTCCGTAAAAACATCCATCAGTTGCAAAGGGACATGAGTATCCCTCAAAACCCTTTTACCATCAATTACACAGGTACCAATACTTACGACCCGGTATTTTATCAAAACGACGGGCTCACAAAAAACGGGAGTGTTTCAAGGGGCATTTCATTTGGCAACAACCAGGACGTGGTGGTGAATTCAAACATGAACCTGCAGGTAGCGGGCAAACTTACCCAAGACATTGACCTGGTATTGGCTGCAACCGACAATAATATTCCGGTTCAGCCTGAAGGCAATACACAGCAATTACAGGAATTTGACAAAGTGTACATTCAGCTGAACGATAAAAGCTCCAAACTGATTGTTGGTGATTTTCAGGTCAGCCGCCCGAACAGTTACTTTATGAATTTTTACAAACGGACACAGGGTCTTTTGTTTAGTAATACATACAACACCGATCCTTTAAATGAAAAATCGCCCCGGTTAAAAACAACTTTTTCGGGTGCTGTTTCCCGCGGACGTTTTTCGCGCAACGTTATTCAGGGCATTGAAAACAATCAGGGGCCTTACCGTTTAAAAGGGGCCGACAATGAATTGTTTATTATTGTTTTGTCGGGCACCGAAAAGGTATACATTGATGGAAGGCTTTTGCAACGCGGGCAGGAGAATGATTACAGCATTGATTACAACACCTCAGAGATTACATTTACAGCAAAACAACTCATTACAAAAGACCGGAGGATTGAAGTAGAGTTTCAGTATGCCGAAAGAAATTATGCCCGCTCGCTTTATTTTATTGGTGAAGAATACCAGAGCGAAAAACTCCGGCTCAATTTTAATTTTTATTCGGAACAGGACAATAAAAACAAAACCCTTCAGCAGAGCCTGAGCAGCAGCGAAAAATTAAAACTGAGTAAAATCGGGGACACGCTGAGCAGTGCAGTTACCAATGGCGCCAACCTTGCCGAATTCAACACCACCGAGGTATTTTATATCAAAACTGATACCCTTACAACAAGCGGAACCTATCACATCTACCTCTACTCTACCCAACCCGATACGGCTTACCGGGTAAAATTCAGTTACGTGGGAGAAGGAAACGGGAACTACAAACAAATTCAAAGTGCGGCCAACGGCAAGGTTTATAAATGGTTTGAGCCTGTTGCAGGAATTAAACAGGGCAATTACGAACCGGTTGTACTTTTGGTAACTCCCAAACAAAAACAAATGGCTACCATTGGTGGCGAATATAAAATCAACAACAATCAATTGTTTGCCTTTGAAAGCGCTTATACCAAAAACGACCTCAACACCTTTTCACCCGTCGACAGCAAAGACGATGAAGGGACAGGAATAAAACTAAATTACAGCGGAAAATCAGCTATTGGAAAAAACAGACAAGATAGTCTGCAACAAAAAAAAGAGCCTCTTCATTTTCTTTACGGCTCTTCGTATGAATATGTACAGAAAAATTTTGCCCAGATTGAACGCTTCAGGACTGTGGAATTTACCCGCGACTGGAACCGGAATTCCGACAGCATAAAAAACGACCAGCACCAGTTCAACGCCATGCTGGGTATAGAAAAAAACAAACTCTTTAAAAGCACCTATACCCTGAACGGCTTTTTGGAAGGCACACAATACACCGGTTACCGGCACCTGCTCAACAACTCATTGAACACCAAAAACACCAGGGCTTTTTACAATTCCTCCTTTTTGAATTCAACCAACGGGTTTAAGCAGACGGAGTTTTACCGGCACAAATCCAGCATCTCGCACCAGGCAGCCGGGCTTGTATTTACGTACCTCGATGAATACGAGAACAACCGCTTTTATTTTCAGAACCAAGATTCGCTGATGCGCAACAGTTATAATTTTTGGGAATGGGAAGGAAACATCAGCAATGCCGATACTACAGGCAACCGTTACAAAGTGTTTTACCGCGAACGCAGCGATAAAAAAGCTTTTCACAATTATTTAAAGAATACCGCTTATGCCCAAAGCGTAGGTTTTTCAACTGATATCAGCACTTTCAAAAACCATCCTTTCCGTACAACACTTACCTACCGTAAACTGAACATACTCGATTCTTCATTAATCAGCAACAAGCCCGACAATACCCTGCTTAGCAGGCTGGAGTATTCTCCTAAAATATGGAGAGGCTTTATACAATCGAACCTGTTTTATGAAATAGGTTATGGTTTAGAACCCCGGAAAGAATACTCCTACATACAGGTTGCAGCCGGGCAGGGACAATACACCTGGAAAGATTACAACAACAACGGCATAAAAGAACTCAACGAATTTGAAATTGCCCAGTACACCGATCAGGCCACTTACATAAGGGTGTACACCCCCACCAACACATACATTAAAGCAGGGCACAACCAATTTAGCGGAAGCCTGTTTATTCGTCCGGCTGTATTTAAAAAAGAAAGCAGTGGAAAAGCCCTTCAATTCATTTCACGTTTTGTTTCGCAAACCGTATACCGGGTAGACAAAAAAACCACTGATAACACTCAGCTCAACCTCGACCCCTTTAACACCCCCATGAGTGATAGTTTGTTGTTGTTCATCAACAATAGTTTCCGCCAGGCTTTGTTCTTCAACCAAAACTCCTCCATAGCCGGATTTGATTACACTTACCAGGACAATACCAGCAAACAATTGCTCACCAATGGTTTCGAAAGCCGGGCTTTGCAAACGCATGAACTGAGGATACGCTGGAACATCAACCGGGCCTGGGGTATTTTTTCGAACAACACCTTCGGGTTAAAAAGCAATGTATCGCAATACTTCAGCTCACGCAACTACGCTATTAATTATTATGAAATAGAACCCAAAATAAGTTATCAGCCCAACACCAGTTTCAGGATCAATGCAGTGTACAAACATGCTGATAAAAGGAACACCGCAGAAGGTGGTTTTCAAAAAGCCGTATTAGACGATTACGCCATTGAAATGAAGTACAATAAATTATCGAAAGGAAGTTTTAATTTCCGCAGCGACTTTATTCAGATCAGATACAACGATGTGGAAAATTCACCTCTGGCCTTTGAAATGTTGAATGCCTTAAAACCCGGGAACAACCTTACCTGGAACCTCAGTTACCAGCACAACCTGACGAACAATATGCAAATAAGCATTAGTTACGATGGGCGCAAACCCCCGGGCAGCAAACCCATTCATATAGGCGGGGCACAGGTGAGGGCGTTCTTTTAGATTAGTTTATTCGTTTACAGGTTTATTCGTTCAATAGTTTTGTTAGCTATTATACTTTCCGGGCTCTTCAACTTATGAACGAATAAACAATTGAACTTTCGTTCTTATTCGTTCAGTAGTTTTGTTGGCCATTATACTTTCCGGGTTCTTCAACTTATGAACGAATAAACTATTGAACTAAAGAACGCTTAATAATTAATCACCTGCTCCTCTATCTGTTCCGGTAAATCGCGGTAGGCATATTGTTGTGTACGCAATTGCGGTGTAAAACCGGCTTCGCGAATGGCCTGTTGTATGGTTTTATACGTAAAGCGATGTGGGGCACCTGCAGCAGAAACCACATTTTCTTCAATCATAATACTTCCAAAATCGTTGGCCCCGGCGTGCAAACACAATTGTGCCGTTTCCTTGCCCACTGTGAGCCAGGAGGCTTGTATATTCTCAACATTCGGTAACATAATGCGGCTCAGAGCAATCATGCGGATGTATTCATCAGCAGTCACATTGTTTTTTACCCCTTTTATTCGTTTCAGCAAAGTGCCGTCGTCCTGAAAAGGCCAGGGAATAAAAGCCAGGAAACCTTTGGCAGTGGCTGGTTTTTCGTTTTGTACCTGACGCAGCCAAACCAAATGTTCAAAACGTTCATAGGTAGTTTCTATATGTCCAAACATCATGGTAGCCGATGTAGTTAAGTTCAATTGGTGCGCAGCCCGCATCACATCTAACCATTCGCGGCCCGTGCATTTTCCTTTGGAAATTAAACGGCGCACCCGGTCGTTCAGAATTTCGGCCCCGGCTCCGGGGAGACTGTCTAAGCCGGCATCCATCAAGGCCTTTAATACTTCCGTGTGTGTAGACTTTTCGAGCTTGGTGATGTGTGCAATTTCAGGTGGCCCCAGCGAATGGAGCTTTAAATCCGGGTAAAGGCTTTTCAGTTCCTTAAACAAATTCACATAATAACTCAAGCCCAGGTCGGGATGATGCCCGCCCTGCAGCAACAACTGTTCGCCTCCGTATTTAAAGGTTTCTTCTATCTTAACTTTATAGCTTGCTATGTCAGTTATATAAGATTCCACGTGGCCGGGGATGCGGTAAAAATTACAAAACTTGCAATTGGCCGTGCATACATTGGTGGTGTTCAGGTTGCGGTCAATAATCCAGGTGACCTTGTCCGAATTGTTCTTTTTGATTTTTCTAAGTTCATTCCCCACATACATTAATTCAGCAGTTGGGGCCTGTTCAAATAAAAAAACACCTTCTTCAGCACTTAAAAATTCGAAATTCAAGGCTTTTTTCAATAAATTATCTACATTCATGCGATTATAAATAGGGTGTATGGAATAAGAAAGTCCATACACTGTGTTTGCTTAAACTCGTAAAATACTTACATTTACAAGCTTTAAATATCCTGTAAAATTACAAAAACTAATTATGCTTGCCATTAAAAAAGCCCGCACCTTTTCCAACAAGGAGAATTTTATTGTTTTAACCGATAAATTCAGCAACAAGGCCGGGTATGGCTTTTCTGAAAAAGAACAGGCCTACATTAGCGAACAGATTAACAAACAGGATAAAAAATTAGTGGCCCTTAACAGATTGAACCAGTTGATACTCGTGTTGATTGTCGAAAAAAACAAGCCCCTGTATCAGCAGGCCGAAGCATTGAGAAAATGCGGAAGTTGTGTGGCCAACCGTTTAAACGAATTTAAAGCCACTTCCGTTCAATTGTATAGCGAGGAGGTGAATCCCTCGCTGATCCTTGCATTGACCGAGGGGATTGTACTTTCCAATTACCAGTTTATTAAACACAGATCGACTGCGGCCAAAGAAAAAAACAGCCTCAATAGCATTCAGGTGTATGCCGGGGCTATCAGCGAAAAAGACCTGAACGAACTCGCCATTGTAAGCGAAGCCACCTGCCACGCCCGCGACCTGGTAAACGAACCGGTGAATGTGTTAAACGCGGTGGATTTGGCCAAAGACTTTCAGCAATTGGGAAAAAAAGCAGGTTTCAAAGTTGAAGTACTGAACAAAGCCGCAATACAAAAACTGAAAATGGGAGGCTTATTGTCGGTGAATCAGGGGAGTATTGACCCGCCCACCTTTAGCATCATGGAATACAAACCCAAAAACGCTAAAAATAAAAAGCCCTACGTGTTGGTCGGTAAAGGTGTGGTGTACGACACAGGAGGACTGAGCCTGAAGCCAACCACGAACAGCATGGATTCCATGAAATGCGATATGGGCGGGGCAGCAGCAGTGGCCTGCGCTTTATATGCTATTGCAAAAGCAAAACTACCGGTACATATTATAACACTTGTTCCGGCAACCGACAACCGCCCCGGAGGCAATGCCTTTGCGCCAGGCGATATTATTACCATGTACGACGGGACCACTATTGAAATGCTGAACTCCGATGCCGAAGGAAGAATGATACTGGCCGATGCATTGGCCTACGCTAAAAAATACAAACCCGAATTAGCCATAGAGCTTTCCACACTAACAGGTGCTTCTGCGGCGGCTATCGGACACCTGGGAATTGTGAGCATGGGTACTGCAGATGAAAAAACCCACAATGCCCTAAAAAGAAGCGGAGAAAATACTTACGAGCGTTTGGCGGAGTTTCCGTTTTGGGAAGAGTACGATGAGCTGTTGAAATCGGATATAGCAGACATGAAAAACATCGGGGTCGGATTTGGCGGCGCCATTACAGCCGGAAAATTCCTCAACAAGTTTACCGATTACCCTTACCTTCACCTGGACATCGCAGGACCAGCCTTTATCAATACCCGCGAATCGTACAGAATTAAAGGCGGAACAGGTGTAGGAGTACGTTTGTTGTTTGATTTTTTTAAGAACGTTTAATCAGAAAGGATAAGAATGAAGTGCGAGGGATTTAAGGAAAGTCTGTTTGTAAAAATTACTTGTTTGCTTATAATTTTAAGTGCCGGCCCTTTTGCTGCCGCACAAACAAACTATTCCTTAATTGTTGCACAGTACGAACCTGCCGAAGCGCAAACGCTTACCCAGCACATATACAAGTACAATTTTGAAAACGGGGAATACAAAGGCAATGAAAAATTATTGAGCGTTAAAGGCCGTGTGAACGGCGCCGACAATGTACGCTGTGATGTGGGCGACAATGTAATTTACAAAAACCGTTATTTAATAACAGGCATTGGTAACATTATCGACCTGAAAGAAAAAAAGGTCCTCTCTTCCGATAAAACAAAATTAGTAAAATGCAGCGGCGACAGCATTGTGTTTTACACCAACGATATATTTAAAGGGAAATATTATTCCGTATTCGACTGTAAAACCAATAAATACGAAGAGGTAAAAGCCCTGTTGTTTAAACCCTTGTTGGGCCAGGACATTGGTGTAGATTACGAAACACAAAACAGAAGGATTTGGCTGTATCCGCCAAAAAAAGAAAAAGTACTATTGGTAAACGATGCCGGTTTTGGTGAGAACCTGGTGGATGGTAAATCGGTAGCGGACATTCCTGTAATGTGGGTGGACAATAACAATTTTGTATTTCCTTATTACAACATGTCGAAAAACGAAGCCACACTTATTAAAGTAAATGTGGACAAGACACAAACTAAATTAGGCGTAATTAAAGACGTGCCCGTAAGCCACAGCAATTCATGTTTTACAAAAGATGAAAACGGAAATATAAAATATGTGTGCGCAAAAGGAGATTACATCGTTGACCTGAAAAACAATAAAATTACAGAAGTGGTGAATGAACAGGTAGGAAACAACTTTGAAGTGGAATACAAAACACAAAGTTACGGACACAGCATAGTGTTTGAAAAAAATGAAATAGGAAAATATTGCTTTGATTTAAAATCGGCCAAAACAAATAAAAAATCCATTGCCATACACAAACAACTAATGGTAGGCAAAGAGCAGTATTCGCAGGGCCTGGCCGTATGGACGGTTACCGGAAAAAAATGGAAAACAATCGACGCTGAGGAAATTGCGGCGGTGATTGGATGGATAGAGGATTAAGTTCAATAGTTTATTCGTTTACACGTTTATTTGTTAGCTATTCCTAACTATTAAACGATTGAACAGGTAAACGAATAAACATAATAATTAAAATTATGAGCACAGAAAAAATACGAATTGGTATATCTCAGGGCGATATAAATGGAATTGGCTTAGAAGTTATTATTAAAACCCTGCTGGAGCCACAATTGTGTGAAATATGCACCCCTGTTTTATTCAGTTCGCAAAAAACAGTGGGCTATTACCGCAAGGTATTGGGTATCGAAGACCTTAATTTTCATCCTACCCGCGATTTACACCAGCTGAATACAAAAAAACCAAATGTATTCAACTGCTACGAAGAAGAAGTGAACATTGAAATGGGCAAGAATTCGCCAACCGGTGGTAAGTATGCATACATTAGCCTGGAACGGGCTACCGAAGCTTTAAAAAACAAAGAGGTGGATGTGTTGGTTACCGCACCTATTAACAAAGAAAACATTCAGTCGGAAGAATTTAAATTCGCCGGCCATACCGAATACCTCGCCGCTAAATTGGGCGAAGGAAAAGAAGCGATGATGCTCATGTGCAGCGATGATTTAAGGATAGGATTGGTAACAGGCCATATCCCTGTAGGCAAAGTGGCCGCTTCACTTTCAACCGAAAAAATAGTGGATAAAATTAAACAGCTGAACAATTCACTCATACAGGATTTTAATATCCGCAAACCTAAAATTGCTGTGCTTGGACTGAACCCACATGCCGGTGATAACGGTACTATCGGCAACGAAGACAAAGACATTATTATTCCGGCTATAGAACAGGTAAAAGGTAAGATACTGGCTTATGGCCCTTACCCTGCCGATGGTTTTTTTGGCAACGGGACCTACAAAAAATTTGATGCGGTGTTGGCCATGTACCACGACCAGGGCCTGATTCCATTTAAAACAATTGCATTTAACAAGGGTGTAAATTACACAGCCGCTTTGCCTTTTGTGCGCACCTCGCCCGACCATGGAACCGGCTACGACATTGCCGGAAAAAATATAGCCAACGAAGACTCATTTAAAAAAGCCATTTATACCGCTATAGACATTTACCGCAACCGGCAAATGCACAGTGAGCTGACAGAAAATCCCCTGGGTTTTTCACTGCTTAAAAAGGAAAGATAGATTTTGAAAATTAAAAAATAAATGCGTTTACGATTTTATTTTTACAAGTCTGCCTTGAGCCTGTTGTTTGGTATTTGACAATTTATAAAAATAAACCCCATCGGGCAATCCGCTTACATCCAATTCGTGTTTCGATTTAAACAGCGGTACCCAGTTTTCCGATAGAATATGTTGTCCGCTTATATTATATAACTCAAGTGTGCAGGGCATATCGTTCCAGTCCGAAAGCTCTATGCTTAGCTTATTGTTGCAGGGATTGGGATACGTGCTCACTCCGGCCTGTAAGGCCTGGTAACCAACAACCGCATTGTTGAGTGCATTCTGAACAGCGGCCAGCGCGTTGATCCGGCCATAACCAAAGGTGTTGTTGGGTATGGCGCTACCCGATACATTGCCGCAAGTTTGGGTAGACGTTAGCTGAACAGCCGTATTTTTAATAATGTTTTCGATCATATTTACATTTCCGGCCAGTGCCGGATTGGCCGAAATAACCAGAGCCACCAAGCCCACTACGTGCGGGCCGGCCATGCTGGTACCGCTCATCGATTTGTAAGCTCCTCCCGGAACACAGGAGCGAATGCCTGAACCCGGTGCAGAAACATCGGGCCCCATCATTGAATTGCCATATACTGTAACAGGTCCACGGCTGCTAAAGCCCGAAATACCATCGGAACTGGTGGTTGAACCCACCGTAAAACTACTTGCAAAAATAGCGGCAGGGGTTGTAATTGTTGAACAGGCGGAACCGTCGTTGCCGGCTGATACCACCACCACAATGCCGGCGGCCTTTACGTTGTTTACAACCGTTTCCATGGTCGCGTAATTGCTGCTGTTGCAGCCCTCTGAGCCATCGCAACCCCAGGAGTTGTTAATAACATGGGGGGCTTTGGCCGGGTTGGGACTGGCATTGCTCAAATTAGTAGGGGCTATAAACCATTGAAAACATTCGATATAAGAAGCCAGGCTGCCCAATCCGGCGTTCATGTTGCGGCAACCGATCCATTTTGCACCCGGAGCCATTCCAATTTTATTCGAGCCTCCATCGTCGCCCAGCATAGTACCCATCGTGTGGGTTCCGTGTTCATCATCGTCGCAGGGCGCATTGGCATCATTTCCACAGGGGTTGGAGCTGGATGAATGAATGGCATCGTGCCAGTTGTAATTGTGATCAATAGTACCGTTGTTATTGCCCCTGTATTGCGATTTAATAGCCGGGTGATCCCACTCGTAACCGGTATCCTGTCCGCCCACTACAACGCCCTGGCCCCTGAAACCCAATGCCCATACAGCATCCGCCTGGGTTTTGGTAATGCCCCATTCAACCGCCATTGTTTTATCCTGCGCAGCAGACTCTTTCACATCCGGGTGATACCTGTAATTTGCGTTTTCAATCAGTTCCCTTACATCTGATCTTTCGGCCAATTGGGTAATCAGATCAAGGTCGCCGTTTTTAACATAAATAGAATTTACAACCCAATAACTTTGAAAATTGATTCCTTTTTGTTGCAACAGGGCAATTACAGGAGCTTGAGAACGCGCTGCAGTGGTGCTCAAAACCTGGTAGACATATTCTCCTTTTTCTTCTTTGGTATAAAAAGAATAGGAAGGGCTGAGGTCGGCCTGCTCTTTCAGGATGATAAAAAAGTCGCTGAAGGTATTGCTTTGAAAGTGTTTCAGCAGTACCGGGTCGATTTTTTCGCTGCAGCAACTTTGTGTTTGAGCGCTTGAAAAAACAGAGGCCAATAAAAAAATGCCTAAAATAGAATAGAGTTTCATGGTGGTTGGAGATGGTTGTAAATTAAAAATAGGGCGGATCTTAGTTAAAAACAAGGCTGGTAAAGAGAGCTGAAAAAAAGCCATCTGTTAATGCCTGCTTTTTAAGCTGTATTTCTGAGTTGTAGATGAAGTTAAAAATTTAAAGTCAAAAGTTAAAAGCCAAGAGCCAAAAGCCTGATCACGGTTTTTAAATGTTTATTCATATTTCCATGTATCATAGTAAACTTAACAATAGTAATAAGCCCATCCTGCTGATCTGCGTATTGGTAATTTTCTAAACAGCCTTGTTCCTTTTGGCACAATGCAAAATCATGTATATATTTACCTGTATTCAGTAGTTTTGAAAGAATTTTATGCAGCCGGCTCAAAAAGATTTTATCCTCTTAATTCCCTATTACAACCATTTTAAAGGCTTGTTGGCTTCCATTCAAAGCATTCAGTACCCGGCTCATTTATTTGAAGTGTTGATAGTGGATGACGGGAGTACAGAGATCATTGATGAAAAGAAAATCTCTGAAATAAATCTCCAACTTCAATTCAGCATTCTTCGTTTGCATCAAAATGCAGGCATCCTTGGAGCCTTAAACACAGGCCTGCAACACTTAAAAACACGAAACGATTACAAATACATTGCCCGATTGGATTGTGGGGACACCTGCCATCCCGACCGCTTTAAGGAACAGGTGGAATTTTTTAATCAACACCCTGATATTGCCCTGCTGGGCACCTGGTGCAGGTTTGAAGACCCCCTCACAAAAAAAGGCTACGATTATATCAGTAAAACCAAACATCAGGACATTGTAAAGGAAATGCATTTTAAGTGTTCCTTTATTCACCCAACCGTAATGTTCAGGAAGGAAGTAATGGCCAACATAGGCATGTACCCCGAAGGCTACCTGCACACAGAAGACTATGCTTATTTCTGGCAAATACTCAAACACTACAAAGGGGAAGTTCTCGCTAAAAAATTAGTGACGGTTGAATTTTCGGTTGAAGCTATTTCTTCGAAAAATTATAAAGAGCAACTAAGATCCCGGAAAAAAGTGGTGAAGGAGTATGGTTCATTAGCCCTGGCAAAGCTTTTTGGGCTGTTCATTCTCAACATAAAAACAGGGCTTCCCACAAGAGTTGTGCAACTTGCGAAATTTTACAAGTAAGATTTATGCAACCATATTGCTACCCAAACCGCCGGGGTATGACACTACCATTGACCACCTGTATCGGGCCGAAGTACTCCCTGCTAAATACTTGTTACCTGCTACTCGCTACTATAATTATCTCTTCTTTTTGTATATTTGCAGCCTTTAGGAGTATTTGATAATTATAGGTACGAGCGTTTTAGAGCATGATAATAAGAAGTAAAGCCCCTTTACGTTTGGGTCTGGCCGGTGGCGGAACAGATGTATCGCCCTATTCTGACATGTTTGGGGGTTATATACTGAATGCAACCATTAACCATTACGCCTATTGTACCATTGAAGTAAACAATACCGGGAAAGTACAGTTTTGTGCCGCCGATTTGAATGAAGAAGTAGAATATAAAAACACGGATACTCTTCCCATTGATGGAAAATTAGATTTGCACAAAGGGGTCTACAACCGGATTATTAAAGATTATAGCCCAGGCAAGCCCCTGTCCTTCTGCATGACCACCTATTCCGATGCCCCTCCCGGCAGCGGACTCGGCTCCTCCTCCACCTTAGTGGTGGCCATCGTAAAGGCTTTTGTTGAATGGCTCAACCTGCCCTTAGGCGAATACGAAATTGCCCGCCTGGCTTTTGACATTGAACGCAAAGACCTGGGGCTTAGCGGAGGCAAACAAGACCAGTACGCTGCTGCTTTCGGCGGCTTTAATTTTATGGAATTTCATAAAGATGATAAAGTGATCATTAATCCTTTGAGAATAAAACGCTGGGTAATTGATGAATTAGAAGCTTCTATGGTGCTTTATTACACAGGTGCTTCCCGTTCTTCTTCCAGCATTATTGATGAGCAGAAAAAAAACACGTCCTCTGGCAATCAATTGGCCATCGAAGCCATGCACCGCATCAAACAAAGCAGTCTCGATATGAAGGAAGCCATTTTAAAAGGGGATATACGCAGGTACGCCGAAATATTAGGAAGTGCGTGGACCGATAAAAAGAAAATGGCCGGTTCAATTTCCAACCCTATGATTGAAGATGTTTTTGATTCTGCGGTAAAAGCAGGCGCATACTCCGGCAAAGTTTCCGGTGCAGGCGGCGGCGGTTTTATTATGTTTGTGTGCAATCCCGTGAAAAAAGTTGAATTGGTAAATGCCTTAAGTAAACTGGAGGGTAAAGTGATGAATTTTCAGTTTAGTGAGGGGGGCTGTCACGGGTGGAAGATTATGAACAAGGAATAAACATGTATACAAGTTAAAAGGTGAAATAGTTGAACTTAAAAGGGAAGAATAAAATAAAATTACTATTTATAGGGCACGATGCAAGTCTGACAGGGGCTCCCCTTGTATTGTATTATTTAATCGAAAAAATAATTGCCACAAAAAAATACGATTGCGCCCTGTTTCTCCTAAAGGGCGGGCATATTGCAGGCCGTTATAAAAAATTAGGCATTCCGGTATTTATACAGGATCAGTTGCTGTTGTCGCCCATAGAGTTTGTGTATTCATTAAGGCCTGATCTTGTTTATGGCAACACCATACTCAGCTCACCTTTGCTTGCAGAAATTGGAAAATCAAAAAGGATTCCTGTTATTTTACATGTTCATGAATTAAGTCATTCCATCCAGACTTTAATAGGGAGAACAGAGCTAAAAGACTATTCGCTGAATATCAATACGATTATCGCAGCGGGCGCGGGCGTTTTATCTTGTTTGAAAAATGAAGTAAAAATTAAAGGGCCAAAGCTTATCAGTGTTGAAGAGTTCGGGCCATTTAAAACATTAGCCGCAAGGTGTAAAAAAATAAAAAAAAATTATTCCATTCTGCCAGACATTACCAATAAACAACAAATTGTTTTGGGCTGTGGTACCGGGTATTGGAGAAAAGGGGTTGATGTTTTTGTGCAAGTAGCCAAAAAAGTTACTGATCGGTTGGGAAATGTAATTTTTGTTTGGGTAGGAGCCCTTGCTCCGTTAGAGATGGAACAGCTGGAATACGACAAGAAAAATCTCGGCCTTTCAAAAAAATTAATTTTTACCGGCCCTAAGGACACTACTTTACCCTATTTTAAAATAAGCAGTTTGTTCTTACTTACTTCACGTGAAGATCCATTCCCCCTCGTTTGCCTTGAAGCTGCGAGCATGAACGTTCCGGTAATTTGTTTTAATAAAGGTACCGGGATCATTGAATTTGTAAAAGAAAAGGCTGCGGTATCGGCAAAATATCTTGATGTTACAGATACTGCTGAAAAAGTGATAAAGTTATTAAATGACAAAAATGCAGCGATCAAACTAACCGAAAGAGCTTATAAAAAAACAATAAATAATAATACCGCTGAAAAACTTGTTCCAAAAATTGAAAAAGAAATAAGTGAACTCGTGAGCGGATCAAATCCGGTTTTAGACCTTGCGTATAAAAATCTTAATTCAAGTATTGATGGAAATAGAGCCTTAGTGTCGAAACTTTATTTCGACAAGGCAATGGATTTTTGTGAAGAAAAGGTTTTCAAATCATTTTTGTTTTTCACTTCCAAAGTCAAATTTGAGGTTTATTTTTATCTGAATAAAAGATTAGATGTTTTTAATCTAAGATGGGATCCAATTGATTTTGGAACTTGTCATCTGAAACTTACTGAAGTGTCAGGGATTGAACAATCGGGAAAAAAAGTTAACTTCATAATTAAAAGTATTCCTCACAATGGGAATATAAGTCCTTTAAAAAAGAGCTATATTTATTTTAATCACGACGATCCATTTTTACTTATTATGAATCGGGGTAACTTTACTGAATTACGAATAAAAGGGGAAATGATTATTGTTATCTAATACATAGAAGGAATAAAACAAGCAATGAAACGAATTTTAAATAAGTTAAAGCAAAAATTAAGTAAGCCAAAGAAGGAAGAACTCGCCGGGTTAAAAATTCCTCATGACATATCAGAAATAATTGAACACATTAAGCATTCAAAATTATTTGATGAAGATTATTATATTTCACGTTATTTAGAAAATAAATCCCCAAAAGAAGGAGCCATTCTTCATTATCTTCAACAGGGTGCAAACAAACATTACAATCCCAATGATGTTTTTGATACCAACTATTACCTTGAGACTAATTCCGATGTAAAAGACGCGCAAATTAACCCCCTTTTACATTTTATTATTTATGGCTGGAAAGAGGGGCGGAATCCATCGGATAAATTTAACACCAATTTTTACCTCAACCTTTATACCGACGTAAGGGCTATAGGTATAAATCCATTGTATCATTATTTAAACTGGGGTAAAAGTGAAGGCAGGTTGCCTGTTAATAAGAACTATTACGATCCCAATTTACTCAACCAAAATCTGGAAAACGTTTTGATAGACATTAGTCAATTCAGTGATAATTATTCCGGATCCCCTGGTAAGGTAGCTGTTCATTGCCATATTTTTTATTTTGATTTGATTAATGAATTTTCTTATCATTTGAATCAAATTCCATTTCCTTTTGATGCATTTATTTCCGTAACAAGTGAGGAAGGTAAGCAGGTTTGCACCAAAGAATTAAAAAAAATCAGAAATATCACCAACTTAAAGGTTGTAAAAGTCTTTAACCGCGGAAGGGATATTGCTCCTATGTTATGTGAATTTGGGGAAAAACTAAAGGAGTACGATTACATCGCGCATATTCAAAGTAAAAAATCATTGTATAACAATGGAGCTACAAATGGGTGGAGGGAGTATCTTTTTAATGGCCTGTTTGGAACTGAAAAAAATATAAAACGAATTTTTAAATTGTTCTCTGATAATGAAAAATTAGGGATTATATATCCGCAGGGGTTTACGCAATTACCCTATATGGCTTATACCTGGCTGGCGAATAAGTCTGATGGGGCTATGCTCTGTGCACGCATGGGAATAAAAATGCCTGAAGGTTATTTTAATTTTCCGGCAGGATCAATGTTTTGGGCCAAAGGAAAAGCTCTGAGACCTTTATTGGACTTAAATCTTAAATGGGAAGATTTTCCGGAAGAAAAAGCACAAACCGATGGGACAATTGCACACGCCATAGAACGTTTGATTGGCGCCGTTCCAACAGCTACTGGATATAGTACCAGAATAATTAAAGACCCCGATACCTTTTCCTGGTCACCTTTTCGAATTGACCAACAATATTTACCCCGTAAAATTAACGCAGTTGAACTCGCAATAAGTGATGAACAAATAAAAATTGTAGCATTCGATATCTTTGATACATTGTTGGTTCGCCCACTTATAAATCCTGACCATACCAAACAGATTGTTATCCAGCAATTGAAAGAAAAAGAAAGAGAAGTATTTAAAAATTTCAGGGCGCAGGCAGAAGTTCAGGCCCGGTTGAAACACGGAAGGGATATTGGGATAAATGAAATTTACTCCGAACTTTCTATTATCAGCGGATTAAAACAAGGGACTCTGCATAAAGTAAAAGAATTGGAAGAGCAAATAGAACTTGCGTCCGTAGGGGCAAGAAATGAAGCCGTTGAAGTATTAAAATTTGCTCTGCGTTCTGGGAAAAGAGTAATTTTAGTAAGCGATATGTTTCTTAGAGCAGAGACAATTAATCGTATGTTAGTTCAAAATAATATTACCGGCTGGCATAAACTTTATCTTTCTTCCACTGAAGGAACCCGCAAAGACACCGGCAAACTTTACGCTAAAATGTTAGAAACTGAAGGGGTGAAGGGAGAAGAAGTATTAATGGTAGGCGACAATGAACGGTCTGATATACAAATACCATCAGATCATTTTGGGATGAAATGCCTTCACATCTTACGTGCCAATGATTTAGCAATGGATTTACCTTCTTACGCTCCTTTTGTTAATCAGAAGATAATTAGTGGAGATTTAAATAAAGAACTTACCATCAGTTTAATTGTACAAAATGATTTAAATAAAATTAGTGATTTTAGTGATAGTGACACTAATATTTTTGCTCCTGAAGCATATAAAACAGGGTTTAATGTTGTTGGACCAATTGTATTGGGGTTTTGTCAATGGCTGATCGACAGAGCTAAACAGGAAAATATTGACAAACTATATTTTCTGGCGCGTGAAGGTAAGTTAATAAAAGAAATCTATGATAGTTGGGCAAAAAACACCACGGGTGCTCCCAAAAGCTATTATTTACAAGTTTCCCGCAGAACCGTTTGCGTACCTCAAATAACAAACATAGAAGATGTCTGGGCAATTGCCCAGTCGGATTTTTTTCCAAATGAAATCAGCAGTTTCCTATTTGAACGTTTTGGCATAGAGTTAAGTGATAAAAAATGGGAAGAAATTTATGAGAAAAGATTATGGGGAAAAAATAAATCACTTGAAATTAAACAAAAAAATATTGAAGAAATTAAACCCTTGATGGAACACCTGTTCCCCGAAATATTGAAACAGGCAGGAATAGAGAAAAACTCCCTGCTAAAATATTTAGACGGAATGGAATTAATGGATAAAAAAAATGTTGCGATTGTTGATGTCGGTTATTCGTGTACAATTCAAAAATCCTTAAATATATTATTACCTAAACCCATACATGGATTTTATTTCGCTACTTCACACCTTGCAGAAAATAACGTCCCAAATGGTGTTATTTTTGATGGTTGTTACGTACACAAAGGAATTCCCCGTTTCGAAAATTCGAAGGTTTTTACTCATAGTTTCCCCCTCGAAAAATTGCTAAGTGCAAATGATCCTCAAATTATAAAATACATACTGTCGAACAATGGTAAATTGCAAAAGATATTTAAAACGCTAAGGGAAGCTGAGTCCAACACCATTGCTTTGCGCAACAAATTGCAGGAGGGGGTGAATGCGTATACACTTGCCGCGGTAAAAATTAAAAAAACACTACACCCTTCATTTAGACCGGATACTGAAATAGCCAATACTCTTTATTCTCGTTTTATAGAAGATGATTTGTTGACCAAAAACTCCCTGCTCGAAAAATTGGTACTTGATGATGATTATTGTGGCCGTGGTTTAATTAGTTGAATTTATTTCTAAAGTTAAATATGCCCAGAATAAACATATTAATTCACATTTATTATCATGAATCTTTTCAAGTAATTAGTCCATACATTTCAGCACTCAAACAATACAAACCCTTTTTTCTTTTTTGCTTAAATCAGGGTAGTACAAAAACCGATTCGCTTGCATATACTATTCGGAATGAATTCCCTGACTCAGTACTTATTTTTACTTCTAATATTGGGAAAGATATAGGTGGAAAACTAGCACTCATCGACCTGGCTTTACGATTGGATATTAAGCCGGATTACTTTATTTTACTTCACGATAAAAAAAGTCCACACACTACTTTAGGTGAAATGTGGAGGGAAAAACTTTTCCGCATTATTGAACCATTAAATATTGACACGGTGTTGGATACTTATAATACGGATAAAAATGTTGGTATAATAGCCGCCCGGGAGTTCATTATTAATGAATACGATAAAGACCTGGGTACTTTCAATTGTACAAGTAATGTTTTTTTAAAAAAATTGATTCAGGAATACCAGCTTACTGCCCGCAATTTTGACTTTGTTGGAGGGACTATGTTTTGGGTAAGGGCTGAAATTTTTTCTACTTTCTTTTCCAAATACCCTCCTCTGGAAATAAGGGCTACCTTAGAAAAAGGAAATGTATTGGATCATGAACATGGAACAAACACCCATGCCTGGGAAAGAATGTTAAGCTGGATTGCAACAGACCAGGGTTACAAAATAAAAGGTATTTAATGAATACACTTAATTTTATTGCTGATACAATGCCCGCCACAGAAATACTTAAAACTATTTCAGGGAAAACAGTTTTTTCCATTGAAATCAAACAAGCCTCCGATATTCAAAAAATAAATTTACAGTACATTCACTCAAAATCGTTTTACCTTAATACAAGTTGTTATTTGTCGCTGTATTTTAATTTCAATACCAAGGATGCCAAACAGACAATAACCGAATTAGTGAACCAAAAAAACACACTCATACAGCTTTTTTTTCATCCTCACTATGAAAAAATAAATGGCCAGCCTGTGTTATTTTTCAATTTGAATGGTGAGAAGAATGAGGTGAATGAAGCGCTTATTTCTTCAATTACTGCTTATTGCACTCAACAGGGATTTGACGGAATTAAATGTATTTATACGGGAGAGAGAACTGTTTCTTCAATAAATAATTTCTCCTTCTTGCATCAATATCAGGACCTGAATTCTTTTACTACAGCCTATTTTCACTTATTGTCAAAGGAATTTTATATTGCTCAGTATTATGGAATACTAAAGGCCCCACAAAATATAATTGGAGACATGATTCATTCCAAATTAAAAACAGAAGCTAATTTCAAGAAAGAATTTCCAGCTCAATTTAACTTTGCCAAACAGTATTGTTTTTTTAAAAAACAAGTATCATTACTTGAAAACGAATTAGAATGCACAAAGGAAGACTTAAAAAATCAAAAAATTTATTTAAAAATTATTAAAGAGCAGGATGAAGCACTTAAAATAAATGAGTTTTACCAGAATGAATATGAAATACTACCCCTGTGGTATAAAAAGTTTGGCCATGTAATAAAGGTTTTAATGGGGAAAAGAGCCTGGCGCTCCTTATTCGATAATAATGTAAAAAAATACAAGCATTGAAGTATTGGCTCCTCACATCTGAATTCCCTCCTGTATATGGAGGTGGTATTAGCACCTACTGTTTGGAAACGGCTAAGATGTTAGTGTCCAATAAACACGAAGTCATCGTTTTTACACCTGATTTAACTGTAAATGAGACCAATGAAATTCAAGACAAAGGTTTTAAAGTCATTCGTTTCAACCCCGGTAAATATTATACTTCCTCTTTTTTGGGTTATGAGGCCAATCTCAGTTATGCCTTTTCGCAAATCGTTCAACAATACATTGAAAAACAAGGGACGCCTGATGTAATAGAAGCGCAGGAATACATGGGTATCGCCTATTACCTTTTACAATTTAAGCACCTTGGCTATCTTGTTTTTAAAGACCTTAAGGTTTTAATTACCCTGCATGCCCCTTCGTTTTTATACTTAGAATACAACAAGGTAATATATCATCGCCTACCCTATTTTTGGGTTGGGGAAATGGAAAAGTTTTGCATACGTGCGGCAGATCAGCTCATTTCCCCCAGCAAGTATTTAGTGGATGAAATAAAAAAAAGAATAGATGTTTCGGGTTTAAACATTCATATCCTTCAAAACCCTTACTGTGTTAACTGGAACAGACCGGAACAAGTCATTCAAAAAAATAAAATTGTCTTTTTTGGCAAGCTTATCCCACAAAAAGGTTGTTTGGAACTGATTGCTGATTTCAAACAATTATGGATCGGCGGCTTCAAACATCCCTTGTTAATGATTGGAGGAGGAAATCACTTATACCATCCGGAAGGGATGGACATGATAGACTTTATCCGGAAAAAATACCGCAAAGAAATCAGGCAGGGCCTCTTGTGCTTATTGGGCGCTATTCGCCCGGAAGAGTTGAACCGGCATTTATTGGATGCGCATATCATTGTAATACCAAGTCTTGTAGATAATCTTCCATACACCGTTTTGGAGGCTATGGGTAGAGGAAAAATAGTTTTGGCTTCGGTACAGGGTGGACAAGCAGAGGTGATAGAAAATAATGTGGATGGTTTTTTATTTGACCATGAACAACATGGTTCTTTTCAGCAGCAATTACAGAAAATAGTAGAATTAAATGATGATGAAATGAATGCAATAAGCAAGCAGGCTTATGATAAAATAAAATCCCGGTATTCATATTCAACTGTATACGAGCAAAAGTTAGTGCTTTTACAGGAATTGATGACTAAAAAAACTGAACAGGAAATTTTTCCGTTCATTCGTCCAACACAGGCAAAACAAAGTATAACAATCAATACCAAAGAAAAAACGCCTTTATTGTCTGTTGTCATTCCTTATTATAACATGGAGAAATACGTGGAAGAAACACTTGTATCACTTCGGTGTTCCGAACATAAAAACATGGAGATCATCATCGTTAACGATGGTAGCGATGAGAAAGAGAGCAAAGAAGTGTTGAGCAGACTGGAGAGTAAATACACCCTGAAAATAATCCATCAGCAAAATCAGGGGCTGGCCATAGCCCGAAACAATGGTGCTTTGCAGGCCAGTGGGGATTATTTAGCTTTTCTGGACCCTGATGATACAGTGGAACCGGCCTATTATTCAAAAGCACTGCAGGTGTTAATGAATCGCACTAACGTTTATTTTGTAGGTTGCTGGGCCAAATATTTTGGCGAAAGCGAAAAATACTGGCCCACTTTTAATCCCGAACCTCCCTTTTTATTGGTACACAATACAGTGAACAGCAGCGCCCTGGTATATAAAAAGCAGGCCTTTTTGCAGGCCGGGCTCAACGATGCCCGCATGCTGTACGGAATGGAGGATTACGAAGGTGTAATCAACATGGTAAAACAGGGCTTTCAGGGAGTGGTCTTACCCGAGGCCTTATGGAACTATCGATTAAGGAGAAATTCGATGGCCAGGGCATTTACTGTCGACAAACAACTGTATTTGTACCGTTTAATTTCCGAAAAACATGCTGATTTTTATGCTACCTTTGCCGCCGATATTTTTAATTTATTAAACGCAAACGGGCCAGGCATAAATTACGACAACCCTACCGTATTTTATAACCTCCCGGGAACAGGTTTTATAGGGCAGAAAGTGAAACAGGCTCTTATTACAACAATTAAATCGAATGCCCTGTTGCGGAAAGCAGCACTAAAAATTAAACGACATTTGTAAGATATGATATTTTCTGTTATTAAGGACTGGCTAAAAGGAAGCAATAAATTAGAGCGTTTTTGGTTATTGGCTAAAATTGAATACAAACTCAGGTATTATGAGAATACCTTAGGCTTATTATGGGCATTGGTAAAACCGGTTTCCGAAATTGTTATCTACTATATTGCCTTTGAATTAATTATGAAACAGGGGGTACCTAATTTCGTTTCTTTTTTGTTTTTAGGTTTGATACTCTGGAATTTTTTTCTGGAAAGTTCAACCGGCACCATTCAATTGCTGGCTACAAAAAAATACCTGTACGAATACACCAATATGAATAAAATAGAGATTTACCTCTCTGTTATCGGGAGTAACCTCATTGGTTTTGGTTTCAATTTTATTATGTTCATTTTATACTATATTATTTTTGAAACCGGAACTTATATCTCTTGGCACATCATTCTTATTTTACCAATTGTCTTCAATCTTATTTTATTCTCTTTGGCCTTTTCTTTGATTTTAAGTACCATTTATGTTTTAGCCAAAGACATTCAGCAAATATGGAATATTCTTGCAGGATTAGGCTTTTGGATTTCCCCTATTTTATTTAAACTTGAAGTGTTACGCGAACGGCTTCCTGGCGTTGATTTTATCAACCCCATTTCAAGTATTGTGATTAATGCCCGCCATGTTATCTTGAATCATCAGTTACCCGAATGGGATTTGTTTTTATGGGGCTTTGCTTATTCAGGATTTTTTCTGTTGATCGGGTTTTATATGTTAAATAATATTGGTGCCAGGGCCGCTGAAAAATTATAAGAGAGATGGAGCATACTATAAACGACGATATAGCTATTTTAGCAAAAAACATCAGTAAAACTTTTCACATTACTGAAGACAACCACAACACAGTTAAACAACGTTTGTTTAATATTTTTAATCCGCCCCGTGCAAAGGAAGTCCCTGCGCTTAAGTTCATGGACCTGGAAATAAAAAAGGGGGAATGTTTTGGGGTGATCGGAAGAAACGGATCAGGGAAGTCTACCCTCACAAGGGTACTGGCTGGTGTATACCCGGTTGATTCGGGTTATGTAAGAATCAACGGTTCGTCCATGTTAATGAACCTGGGTGTTGGGATGAGCCACGAATTAACGGCACGCGAAAATGTATATGTATCCGGCTCGGTACTGGGTTTAAAAATTAAAGAAGTAGACGCCATTTTTGACCAGATCATTGATTTTGCTGAGTTAAGGGAATTTACAGATACCAAAATAAAATACTTTTCTTCGGGCATGGTGGCGCGTCTGGCTTTTTCAATAGCCGTAAACGCCGGTGCAGACATTATGTTTTTGGACGAAATTTTTGCCGTTGGTGATGTGAAGTTCCAGGAGAAAGCCGTGAAGGTGTTTGAAAAAAGCTGGATCGAAGGAAAGACGGTTGTGCTGATCAGCCATAGTATGGAAGTGATAGGCAAATACTGCCAGCGGGTTGCCTATATGAAACACGGAGAATTAATATTTGTAGGCCCGCCGGATGAAGCGATTAAACTGTATATGGAGGAAGGAAGTTAGTACGTTTATTGTTCTTTCGTTTATTCGTTCATAGATCCGAAACTAAAGAACGAAAAAACTATTAAACGGGTATAATAGCAAAAAATAGTTGGTAAAACCCTCAGAATCCTTCACCACTAAAGGGTTTGATTAAAGGATATTGAAAACGTTTTCAATATCCTTTTTTTGTATATGAAAAAGTCAAAAA
>JAHEYF010000214.1 GCA_023251755.1 Bacteroidota bacterium
AAGGGCATAATTCCCTTCGTATTTTTCGTACGACACCCTTTTAAAACTGGTATCATATGCTGAATTGCCGATAATAGAAATTCCATTGCCTTCAAAATCTTCTGTCCACCTGAAAACAATACTTGAGTAATAATCGAACACCGGTGTAAGCTTGGTTGTTTGGCCCCGTTGAAGGTCGGGGTTGGCCGTATAAAACCGCATAAATGGATAATCCCCTCTTACGGAAGAAACACCATTTGTTTTTATTACCGGCTTAATCATAATATTGGTAGGCCCTTCGCCAAGTACCGGTATTTTACAGGGGATGGGGTAAAAACCAAGGGTCTGGTTGTTTGCAAAAACCAGCACATCGGTAAATTTCTGGTGGGTAGTACCCGGTCCTCCGTTGTTGTAGGTGGAAGTATAGGCTACATTGTAATCATTGATCTCTATATAAGAAGGCGCATCTATTTTGGGATCGAGTTTAGTGCATCCCAAAAACACAATCGTCACCACTAAAAAAGGAAGAAATAATTTTTTCACATCCATAGATTTCCTGCTAAAAGAAACGTAAAAGTAAGCAGGATATTGTTTTAGTCGGAAAAAATATTTGTTCTCAGCTTAATTTTTTCGCTTATATGGTTGGCAATATCTGTGGCATAATAGGCGGTCTCAGCATTGGCGGGCGGTTCGGCGCCGGTAGCGATACAATGGGCAAAGGTACTGAACTGTTGCAAAGCATCGTTTAGTTTTACAACATGAATATCTTCAAAGTCAAGGTGTTCACTGCTTTTTGCAGAGCATTTCACCCATTTTTCGTAAAAATCAATAAAAACGTAGGACTGGTTTTGATACACCCTGGCTTTGCGGATGTTCATTTCAGAAACTCTTCCCGCCGTAAGGTTGGCGATGCTCCCATTGTCAAATTCAATACGGGCACTTACCATGTCGGGGTTTTCATGCACAATGGAAACGGCATTGGCACTTATTTTTTTGACATTGCTTTTTATCAAAGCCAGTACAATGTCAATGTCCTTTATCATTAAATCATAAATAACCGATATATGATCGTTTTGCGGTGAGTATTGCACCAACCTTGCTGTATCAATAAAGGTGGGATTGTCTACATAAGGCCTGGCACTTATAAAAGCGGGGTTGAATCGTTCGGTATAACCGGTTTGTACCACCACATCGGCTTCTTTCAATAAATTATTAATGGCTTTCAGTTCATTTGTTTTGAGGTAATAGGGATAAGTGATGAGCGCATGTTTGGATGATTTTATGGCGGAACAGATGTCTTCAAAATAGGCAGGACTGGTCCCTGCAAAATCAATGGCTTCGCATTTACCCATCAGTTCATTGAAAGAAGAATAATAGGGGATGTTAAATTCCTTTATCATGTTGCGGGCAGCGGGCACATCGGCCCCCGAAAAACCAACAATTTCAAACAAACCTGTTTCAAGTAATTGCCGGATGTGGGTTTTACTTGTAGTGCCGGCTCCTGTTATACCTATTTTTATCATAATAAAAAACGCTTTAAACAAAAGTATGTTCTAATTAAGAGCGCATTGTTAGTAATAAAAATTAAATATGAATAAAGCAGTGTTAATAGCTTCTATTTTTGAAAAACATAGAACGACAACAGTTAATTTTGTATGAACGACAGAATAGATACTTATTTACACAAAGGCAAGCGCAAGCAATTAATTGAAACCCTGCGCCAAAAAGGATTTAAAGACGAACAGGTACTTGCCGCCATGGAACGGGTTCCCCGTCATTCTTTTTTAGACAGTGCTTTTGTAAATATTGCTTACGAAGACCGTGCTTTCCCGATAGGCGAAGGCCAGACCATTTCGCACCCGGCCACTGTGGCCTGCCAGTCGGAGTTGCTGCAAATTAAAAGAGGCGAAAAAGTATTGGAGATTGGTACGGGTTGTGGTTATCAAACGGCTGTGCTGCTTGAACTGGGAGCGAAAGTGTACACCATTGAACGCCAGTTTAAATTGTATGAAAAAACCCGCTCTTTATTACCTTCCATTGGTTACAACACCCGCTTTTTTTATGGCGACGGGTATAAAGGATTGCCTTCATACTCGCCTTTTGATAAAATAATTGTAACCGCAGGCGCTCCTTATATTCCTGATCCGCTGTTATTGCAATTAAAAGAAAACGGTGGTTTGTTAGTGATACCTGTTGGTGAGGGCGAAGAACAAATCATGAATTTAGTAACGCGCAAATCTGGCACAGCTTTTGAAAAGGCCGAGCTCGGAAAATTCAAATTTGTTCCTATGTTAAAAAACAAGGTATAACAGCGATATTAACAGGTCGGCGTTGAAAACTGTTTTACTAATAAAATATGCGTAGGAATATGTTTGTAATTTTGATGTATCATAAACAATTAGTTTAACTAAACAAAACAGAAATGAAAAAATCAGTATTAGCTTTAGCATTGGCATTTGGAGTTAGTTCCGCTTTTGCGCAAGACTTAACTTCGAAAAAAGGAGAACCTATTTTACCTGAAGCAGGTGATTGGGCAATTGGAATTGACGCTACTCCATTTTTGGATTATGCAGGTAAATTTTTATCGAACAACGGGGCAACTGCACCATCATGGCATCATTTAAACACCACAAATACCATTATTGGTAAAATGTTTAAAGATGAAAAAACAGCGTACCGTGCTATTTTACGTATTGGAATGACCAACAATAAAATGA
>JAHEYF010000163.1 GCA_023251755.1 Bacteroidota bacterium
GAACATGACCCACCACGAGTATTATAAAAATTCACCCGGCGATACCGGCATTACAGGTATAGACGCCTCCAATTTTATGACCGATATTTACAACCAGTTAAAATACACCAACGGACCTACCTTTCTTGAAAAAGAAAGCCCTTTTAATGGTTACCTCATGGAAAGCTGGCACGTAGACATCGCCCGCACGGTATTAGACACCAACGACTGGGGCATCGAATATTTTGCCGGATTAACAGGCCCCTGGCGCACACTCATCAATTGCAAAGGTCCGGGTAGTTATGGTAGTGTTGTATCGCATGAATTCGGGCACCAATACCAAAACTCCATTAAAGCCAATACGTCCATTGGAGGATTGCTCAGGGCCAAATACACTGCTCTTCGTCAGGCAGATTATACAGCCAACACACCGGAAGCCGAGCGTTTTGCCGAAGACTTCCGTTACTTTTTTGGTGTTACAGGCATACGGGGCAACCTTAGCCCCAACGACGACTATTATAAAACCAGCGGAAAAGTACGCAAACCTGATGCCGTTGCCGGACTCAAAGACTTAATGCGCGGAAGCTGGCCCGTATACAATTACCTGCACACGCGCAGCTTTACCAGTTTCAGTTACAACAACGCTTCCTGGTTTCAATGGTATGCCAACAACAGGTGGGAAGCCTTTAGTGCCAGCGACGGCATTTATTACTGGCACAATGGCAAACAATGGATTAAAATTTAAAAGGTATTTTTTCATAAACAGGTATTAATGACCATCTCGTGGAATACCACGAGATGGTTGTTGGAAAAGTTTAAGCCCCGGTGAATAAAAAAATATAAACTATGCTTATATTTAGCTTAAGCATTTATGAAAAAGCTAATCACCCTCCTTACCCTGCTCATAGTATTGCACAAGCCTTCTGGTGCTGTGAATATTGTCCCCGATTCGGTAGTTGCGCTTTACCAAAAACTGAACAATGCCGAACAACGCTTAATTGATTTTAAAGATTCGGACAAGGATTTAAAACTAAAGCTGGAGCAGTTGCAAATCATTAACGAAAGCAGGGTAAAGCACCAGTCCGGAGAAGTTAAATTAGACATCCTCGCTTCGCGCATGGCCAACAAAATGTGCAAAGAAGCCGCACTCAACAATTACACAGGGCATTGGAACATGGCCGGCGAAAAACCTTACCAGCGTTATGCCTTTGCGGGTGGATTGGACCATGTTTCTGAAAACGCATCAGGGAAGTCTACCAATGGCGAATTTGCACAAAATGACAACACCGTTTTGTCTTCCATGAAAGAACTCCATCACTTATTTATGAGTGAAAGTGCTCCCAACGACGGGCATAAAATAAATTGTACTGATAAAAGGCACAATTATGTGGGTATAGGTTTTTATTTAACAGCACAGCAATTTCGTTATTACGAAGAGTTTATTGACCGTTATTATAGCTTTGCAGATGTACCTGTGAAAGTAAAAGTAAACCAGGAATTTTCGCTTAAACTAAAAACCGAAGCCGGCTGGTACCTTTGTTATTTAGTGGCCTATAAAGACAAGGCCCCTAAAAAAATTAAAGCTGCGAAAATAAGCTTAAAACACAGTTATAAAGATTATACTAAAAAAACCGCCCTTGTTGTGAAGCCCTGGTCCTTTGTGAATTATAAGTTTGAAGGGGTGTACAAAATACCCTTGAAATTTGAAAAAGCAGGACTTTATTATATTCAGATTTACCAGGACCAGAAAGAATACCGCACGCCCAAAAACTTTAATACCGAAGGAAAAATACAGGCCAGCGGGGTTGTGATTACTGTAGAAGAATAAGGTGATAAAAAACAAAGAGCTTCCTTTTCAGGAAACTCTTTACAATAGATCAGATAAAAATCAATTACTTCAGCCTCACCCCGTCCTGGAACTTCACCACAAAACCTTTCAGGCCTTTTGAAGTTAATTCGTCCCTGTGGCTGGCCGCATCATTGTATGTTTTAAAATGCCCCGAATAAACTTTATTCATTCCGTCTTCCTTCACCACGTCTACTTTCATCCCCGCGTATTTCGATTTATCAGGTGCACCTGTGTAAGCCCCAATTTGCACTTTAAATATTAAACCGGCTTTGCTTGCTGTTGAAGTGTTTGTTGTTTTAGCCGGACTTGTTTTGGGTTCAGCTACTTTGGCTTTTTCAGGCGCAGTGGTTTTTGCAACGGCCACTTCTTTCGTTACTTTTTCAGTAGCAACCGTCTTTGTTTCTGCAAGCTTTGTTTCAACCGGTTTTACCTCAGCCACTTTGGTTTCCGTATGTGTTGTTGCATGGGCAGGCTCTGTGTGGGTTGTAGTTACCGGTGTAGTAGTAACGGGCTCCGTATGTGTTGTCGTTACAGGCGTAGTTGTAGTGTGTACAGGCTCCGTGTGTGCTACCTTTTCCTCAGTTTTTACTGATGGGGGCGTTGTTGTTGCCGGTTTTACAGGGTTTACAGTTTCAACCGCAACTGTTTTAACCGCTTCTCCTCCTTTAACCGTTTCGCCTGTTGCCAGTTGCACATCATCCAGGCTACCAAAAGACTCTTCCTTTTTTGCAGGTTCTTCTTTTTTTACCGGTTCCGTAGTTGTATGTGTTGCAACAGCGGCGCCTTCAGTAATTTTCAAAGTATGTGCCGGTATTTCAACTTCCTTTTTAACATTGTTCTCCAGGTAAAAAAATTTCATTCCAATGGTACTGCTACCCGTTGCATTTCCCGCCACTTCTATTTTTATTTTAAAGGTAAAACTGGCGTCTGCAGGAATAGCCACCCACACAATTTTAGCCCGCTGGTTTTCAAACGTAAAAGTTCCGCCTTTAATATCTTTTTCAACTACACTGTATCCTATGGGCACATCGCATTGAAACTTGGCAAAGCCCGCCACAATTCCCTTCGTAATCGTTATCTCTTCCTCCAGTTCCTGGCCCGGCTTAGCCGACTCAGGTAAATTATGCGTAATCTTCACTTCCTGGGCGCAACAAATAATATTGGCCATCACAAAAAGAAGCGCAAATGCTGTTTTTCTCATAAGAATGGGTTTAATACTACAAATATTAAAATTTTTCAACATTATTCTAAAAGGAAACTAACAACTTATTAACAGGTTTAGTATAACAAGTTGGAGGCTTTTGGTTATTTTTGGGGCTTATGGGAAAAATAAACCGCGACTATTACCTGAATCCGGATGTGGTTTTTTTAGCAAAAAACTTAATTGGCAAGGTGCTGCTTACACGTTTCAATGGTAAACTCACATCGGGTATCATTACCGAAACAGAGGCTTATGCAGGGATTACAGACAAAGCCTCGCATGCATACGGTGGAAAAAGAACCAGGCGTACAGAGGTGATGTTTGCCGAGGGTGGAATGAGTTATGTGTACCTTTGTTACGGCATACACCACCTGTTTAACATTGTTACCAATCAAAAAAACACGCCGCATGCAGTTTTGATAAGGGGAATTAAACCTCTAAAAGGGATAGAAACCATTTTACAACGCCGCAACCAAAAGATTCTTCAGCAGAATACCTCCTCCGGCCCCGGAACAGTTTCGCAGGCATTAGGTATAAGAACCATGCATTCGGGCATTGATTTAAACAAAGGGGTGATCTGGCTGGAAGATGATAATATAAAAATCCCGGAAGAAAATATTGTTTGTGGACCGCGCATAGGAGTAGAATATGCTGAAGAAGACGCGGCTTTGCCTTACCGGTTTATTACGGAGATGTGAGATTTGCGTATTGAGACGTTAGTATTGAGATTGGAGACGGAACTCTCTAAACACTTTGTTCTATCGAACCTGCCCTGCAACTTTCAAACCTTTCAACCTTATAACCTTTTAACTTTTGACTTCTAACTTTTAACTTAATAAACAAACTCCCCAAACTCCGACTGAATCGTCAACCTGGCTGTATCAGCCTCCTCTACCCTTCCGATGATTTTTGCATCCACATTAAAGCTTTGGGATATAGCGACGATGGAAGGCGCAAGGGCAGCAGGCACATACAGTTCCATGCGGTGTCCCATATTAAACACCTTGTACATTTCTTTCCAGTCGGTATGCGATTGCTGATGAATGAGTTTAAACAAAGGAGGTACCTCAAATAAATTATCTTTTACAATATGCACCTTGTTTACAAAATGCAACACTTTGGTTTGCGCCCCACCACTACAATGCACAATACCATGAATGTCTTTGCGGTGTTTTTCGAGCACTTGTTTTATAATGGGCGCATAGGTACGTGTTGGAGACAACACTAATTTAGCGGCATCTATTTGTTCCTTTTTTTGTTTGCCGTCTATGTCTTTGTATTCTACTTCAATTTTATCGGTAGGCTTTAAAGCCCCGCAATACACCACTGCTTCGGGCAGGGCTTTATCATAAGACTCCGGATATTTTTCGGCCACGTATTTCCCAAACACATCGTGGCGGGCCGAGGTCAGTCCGTTACTGCCCATGCCCCCGTTGTAGGCTGTTTCGTAAGTAGCTTTTCCGGATGAGGCCAATCCTACTATTACATCGCCCGGCCTGATGTTGTGATTGGAGATCACTTCATCTCTCCTCATCCTGGCTGCAACGGTTGAATCCACAATAATGGTGCGCACCAGGTCGCCCACATCGGCTGTTTCGCCACCTGTAGAATGGATGCCCATTCCGTGTTTTCTCAGTGAATCCAGCACCTCTTCCGTTCCATTTATTATTTCAGAAATAACTTCTCCGGGAATCAGGTTTTTATTCCTTCCAATGGTGGAGGACAAGAGGATATTATCCGTAGCCCCCACACACAGCAAATCATCAGTATTCATAATAATCGCATCCTGGGCTATTCCCCTCCATGCGCTTATATCCCCTGTTTCTTTCCAGTATATATAGGCCAGCGATGATTTGGTGCCTGCCCCGTCGGCGTGCATGACGATACAATGCTCTTCACTACCGGTTAATAAATCGGGTACTATTTTACAAAAGGCCTGCGGAAAAAGTCCTTTATCGGAATTGGCAATGGCTTTGTGAACATCTTCTTTGGATGCGGAAACCCCGCGGAGGTTGTATTTTAAATCTGACATGCGTTAATAGTAAAGGGCAAAGGTAAGGTTATTCGTTTATCCGTTTATCCGTTTTCCAGTTTATTTGTTCATTCGTTCCGAACCCGCGAGCTTTTGAACGAGAAAACTTTTAAACACATAAACTAAAAGATCTTCCTTATCGTTCTATAAATAATCTTCACATCGGTCAACAAACTTTGCTCCCCTATATACTTTAAATTCAATTTTAATTTGGCGGGCATTACTTCGTTGATATATGTTTCTTCGGGCTTAGAAGATTGAGCCAATAATTCATTCTCGTTAAAATATTCAATGGAAGCATAGTCGGTAATGCCTGGCTTTGCGTCTAACACTCTTTTTTGTTCAGCATTGTATAGTTCAACGTATTTCCTTACCTCCGGCCTTGGGCCCACTAAGCTCATATCGCCCAGCACTACGTTCAGCAATTGCGGCAACTCATCTAATTTGTATTTGCGGATAAAATACCCAACCCTTGTAATGCGGCTGTCTCTCCCGCCTACCGTCAGCAAGCCTTTTTTATCGGCACCGCTTTGCATGGAACGGAATTTAAACAAACCGAAATCTTTGTTGTTTTGCCCAACACGTATTTGACGGTAAAATACCCCGCCTCTTGAATCAATAACAATCGCAAGGGCCAGCAATATAAAAAAAGGGGACAAGATAATTAATCCGGAAAGAGCAGCGATAATATCAAGGAGGCGTTTAATCATGTATTATCGCATTGCTAATTGGATAGCCTTGTTTACGGCTTCGCACACGGTTTTCAGGTTATCGTCTGTAAGGTTATAATACACAGGCAGGCTTATTTCGCGGCTGTAATTGTTATAAGCTACAGGGTAATCGGTTATATCGTAACCCTGACCCTTATAAAAACTCATGCAGGGCACAGGGATAAAATGTACGTTTACCGATACTTCCTGATCGAAAATGTATTGAATAATCTCATCGCGTTTAGCCTCTGTAACACCTTTAATACGGATAGGATACAGGTGGTAGGAAGATTCTTTTTCAGCCGTTTTATATGGTGGTAAATCAATGAATATATTTTGTGAAAGCAGTTTGGAGTAGGTGTCGAAAATATGTTTGCGTTGTTGCAGGGTATCGTTTTCGTAACGTTCCAATTCAACAAGGCCAATGGCTGCACACAAATCCGTCATATTGCATTTATAGCCCGCCTCTACCACATCGTAACGCCAGTTTCCTTTCTGGGTTTTGGCCAGGGCATCTTTGTTTTGCCCGTGCAGGGTTTTGATGCAAAGTATTTTATAGATTTCTTCGTTGTCAAAAGGGGCCGGCAGATTAAGGGCAATGGCCCCACCCTCAGCGGTTGAAAGATTTTTAACAGCGTGAAAAGAAAACACACTCACATCGGTTAAGGAACCTGTTCTTCTGTCTTTGTATTTAGCTCCTAAGGAGTGTGCGGCGTCGGAAAGGATTAAAATTCGTCCTAATTTTTCCTGCACTTCACCATTGGCCCTGAACTTGTTCTTGTGTTTAAGGGCGAGGGCATTCATGGTGTCGTAATCGCAGGGGTAACCGGCAAAATCAACCGGCATAATTACCTTGGTGCGCTCGTTGATGTGTTTTTCAATTTCGGTGGTGCTTATATTAAAGTCGTGTTTGTTTACATCCACAAAAACAGGTTTGGCTCCGCAATGAATAATTACATTGGCTGTAGCCGAATAAGTATAAGCCGGTAAAATCACCTCGTCCCCTTCTTTTACCCCAAACCAGCGCAGCATTATTTCGAGTCCGGCTGTGGCCGAATTGAGGCAAAGGGTATTTTTATTGCCGTTGTATGCAGTCAACTTTTTTTCAAACTCTTTGGTGCGTGGGCCGGTGGTAATCCAACCCGAAAGTAAAGCCGCGTTTACTTCGTCTACTATTTTTTTATCGATGCGCGGTGGGGAAAAAGGGAGCATGTTTTTTTAAGTTAAAAGTCAAAAATTTTCAAGTTAAAAGAAAAAAATACAATTTGAAAATGAGTTGATTTGAGGATTTGAGAATGAGTTATTAATGAATAAGGATTAGTTAATAGTTTTAGTTATCGTAATATCTGTTAGTTTTCAAGTCTTCAAATTGACTCATCTTCAAATCAATCAGCTAATCATCAATACCTATCAGCTTTTCATTTACCAATCTCCCCATCTTCAAATCCTCAAATCAACTCATCTTCAAATCAACAGTTCCTTTCCAATCATAAAACAAAAATAAGGAATTAAAAAAGGTGTAAAATATAACCCCCGACTGAGTTTGTAACATAGACTCGGTGGAGAAATTAAATGCAACAAGTAAAATAAACACCAATAAAATGCTTTTTTTATTTTTAACAGCCGATACCAAAGGGAAAATAAACTGTGCCAGCATCAACAGAAAACCAACAATGCCCAGGCCTATAAAGGTTTGATAGTATTGGTTGTGTGCATTTAATTTATGCTCGTATGCGCCGGTATATCCTCTTTTTTCATATTCACGGTAAAGCCTGTCGTTGGTATCGCCCGGACTCACTCCCAGCCAAAAATTTTCCTTTATCAACTCCTGTGCAGCGCCCCATACCAATATCCTTACAGTTGTACTCTCGCTGCTTGTTTTATCTATTTCTTTATTGGCCGTAGCCGAAATAAGATTACTGAAGCGATCGCGAACCGCAGGAATATACTGATAAACACTGTATAGGGTGCTTACAGATACAGCTACAATACCAAAAAGGAGAAGGTACTTTTGCCTGTAAATAAATTCGATGATGACCGATAGCATCAACAATGAAAAATAAACCAGTATCCCCAGCTTGGCCGATAACAGTACAATAAACAGGCTTATAAAAACAAGGGCAATCAGGTAGCTTCTTTTTGCAGAAGCATTTAAAAATAAATTGTTTCGATTAAATAAGGAGAAAAGCAAAACAAAGGCTGCAAGGCTTAAGTACATAGAGAAATAACCCGGGTGCATAAAATAAGAAAGCTCCATGTAGAAAAAATAATTGAGCCCTTCGGTAAAATAATAATAAGCGGCCCGCAACAGGCAAAACAACATAGCAGTCGTGCACCCAATAATAAATGCTTTTAAAAAAGCCTGTAGTTGTTTGCTGTTAAAAGGAGTGGTGAAAAACAACAAGGGGAAAATAAGCAGGGATAATTTTACTTCCAGCGCGCTTAATCCTTCGGGTATATTGATAGTATAAAATAAAGCTATGATATGCAGAACATAAAACGAGGCGAAAAGGAAGAAGTAATTTTTTTTTTGCTTCCCCGAAAATTTAGTTTTAAAATCACCTTCAATCAGCCAGTTTAAAGTT
>JAHEYF010000215.1 GCA_023251755.1 Bacteroidota bacterium
CAATGTATGGGTGGGTACCCATGCTGTATTCAATTCAAAAGATGGTGGTGTTACCTGGAACCGTTTAACCTACTGGACATCGGTAATGCACACCGATTTTCACCATATTGTTTATTCGCCACACGATGCTACCAAACTGTACAATGTAAACGACGGGGGAGTATGGATCAATACCGACAATGGACATGGATCGCAATGGAGCCCGAAAAGCAATGGCCTCGGCTGTACCGAAATTTATCATGCAGCACAAAGTCCTATAAAAAAAGACCGCATTGGAATAGGTACACAGGACAACGGGGAACTTTATTACAGTGCAGGTAACTGGTACACCGTTAGAGGGGGAGACTTTAGCGCCACTTTTGCTTTTGATTACCAGCACAGCGACTGGTTTTACCATGTTAGCGGAGGCAACCGGCGTACAGGCCTTTCTGGAAATTCAGGCAGCCAGAACCTCTCTTTTCCTTTTGCAGCGGCTGGTTCAACACTTATGGAATTTACCCCGCTCAAAACAAATTCGGCTTTCCTTGCAGCCAATGATATCTGGCGAACAGACAACTTAGCTTCTAACCCGCCAGCCTGGACTAAAATAAGCACGATCAGCGAAGCCATAAAAGCCCTGAACAGCTCACCTGCCGATGCCAATATTGTGTATGCCGTTACCAATAGTGGTAAAGTCTTTCGCAGCGACAATGCCCTGAGTGCAAGCGCTTCATTTGCACAGGTAAGCACCGCCCCGTCTTCTGTCAGCTCAAAGGCAAGTATAGCCGCTATTAAAGCCGATCCCAATATCGTGTATATGTCCTGCAACAGCAAAGTCTACCGTTCGGCAGACAAAGGCGCCACCTGGACATCTGTATCGGCAGGATTGCCCGCTGTTAATTTTATTAAAATGTACCACGATGTTTACAGTACAGATGAAAGCCTTTACGTGGCCACCGGAACGGGAGCCGTCTATTTTAAAAATAAAAACATGAGCTCCTGGCTCAATTACTCTCAGGGCCTGCCCAGCATTAGCAATGTAAACGATTTTATGATCTTTAACGATGGTAATTACGCCAACAGTGTATTGCGTGTTGCTTATTACGGGCGCGGAGTATGGGAGTCGCCCTTAGTAAACCCTGCAGTTAATGTAAAGGAAACAGAAAACAATGAATTTCAATTGCTCGCATTTCCCAACCCCACTACCGGGAGTTTTGAAATCAGCTTAAACAATACCGCTAAAAAAGAATGCACATTGGTGTTGACTGATGTACTGGGCCGGGTGTTGTTGCAGGAAAAAATACTGACCGATGCTTACAAAAAAGCAATACAGGTAAAAGAAAAAGGCATGTACCTGATAACCGTGATCACTGAAAACAACAGACTCGTGAAGAAGGTTATGGTAGAGTGACTTCTTAGTCCATAGTTGAACAGGTGATGATCGTGATGAACCACACTAAGAACGCTGAACTATAAGTAATTTGGATTTGTAACCTGGGGATAATGCGATGGAATACGATGATAGCCTGCTTAAAACAA
This sequence comes from Bacteroidota bacterium, assembly GCA_023251755.1. GTDB lineage: Bacteria > Bacteroidota > Bacteroidia > B-17B0 > Aurantibacillaceae > JAHEYF01. The sequence goes on from JAHEYF010000215.1 coordinate 1,519, forward strand.
ATGCCGCTTTTTTTGTTTATCCTTATTGCCCCGGCACTTTTCGGGCAAAAACAAGCATCCATTCTACTTCCCGATAGCCTGAAAAAAGCAGCCGACACGGTTATAGCCCAATGGTATATTAAAGAAGGGAAAATGTATATCTATAGCCATCGTAAAGACTTGCAAAAGGCTTACCAATATGCTGCAAAAGCCCTTGATTTTTCGCGGAGCATTTCCTGTAACGAATGCGGGGCAAAGGCCCTGGCATTAACAGCCTGTATTTATGAAGAGGAAGGGCGCAACAACGAAGCCCTTTTGTTGTGTATGCAGATATTAGATCAGTATGCCGAAACCTGCCCCCGCATAAAAAACTCCGTTTACTTTGTTATGGCCAATGTGTTTGAAAACATAAATGCTTTTGAAGAAGTTATTAAATACCAGCAACTGATCTGCGAACAATCTAAAAAAGAAAGGGATTATAAATACCTCTTCTATTCCCTGAATAGATTAACCGATTCTTACGATCGAACCAAACAATATGCACTGGCTCTTGCCTGTTCGCGTGAAGCCATGACTGTGGCTGATTTTCTTCACGACAACTGGGTCAATACCCATAAATACAACAACATGGGTTTTGCTTTTATGAACCTGTCCAATCCTGATTCGGCACTGTATTATTTTCACCTGGCCGAAAAAGCTGCTGTGATTGATATACAAAAAAATGGCCACGATAGTATTTTATGGGGCAGTATTCAGCGCAACATAGGTAACATATACAAGCTAAAGGGAAACTACAGCGAAGCTTTGACCCTGTTTCAAAAGGGGTTCAACATCTCCAGAAAAAATATGGATACACTTGCTTTTATAGATGCGGGTTATGACATGGCAAATGTTATGCTGCATGCAAAACGTTATGAGGACTGCAGGCACTTACTCGATTCGCTTATTTTCTTTTGCAGTTTAAATCCCAGCTATCACAGCTTGCTCAGACCCGCGTATAAAATTTACAGCGATGTTTTTTTAGCCCAAAACAAACTTAAAGAGGCCCTGTTTTATGCTACACGGCACATACAGTTAACTGACAGCTTAGACAAAGAGGAAAAAAACAGGTATGAAAAAATTATGGGTACTATTG
>JAHEYF010000045.1 GCA_023251755.1 Bacteroidota bacterium
TCATCCTCATCGATTCTTCGGCAATGGATTACCAGTACAAATACGCACAGGCCAGCCGATTGAATTACGATATAGCCATTGCCGAGCACTGGTACCGTAAAATATACAGCAAAGACAATGGAAAAGTTTTTCCGGAAGTAAGTTTCTGGCTGGGCGAAATTTTAAAAAGCAAGGGGGCTTACAAGGAAGCCAAAAAAATGTTCAGCAAATACAGTCAGAAAAATAAAAACAGCAAAGACCCCGATAAAAAAAAATTAGCCCTTAAAGCAAAGATAGAAAGTGAAGCCTGCGAACTGGCGCAAATACTGATTAAAAACCCTGTTGATGTAAAAGTGGAACACTTAGACAGCACCGTGAACAGCAAGGTTTCAGAGTATGCCCCCATTGAAGTCGATTCCCTGTTGTATTTTTCCTCCCTTCGTTTTTCAAACGACAGAGACCGTTCCAACAACATCAACTACAACAAACTTTACACCTCCGCACAGGTAGACAACAAATGGAGCAAGGCAAAGGAGCTGGATTCCCTGTTCAACAAAAACGGCATACACACCGCCAACACCTGTTTTAACAGCGACTTCAGTGCTGTGTATGTAACCCGTTGTCAACAGGTCAACAGCAGCAGTTTTAATTGCAGCATCTATGTTTCACAATACAGCAACGGGCATTGGATCGAATTAAAATTGTTGCCGGCACAAATAAATACCGCTGGCACAAACAGCACACAACCGAATGTGGGGAATATAAACAACGAAGAATTTTTATTTTTCTCTTCCAACCGCAGCGGTGGAGAAGGCGGGCAAGACATCTGGCACAGTAAAATAAACAAGGACGGAACTTATGGTGCTGCTGTAAATGCAGGTAAAAAAGTAAACAGTGTGGAGGATGAAGTAAGTCCGTTTTTTGTATCCAATTTGCAAACCCTTTATTTCAGCTCCACCTGGCACAAAGGCATGGGCGGTTTCGATATATTTAAGTCTGTGTACAAAAACAATGAATTTGGCGAGCCCGAAAACGCGGGTTATCCGATCAACAGCCCATTGAACGATATTTATTACAGCATCAACCGGAAAAAAAACAGGGCTTATCTTTCTTCGAATCGAATCGGTTCTTATTTCGAAGAAAAACAAAGTTGTTGCAACGATATTTATTCTTTCTCGATTCCTCCTTTGGAAGATCCGCCAAAACCGGTTGATACATCTAAAGTATTGCTCAATCAAATGAAGGTGCTTGTTCCACTTACTTTATTTTTTCACAACGATGAGCCAGAGCCTAAAACACATCATATTACCACCAAAAAAAATTACAGAACGACTTATGAAGAGTATAGTGCTTTAAAAAACAAATACGAAAAAGAATACCCCGCAGGCCTGGAAGGCGATCAGAAAATCTATGCGGAAAACAGGATACAGAATTTTTTTGAGGACAGTGTGGATGCCGGCATGCACGACCTGGACCGTTTTGCAGAGCTCCTGGAAAAAGTATTGCTACGCGGCGAAAAAGTAAAAATAACCATGAAAGGGTATTGTTCTCCCCTGGCCTCTACCGATTACAACGTAAACTTAGCCAAACGCCGTGTAAGCAGTTTACAAAATTATTTCCGTGAATATAAAAATGGTTTGTTTGTTAAATACATCAATAACAGTGTTGAGAAAGAAGGAAGCATTGAATTTTTTGAAGAGGATATTGGAGAACTAAGTGTAAGTAAGGTAAGTGATGATGTGAAAGATGTACGCAACTCAGTGTACAGTCCTTTTGCCGCAGCCGAAAGAAAAATTCAAATTATAGCGGTTTCGTATTTGAGATAGTTCATTCGTTTTTTTGTTTTCCCGTTCATTCGTTTTCCAAAACTATTGAACCTATAAACGAATAAACGCTAAAACTAATTCATCCAGAACTTTCCTTCCAGTGCTTTTTCTGTTTTAAACACGTGCATAAACAGTTTGAGTTTAGCAATCAGAAAATCTTCCTTTTGTTTGAGTTCGTTCAAAGAAATAAGTTGCAATTTTTCTTCATTGGTGAGGTCCAATAATACAGCAACATTGTACACCGGCACATTGGTAAGGGTTTCAACAGGTATTTCTTTCCCTTTGGCCGATTTGATGTATTTTTTCAAGGAGCGGAACATTTTATAACGCGAAGAAACCATGTCGTCGTTAAATTCTTCGATACTGGCAGCTCCGTATAATTTCGGACTTAATACTTCTGTATACTTAAGTATCCGAAAAGGCATAACCCCCTGCACGGTAATTTCCATTTCTCCGTTGTCAAAGGTTTTTACCGCCTTTGTAATTTTCACTTCCATGCCATATTCGGCTATATCTTTATTTATTTTATAAGGAATGCCAAAATTTGCAGAATTATGAAGACAATCGCTCACCAATTCCTTGTACCGTTCTTCGATAATGCGCAACATTTTTGTTTCACCAGGCAAAATGATGGTATTCAGCGGAAACATGGGCAATGTTACAATTTTCTGATTCATAATTTTGGGGTTTTCAAACAAAGTCCGCTGGTGACACAATAAAACCAGTGGGTTTCTCTGTTTATATTCCTTTACAAATCTATTGCTATTTTACCACAACAATATGTACAATACTCGTTTGTTTCCAACAAACCATCGTTTATAACCGATGAGTGACAAAATTAGTCCGACGAAATTATCCTTACCTTTATCTGCTATTAAATTAAGCTTATGTACTTTTTAACTTCCGACAAACTAAAACTGTATTATGAAATACAGCAGCATCCTTCCTCCACAAAAACCATTGTACTTTTAAATGGCTTGTCACAATCTGTGGCTTCCTGGGGTTTGGTAACACCCTTACTTAAACCGCATTACAATATAGTATTGCTTGATTTTATTTTTCAGGGGCAATCGGACAAGGAAACGACGTATCGCAATTTCGACCAGCATGCAACGGATGTAAAAGAGTTGCTTGATTTTTTAAAGCTCCCGGATATTTCTATAGCAGGCCTGTCGTATGGAAGCCTTGTTGCCCAGCATTTTGCTTTGCTCTTTCCGGATAGCCTTGATAAATTAATATTAATGGGCACCTTTGCGCACAAGACCCCTTACTTTGACGCCATCTCCTACTCCTGGCAGAAAGCCTTAGAAACAGGAGGGTATTCACTGATGTTCGACGTTATGCTGCCTTCCATACTGAGTGAAAACTATTTCAGGAACCCTTTAATCCCCATTGATTTAATGCGGGACGCCCGTAAAGAAATCAATCTCGATTCAGAAGCTTTGTTCAAATTGATGCGCGCCACACAGGAACGCCCGGATTACCGTGAACAATTAAAACAGGTAAAAACGCCCACCTTAATTATTCAGGGAGAAAAAGATTTGTTGTTGCCGGTTCACCTGGCCGAAGCTGTGCACAAAAGCATTGCAGGTTCACGTTTTGAGGTTATTCCGCATGTGGGGCATACTTTAAACCTGGAGGCTGTGCCGCAGATTGCAGGATTCATCAGGGATTTTATTCGGGAATAAATTCTAAATCATAATTTCTAAATTCTAACAGACCCCTGATGTTAGAAGATAATCTAATCATTTAGTACTATAAGAATTTAGAATTTTCATTGAAGGATTTAGGATTTTCAAAAAATTAATTTCATCTTTGTACTCACAAATGAAAACATTCACAACGATTAAAAACAAGAAGATGCGTTTCCCCAACGGAAAGGTATAGCAGTGTTTTGTCGAAACAAAAGAATATGCAGAAGCCTTTCCACTACGGAAAGGCTTTTTTATTTATAAATCAAATAATAACAAAAACAAAATGAAAGTAGCAGTAGTAGGTGCCACAGGATTAGTAGGCACGGCCATGTTAAAAGTTCTGGAAGAACGCAATTTCCCTGTAGATGAATTAATACCGGTGGCTTCAGAAAAATCGGTGGGCAAAGAAATTATATTTAAGGGTAAAACCTACACCGTTCACAGCATGACGGACGCTATTGCGAAGAAACCACAAATAGCTTTGTTTTCCGCAGGAGGAAGTACGTCTTTGGAATGGGCTCCTCAATTTGCAGCGGCAGGAATTACCGTGATCGACAATTCTTCGGCCTGGCGCATGGACCCTGCTAAAAAATTAGTGGTGCCCGAAATCAACGCGCACGAATTAACGGCCAATGATAAAATAATTGCCAATCCCAATTGCTCCACCATTCAAATGGTAGTGGTGTTAAACCCCCTGCATAAAAAATACAAAATAAAAAGAGTAGTGGTAAGCACCTACCAGTCGGTTACAGGCACAGGCGTGAAAGCCGTGAACCAGATGATGAATGAAAGAAACGGCACAAGCGGGGAAATGGCTTACAAATACCCGATCGACCTGAATGTAATACCTCAGATAGATGTGTTTTTGGACAACGGTTACACCAAAGAAGAAATGAAAATGGTGCACGAAACCAAAAAAATTATGAGTGATGATTCCATCCGCCTAACCTCCACCACTGTTCGTATACCTGTAATGGGCGGGCACAGTGAAGCAGTGAACATTGAATTTGAAAATGAATTTGACATAAACGAAGTGCGGGCTATTTTAGCTAAGGCTCCCGGTGTTGTTGTGGAAGATGATATCAAAAATCAGGTTTATCCAATGCCGATGAACGCGCACAACCGCGACGAAGTATTTGTAGGCCGCATCCGCCGCGACGAATCGCAGGATAAAAGCCTGAACCTTTGGGTGGTTGCCGACAACCTTCGCAAAGGGGCTGCAACAAATGCTGTTCAGATTGCTGAATACCTGGTTGCACAAAAATTGGTGAAGTCTGCTGTACTGGTTTAATACTTACCACTAAGGCACTAAGGGCACAAAGAAACACTCAGACTTAGTGAGCCTCAGTGTCCTTAGTGCCTGACTGGTTTAATACTTACCACTAAGGCACAAAGAAATACTCAGTCTTAATAAGCTTCAGTGCTTAGTGATGAAGATTTTACTACTAAGACTCAGCACATAAATACTCAGACTTAGTGAGCCTCCGTGTACTGAGTGCCTGAGTGGTAAAATTCATTCATCAAACAGGGTTCCCTTATTTTTCCAGATTGTTTTTCCCAAATGTTTATACGCAAGTTCTGTAGCCTCACGTCCGCGGGGGGTGCGCATAATATAACCTTCCTGAATTAAAAAAGGTTCGTACACTTCTTCAATCGTTCCGGCTTCTTCGCCCACAGCTGTACTAATGGTGGTAATACCTACGGGGCCTCCTTTAAATTTATCGATGATGGCAGTCAGTATGCGGTGGTCCATTTCATCGAGGCCGTTTTTATCTACATTCAGGGCCGCTAAAGAATAGTGCGAAATTTCCAGGTCTATTGTTCCGTTGCCTTTTATTTGTGCAAAGTCGCGCACCCTGCGCAACAAGGCATTTGCAATACGCGGGGTTCCGCGGCTGCGCCGGGCTATTTCGTGAGCCGCTTCGTCTTTTATTTCGACACCCAGTATGGCTGCGCTTCGTTGTACAATCAGGGTAAGTGTTTTTGAATTGTAATAACTTAAACGGGAGTTGATGCCAAACCTTGCGCGCAAAGGCGAAGTGAGCAAACCGCTGCGGGTGGTTGCGCCAACAAGTGTAAAAGGGTTTAATTTTATCTGCACCGTCCGGGCATTGGGCCCGCTGTCAATCATAATGTCAATCTTATAATCTTCCATAGCCGAGTACAGGTACTCTTCTACTACGGGGCTTAAACGGTGTATTTCGTCAATAAACAATACATCGTAGGGTTCCAGGTTGGTGAGCAAACCTGCCAGGTCGCCGGGCTTATCCAGTACAGGACCCGAAGTAATGCGTACACTTACTCCCAGGTCGTTGGCAATAATATGGGCCAGGGTGGTTTTCCCCAATCCCGGAGGGCCATGCAGTAATACATGGTCCAGGGCTTCCTGTCGTTGTTTAGCTGCCTGAACAAATATCCGGAGGTTGTCCACCACCCCTTCCTGTCCGCTGAAATCATCGAACATATTGGGGCGAAGGGCTTTTTCAACTTCTTTTTCTGCCGGGCTTAAATGTTCTCCTTCCGGATTCAGGTTTTCATTCATGCAGCAAAAGTAAGAATTTTAAACGCGTCCTGTTCAATCTCTTTACCTTTCTGAAACGACAGCCTTTTTGTTAATCGAAAACCTTTTTTTTGAGCCATATCTTTGTAACTTTAATCAGTGTGTTGCGTATTATTTCTCTGCACCTGATTTTCGGAAGCATCATAATGTACCATAAAATGATCTGATATTTCGAGATAGTTGCGTGTTTTTTTCTTAATTTTGATAAGCATCTAAGGAGTACGATTATTGTTGAGGAAAATGAGACTAAAAATGTTAACATCAGGACTTAAATATCGTTTATTGGGTCTGCTTATTTTGGTTGTTGGTCTTAAATCGCTTAAGGCCCAGACCACTTTGTATGTGGGTACAGGCGGGGGTGAGTACGCCAGCATTCTTTCGGCTTATGCGGCCTGTACGGGTGCGGGGACCAATTACATTATTGAAATTAAAAGCACCTACAACAATACCGAAGCCAAGCCCATCGTTTTTGCAGCCAATGTTGCTGCTTCCATTCTCATCAGGCCGCATTCCAGTATAGTTTCTTTAAACCTGGGCGTCGTAACCGGATCAGAAACATCCATCATAAGTTTTACTGCCGGTGATAACATTACCATTGACGGAAGAATTGCTTCATCGGGAAGCACCAGTGTGCTTACGATAGAAAACACACAGAATGCTTCTGCAAAATACGCTATTCAGTTTTCGGGTGGATCTACCGGCAACACTATAAAATACTGTTCAGTTTTAGGGTCCAACACCTCTTCCAGTTCTTCATCTACTTCACCGGGGGTGATAATGTTCGGCTCCGGTACAAACAGCAACAACACCATTGACCATTGCACCATCCGCGAATCGGGGGCTAATTTACCTTTAGTGGGGATCAACAGTTACGACGGAACCAATAACAACTCCTTAACCATTACCAATAATAATTTTATCAATTTTGAATACCGTCCTGTTTATGCCAATGGAAACAACAATGCCAGTTGGACAATTACCGGCAACAGTTTTTACCAGACCAATACACAAACGGGCGGGTCGGGTGATATTACTTTTATTTACATTGCCCAGGGAGGTGGTTATACCATCACCGGTAATTATTTTGGAGGGCAGGATATTAATTGCGGGGTTGCGGGTACTCCTTTTACATTTACCGGCGATGATGGTTTGAACGGTATTTATTTTAACAGCAGCACTGCGGCCACCACCAATACAATATCGGCCAATACGTTTCAAAACATTGCGTATACTACTACCAAAGGCGCCGGTGCACACCTGCGACTGATTGCCACCAATGGAAGTGCTGATTTTATAATTGGTTCCAGTGGAAATGCCAATGTAATAGGTGCCACTACCGGAACAGGGAGCATTGTTTCTACCGATAACGGTACAGCCGGCAGCACCAATTACCTGCTTTGTTACATCAACTCATCGGGTACCAATACCATCGCCTACAATACGATTGGCGCTGTTACGTTTGACGGCAGCAACACCTCCACTTCCAAGGCCTTAAACCTTATTGATGTGCGGGCCGGAACAACCAGCATCAGCAACAATACGATTGGAAATACCACCGGCAACAACATCAACCTGAATACAGTGGCCGCTGTTTGTTATGGTGTTTACAACCCAACCGTAGCGCTCAGTTTTACCAATAATGTTGTACGCAACATTCAGCACGCCGGAACCGGTGCTTTTTATTTAGTCAACAACCAGGGAGGGATACTTACCTTCACTGGAAATACAATTTCCGGCCTCAGCCAGTCGGGTTCAGGAAGTATGACAATAGTATACAACGGTGGCTCTGGCTTAACAGCTTCCAACAACGGCATTTCCAGTATCAGCAATACCAGCACCGGCTCCTGCTATATCTTCAGCAACTCGGCCAATGATGCCACTATTAGCAGCAATACTGTTTCTACTATTAGTTCTGCTTCTACAAATTCATTTATTATGGTTTCAAATACAAGCGGTAACTGTACCGTTTCCGGTAATACATTTACAAGCCTCACCCTTACGGGCAATGCTTCCGTTTATCTCATTTACAATGTAGGTGGTACTCTCTCGGCAACAAGCAATGCTTTTTCCGGCTTCACTTCCTCCAGCACCTCCGGCGGCCAATACATCATCTACCATTCCCGGAACGCCATTGCCACCATCAGTTCCAACACCATTTACAATGTAAATATTTCCAGCTCTTCCAGCAACGCTTACCTGATCTATATCGGTGCCTCCACCTCCGATGTTAACCTGAATTCCAACACCATTGGCCAGTATGGGGTGAGCAACGATATTATACTGGCCGGGAACAATAACAGCAGAGGGGTATACATAGCTTCAGTAGATGAATTAACCGCCAGTGGAAATATTATGCAAAATTTTTACCTGAGCAGCAACGGGACATCAAATATTTTTGATGCCTTTGAAATATGGGCAACAGGTACACTGATTACTTTAACCGACAATGTAGTGGACAATATTACTACGGAAAGCACAAAAACCAGTAGTGGCGAAACAATAACCGGGATTTATTATGGTTCTTCAATTAGTGGTACCATTACCCACAACACCTTTAGTGATTTTACTTCTGCTTCCACCGCTGCAACTACAGGAGGCAGACTTCAGTCACTTTACATGACATCCAGTATGACAGGAACATTAAATTTTACAAAAAACAGGGTCACTGGTTTTGTGCACAACACCACTATTGCCAGTTCTACTCCTCTGATATACGGGGTGCGGGGCTCTGACGGCGGCGGCACCTATAATTTTTACAACAATGTTATTTTACTGAGCAATGGTTCAAACACCCAGTTTATGAATATTATTGGTATATCGGTTTCTTCCTCCAGCACCGGTACTTTTAATATTTACCACAACACCATCAAGGTTTCGGGTTCTACTGCCGGTGCCTCCGAAAGCGATTGTATTTTAATAAGTACCACCACCGGAACCTACACCCTTAAAAATAATATTTTTCAGAATGCAAGAACAGGAGGTTCGGCCTCGCATTACGGCATTAAAAAGTCGAGTGCAGGCACCACTTTTGCCGAAGATTTTAATTATGTGGAAGCTAGTACGTATGGATATTGGGAAGGTTCTACCAAAACCACCCTGGCCAACTGGCAGGTGGTTTCGGGGGCCAGCGATTATACCGGCAGCATTACCATTACCTCCAGTGGCGCGGTTCCCACAGGTACAGTGAGCGACGTAAAATTAAACGGTATGGATTACAACGCAACCGTTACCGATGACATTGACGGCAACTCAAGGGCCGATGCACCCTGGAGAGGAGCTTACGAAACCACCACCCCTTTACCCGTTGAATTGCTCAGCTTTAATGCCCTGCCTGTTGGCAAAGAGGTAGAAAGCACCTGGACGACTATTACGGAAACCAACAACCATTATTTTAGCCTTGAGCGTTCGGTAGATGGGCTGCAATTTGAAACCCTGGCCATTGTGAACGGCGCAGGAAACAGCCATTCGCTGTTGAATTATTCCCATACGGATAAACAACCCTTAAAAGGGCTTTCGTATTACCGTTTAAAACAAACCGATTTTGATGGGAAATATGCTTACTCTCAATTAGTCCCCGTAAAATTTTCGGGGGCCGGCGATTTAAACGTTTACCCCAACCCAACCGAAAACTCTGTGCTTCTTTCCTTCTTTTCAACAAGTGGTGATACCTATACCCTTCAGTTTTTTGATGCAAAAGGGAGCATCGTTAAATGCCAGTACTATACTGCCGATGAAGACGGCATCAACAACCTGACAGTAGATTTATCAAACCTTGAACCGGGAATTTATTTTTTTTACCTCCTGAACCGGACAGAGATGCTGAAGACGAGAGTGGTGAAACAATAAAATACTCTCGTTCATAGTTTAAACGTTTATTTGTTTAATAGTTAACAAATGAACGGATAAACAAATAAACTATGACCTTCAACGGTTTATTTAATGCCAGGTATAGATAATTTACCCAACGAGTGCTACCTTTGCGGTACATGAAGAGAATCAAAAGACAGTATTTAGTTGGCCGCAGGGAATATGTTGATTTTCCGGAGCTGAATATTTTTGGAATAGAAGCCAAAATTGATACCGGCGCTTATACTACAGCCCTGCATTGCCACGATATACAAATAAAACACATACTGGGCGAAGACATTTTATGTTTTAAATTACTCGATCCTTCGCACCCGGTGTACAACGAACAGGAACACCGCTTTGGACATTTTTCGAAAAAAATTATTAAAAGCTCATCCGGCGAAGCAGAAGAACGTTACATTATCCGCACTGTAGTATATATTGCCGGAAAAAAAATCCGCTGCACCCTCTCACTTACCGACAGAGGAAATATGCGTTACCCGGTTCTTATCGGGAGAAAAATGATAAAAAATAAATTCATTATTGATGTAGGTAAAATTCATACCGGCGGCTTTACTATTTAAAAATATTTATTACTTTTAAATGGAAGCCTCTTTGGTTGAGGGAATACAAAAGGAATTATTGTTCAATAGTTTATTCGTTCTTTAGTTCCCAACAACATCTAAACGAATAAACTGTTGAACGAATGAACGAATAAACACCACTATGAAAATTGCAATCCTGTCGCGTGGCAGAAACATTTACTCTACAAAACGCTTAGTAGAAGCGGCTGAACAGCGGGGCCACGAGCCCCTGTTACTCGATCACATGAAATGCGTATTGGTAATTGAAAAAAACCGCCCCCACATTTATTTCAACGGAAAAGAGGTATCGGGTGTTGATGCGGTTATTCCCCGTATCGGCTCCAGTGTTACCTTTTACGGTGCGGCAGTGGTGCGGCAATTCGAGATGATGAAAATTTTTACCGCGGTAGAGTCACAGGCCCTTGTACGCTCACGCGACAAGCTGCGCAGCCTGCAGATACTTGCCCGGGCAGGACTGGGAATGCCCAAAACAGCTTTTGCCAGTCAGCCCAAAGATTTGGACAATGTTATTGCAACCATTGGTGGTGCCCCCTGCGTAATTAAGTTATTGGAAGGAACACAGGGCATTGGCGTTATACTGGCCGAAAACCACAAAGCCGCAAAATCGGTGATTGAAGCCTTTCTTAAATTAGAAGCCAATATGCTGGTGCAGGAATTTATTAAAGAAGCCAAAGGCGCAGACATACGTGCATTTGTTATAGACGGACAAGTGGTGGGCGCTATGAAACGGCAAGCCAAAGAAGGGGAGTTCCGCTCCAACCTTCATCGCGGAGGTTCGGCCACAGTGATACAACTTTCGCCCGAAGAAAAAATAACCGCAGTGAAAGCCGCTAAAAAATTAGGGCTGGGCATTGCCGGGGTAGACATGCTGCAAAGCGAAAGAGGGCCCTTAGTGATGGAAGTAAATTCTTCACCGGGATTAGAAGGCATTGAACGCGCTACCGGTGTTGACATCGCCGGAAAAATTATTGAATACGTAGAACGCAACGAGTTTAATGCCAACGAAGGTTGAACCCAATGGACAAAGAATTCAGCATCAACGGTACCAGTGTAAGGCCTGGAGAAAACAAACAAATTATCCTCAACACTTACGAACTCCCTACTAAAACTTCCATCGAAATCCCCGTATATGTGTTTCGTTCAAAAGTGCCGGGGCCAACTTTATTGTTAAGTGCCGGTATGCACGGCGACGAAACCAACGGCATTGAAATCATCCGCAAAGTCATTTCGCGCGACGAGGTAAAAAACATCCGCAGCGGCAATCTTATCGCTATTCCAATCATCAACATTGTTTCCTTTTTATTCGGTTCCCGCGATTTACCCGATGGACGCGACATGAACCGCTGTTTCCCCGGAAATAAAAACGGCTCCCTCGGCAGCCGCATTGCATTCGATATTATGAAGCAGGTTATTCCATTGGTAGACTTTGGTGTAGACTTTCACACCGGTGGCGCTAAGATTAACAATTACCCGCAGATCCGTTGTGTGTTTGATTTTCCGGACAACGTAAGCATTGCCGAAAAATTTTCCGCCCCTTTGATCATCGACTCTTCATACCGCGAAGGAACGCTGAGAAGGGAAGCTTCTAAAAAAGGAAAACCCATACTTGTGTACGAAGGCGGGGAATCCCTGCGTTTTGATTACAACGCCATTAATGAAGGCACCAGCGGTTGCCTGCGCTTAATGCGCGCTTACAACATGATTGAACTGGACATTCCGGACAACCCTTCTGTTAAACTTAAAAAAACAAGCTGGGTCAGGGCCAAAATATCGGGTTTGTTCCATGTGAACAAAACCAACGGCGCCTATGTAAACAAAGGCGATCTGCTGGGTGTCATCTGCAACCCTTACGGCGAAGTGGAAGAAAAAATTACGTCCCCTACCGATGCTTATATTGTAGGTATCAACAACCAACCCGTCATCAACGAAGGCGATGCCCTTATTCATTTAGGCGTGGAAGAATAAAATCTGTGTTATTGAAGTCTGAGATTTAAAAATAAGAAGCTGTGGGAAAAATAAAAGCCCGGCAACCATTTAACAACCCCCTTGAAAATGGCTCCGGGCTTTACTGAATTTTTATACTTGCTTCAACAAGTGGCCTTTCGGCGGAAGGAATCCTTGTTCAGGATTTATATGTTGTGGTAAGATGTTAAGTAACAAGTTAAAAGCCAGGGCCAAAAAGCGATTTCGTTTATGTAAAACCTCTTATTGCTTACGGCTTTTCCTTTGGAAATGATAAGGGAATCCATTCCTGATTAAAAGCTCAAAGCAAGCCGGCCCACACATCCCCGCATGGTAAACCGGCTTTACCTGAACTTTAGTTTTACAACTAAACAAAACCCTTAATTGGAAAGAACTATAACACTAATTTAGCTGCTTAGCGGGCAAAAAAAAGCCGGCTTTGTCAGCCGGCGTGGTTTTTTTATTAAGTGGTGGGGTTTTTACAATAAGTGGTAAGGTATTTATTCTTTGATTAATTTTTTAGCACTTGTACTTCCTTTGCTTCCGCTCAATTCAAGGTAATAAATACCGGGGCTCAGCGAACTGATGTCAACCGTCTTTTTATACTGGCTGGTACCTGCGGCAATACTGAATTGCTCTGTAAATACGATACGTCCCGCCACATCGCTTATTTTCAATGTACATTTTTCGTTCAGGCCTGAGCTTATATTTAAAGCAAGGTTTTTATCCGCCGGGTTCGGAAACAATTCAAACACAGGCACCAGGCTGTTTTCCTGAATGCCAATATCAAACGTTGCCGGGGCCGAAGTAGAAGTACAGCCGTTGGTATCGGTGATGGTAACAATATAACAACCTGTTGCCGTTGGCGTATAGATTTGTGATACGGCTCCGTTTATAATAGTAGAAACGCTTGTATTGCAATTGTAATTGTACCACTGGTAAGCTGCAACAGGCACAGTGCTGTTAGCTGTTAACGAAATCCCTACTGTTACGGTTGGTATAGGCGGTATACTGTGCACGGTTACTTTTACGGTATCATAATTTACACATCCGTTCGCGTCTGTTCCGCTGACAATATAATTTAAACTCCCGCCTGTAAGTACAATAGTCGGGCAGGCAATGGCTGTATCGCTGATTGTAGTCAGCGGCCCGTCTGTCCACGAATATGTTCCACCCGTTCCGGCCCCGGTTACGCACAATACGATGGGGTTTGTACCGCAGGTGCTGGTATCGTGTCCGGCATATACAGGTGGCAAAGCGTGTACAGTAACCGACACCGTGCTTTGGCTCTGGCAGGCGCTTGTTGTACCCGACACAGTAAGTGTATACGTGCCGCTAACAGTTACTTTGGTGCTTTGTGTACTGGCTCCGTTGCTCCATAAATAAGCAGCAAAAGGCGTGGACGAAAGTGTGATGGTATCGCCGGCACAAACAGTATTGGACGGACTAACACTGATGACCGGACCCGGCAAAGGTGTTACCAGTACCAACACGGTATCAACATCAGTACAACCCGTTGCATTGGTAATGCTCACAATATACAGGGTGGTGTCGGCTGGGCTTACGGTAACACTGGCCGATCCGCCAATGGTATTGCCCTGTTCATCTTTCCACAAATACGTTGAAGCCCCGGGGGCCGATCCGGTTAAAGTAACACTGGCACCCAGGCAGATGGAAGTATCGTTGCCGGCATTTGATTTGAGCTGGCAATATTTAATTGTTTCTAAGTCGTCGTTGGTACCAAGGCCTTTGCTCGTACCCGATACAATCACGTTGAAGTTTGCATCCAGAAAAACACCCACCGCATTGTCTGCCGCATTTCCTGTTCCGTTGTACTTCGTCATCCAGTCCATAAGCCCTGTTGCGCCCAGGTATTTAATGGTGGTGTAATTATTGTTTTGCCCGGCTGTGTAACTAAAGCCGCTTACATACACATCGCCGTTTGCGTCGGCTGCAATTCCAAAACCCTCGTCCCAGTTATTGGCCGGGCCATTGTAGAGTTTTTTCCACACCTGGGTTCCGGTCGCATCGTTTGTATATTTAACTGTGAACATATCCTGGGCCGAAGCAACTCCGTTGTTGACTTCGCCGGTAACCAACACATCGCCTGCAGGGTCGAGGGCAATTGCATTGCCCCGGTCCAGGTCACCCAGGGTACCGGCCACCGTTTTTACCCAACTTTGGCCTGTACCGCCTGAAGGAATTTTAAACGTAAGGCAATCAAAATCGATAGAGCCACTCACCAGGGAGTTGCCTGTAATGAACACTTCCCCGGCTGTATTTACCGCCATGTCTTTCGCAACATCATCGCCCACCATTGAAGTATTGTTGTAGCGGTTCGCCCACACCTGTGTTCCGGCGCTATTGTATTTGATGGTATAAATATCAAAGCCATAGGAGGTAGACTGCACCTGCCCGGTAACATAAACATTGCCCGAAGCGTCTACATATACTTTTTTGGCCTGGTCTATTTGCGAAGTGTAATTGTATCGTTTCGACCAGGTTACATTTCCACTGGCGTCGTATTTAATGGTCATAAAATCGGCCGGGGTGGTGGCAGAAGATGTGCCATCGCTGGCTCCTGCAATATAAACATTGCCACTGCCGTCTACAAAAACATCATTGCCTTCGTCGCTGGTGTTCGCTGTTCCATTGTAATTTTTCGCCCATTGCAGGGTTCCGGCCGCATTGTATTTAACAGTAACAATATCATAATTACCCGCCCCCACATCACTCATACCGGTCACATACACATTGCCGCTGTTGTCAACAGCAATGGCCCTGCAATCATCATAAGATGCACCTGTACCGTCGTAATATTTTACCCATTGCTGGGCGCCCGAACTGTTGTATTTTACAATTACATAATCAAAGGTGCCACCCGTGCCTTTGCCTGTGCCACATACATAAACATTGCCAGATGCATCACACACAAAATCTTTAGTCTGCTCAATTATATTACCCGTTCCACCAGAGGTGTAACGCGACTGCCACAGAATGTTCACTTGGGAAAGGCCTGAAAAAAAACTAAATGCAGTACAGAAAAGAAGTAAAACTTTCTTCATAGGTTTTGGTTTTTGCGTATTTCAAATATACTATAAAATCCCTGCCACACAATAACTTGTTGTAGATAATATAAAGCCTTTTAAAGATTTGAATTACCTTTAGAGCCGAGAATATATGCTAAAATCAGTTGCTCAATTTTTCACTTACCTGTTTCATCCGCTGTTTGTCCCTTTATACGGCTACAGTTTATTGTTGTTCAGCAACAATTATTATTCCCTGCTTTTTCCTTTACAAATAAAACTGCTGCTCATCTGCATTGTATTTTCATTTACTTGTATATTGCCGGTCATCAACCTGTTTATCCTTTTTAAACTCCGCCTCATCCCCTCTTTAAAACTCGATGAAGGCCCCCACAGAACCATTCCTTACCTTATTACCTCACTTTTTTATTTTGGAATGGCTTATATGATCTGGAGTTTTAATTTGCCTTCTGTTTTCAAATCATTGATACTTGCCGGTGCCGTCTCCATTTTACTCACCACCGTAATTAATTTAAAATGGAAAATAAGTGCGCACATGGTGGGTATTGGCGGCCTGACAGGAGCAGCCCTGGCTGTTTCACTGGTCCTTAAACAAAATTTTATTTGCTGGGTGTATACCTTCACCGGTATTGCCGGACTACTTGGTTTTTCGAGGCTGTACCTGAAAGCCCATTCCCCGGCCCAGGTATACGCCGGTTATGCCCTGGGCACTGCAAGCACTTTTCTTTTTATTTTAGGAGTATATATTGTAAATTTAAACATCGATTTTTAAGACTTTGATTTTTGTTACTGGAGCCACCGGACTTATAGGTTCGCATCTTGCCTATCACCTTGTTTCGCAAGGTCATCCTGTAATTGCCCTTAAACGAACCAACAGCAATACAGACAGTACTTTCGAGATTTTTAAAATCTACTCGCAACAGCCCGAACAGGACTTTAATAAAATACAATGGGTGGAAGGCGATGTAACCGATATTTTTTCCTTAATGGATGCCCTGCAGGGTGTTGATGAAGTATACCACTGCGCCGGATTGGTTTCGTTTAATAACAAAGACGCAAAAAAATTAATGCAGGTCAATGCAGAGGGTACGGCCAATATAATTAACGCCGCCCTCGAATGCAAAGTGAAAAAGTTTTGCCATGTAAGCTCTGTGGCCACTATACCCAACCCCGATAAAAAACCGGTGATTGACGAAAGCATTTACTGGAAAGCCTCTCCCTCCAATTCATATTACGCCATCAGCAAATACGGTGGCGAACGCGAAGCCTGGCGCGGGGCCGAAGAAGGTTTAAACGTGGTAATTGTAAACCCCACTGTGGTATTGGGCACCGGTTGCTGGGGCCAGACATCGGGCCAGATGATAAGCGCCGCTTACAAAGGCCTTCTCTTTTACACCGAAGGCATTACGGGGTATGTGGATGTGCGCGATGTGGTAAAAAGCATGGTGGAACTGATGAATAAAAATTGTTTTAACAAACGTTACATTCTGAATGCCGAAAACCTGAATTACAAACAGGTCTTTGATTTGATCCATCGTAATTTTAACAGGCCACTTCCAAAAATTAAAGCCAACCGCTTTGTGCTGCGCCTGGCTGCTATGGCCGATAAATTGTCTGCTTCGCTCAGCGGAAAGCCCCGCCGTATAACAAAGGAGCTGATTCATTCGGCCTTAGGTACCAGCATCTACAGCAATAAAAAAATAACGGCACAAACCGGTATACAATTTATTCCCATTGCCGAATCGGTAAAACACATCTGTGCTTTTTATCCTGAAAACAACCCTGAATACTGGTAATACCACATACTATGAACCGCTACCTTTACTTTATTGCTGCCTTAATGTTTTGCCCTGGTATTGTATGTGCCCAGGAATTTTCTTCACCCGCACTACACGACAAAACCAATCCAAAAAATGCTTTTGCTTACATTCCCCAACAGGACTCCACAATAGAAATTACTTTAAGTCTGGTAGGTGATTTAATGTGCCACAAACCCCAGACCCTGAATGCAAAAAAAGCTGATGGCTCCTACAATTTTAACCCTTCGTTTGAATACATCAGTCCTTACCTCAGCCAAGCAGACTTGTGCATTGGAAATTTAGAGACTACCTTTGGAGGGCCTGATTTGCCTTATGCCGGGTACCCCGCTTTTAATTCGCCGGACGAATACGCCACCGCCTTAAAAGAAAATGGTTTTGATTTTTTAGTCAGCGCCAACAACCACAGCATGGACACCGGAGAAGAAGGGCTATTGAGAACACTGGAGGTGCTAAAGAAAAACAAACTGGCTTATGCAGGTACTTACACTTCGCAAAGCGACCACGATTCATTAAGGATAGTGGATGTAAAAGGAATTAAGCTGGGGATATTGAACTACACTTATGGCACCAACGGCTCTTATCCCAAAGAAACACACAAATACATGCTCAATATTATTGACTCGGCTACCATTAGTAATGAAGTAAAGCAATTAAAAAAACAGGGGGCCGAAATCGTCCTGGTGTTTTACCATTTCGGGATTGAAAACACCGCCGAGCCTACACAGGCCCAAAAAGATGCCGTAAAATATGCCTGGCAGGCCGGAGCGCAATTGATGATAGGCGCCCATCCCCATGTTATCGGCCCTGTTCAATACCTGGAACCCTTTGAAACAAATCCTGATTCAGGTTTTGTGGCTTATTCCCTCG
This sequence comes from Bacteroidota bacterium, assembly GCA_023251755.1. Taxonomy (GTDB): domain Bacteria; phylum Bacteroidota; class Bacteroidia; order B-17B0; family Aurantibacillaceae; genus JAHEYF01. Next base: position 18,207 of record JAHEYF010000045.1, read on the forward strand.
GAAATTTTATTTCCAACCAGTACTGGCGGTATACCGATGCCGGCGTAATTTTAACCCTGCACCTGCAAAAAAATCTTACCAGTGCAAAAATATCCCTCCGTCAGGCCGAATACCTGCCCACCTGGGTGTACCGGGCCGAAAAACCAGCAATGAAACAACACATTGTATTGCCCGCCGGGCTTTATTCGCAACCGGCCCTCTTGCCTGTATTCATTGATTCCGCTATGGGTAAAAAGATGGAAGAGGCCTTTAACGATACCAAAACCATACTTTCGAAGTATAACAACCGCTTGGAAATTACACCCATTATCGGCAAAAAATAAGGCTTGCCATCTGCGGAAAAGTTATAAATTTGTCGTTCTTATAGGCTTATCGGGTTGATTCGATTTATTAAATACCTTGCTATTGTGTTTGTGCTTTGTTTTACTGAAACAGCGCAGGCTCAACTGTATAATTTTAAGGCCTATACCACCAAAAACGGGCTCGCCAATTCAAACGTCAATGCCATTTACCAAAGCTCCCAGGGTTATATCTGGTTCAGCACCCAGGGAGGGGGCATCAGCCGGTTTGACGGAAAAGAATTTAAGAACTTTACCAAAAACGACGGCTTAATCGGCAACGATGTGACGGCCATCTGCGAAGACGTTCACCACAACCTGTGGATTGGAACTACAGAAGGCCTTTCGAAATTTGACGGGAAAACATTTACCAATTTTACCGATAAACAGGGAATAGGCACCACCATCATCTATTCTATTTTCTCCGCTTCCAACGGCGATTTATGGTTCGCCACCTTCGACCAGGGCGTAAAAATATTCCACGACAACAAATTCACCAGCATCGACACCACTTCGGGCCTGCCCACTAATTCTGCATTTTGTGTGTTTGAAGACAGTAAAGGGGTTTTTTGGATAGGCTTGTTCAAGGAAGGTTTGTGCAAAGCTGATAAAACCGGGAAAATCACAGAACACATCGCGGATTTTTCCCCCGAAAAAAAACAATATTCTGCCTTTAGTATATCCGAAGACAAGGACGGAAAAATATGGATAGGCTCGGTCACCACCGGCATTTACACTTACGAAAAAGGGAAAATGCGCCTGCTCGACTTCCCCGATATATACGGCGACATTATTGCAAAAATTATTTTTGACAAACGCAACAACACCTGGGCCGCCACCGAACACGGCTTGCTTAAAATATCGGGGCACGGCTCAAAACTGTTTACCGAAAAAGACGGCCTTACCTCTGTACGCACGCAGGCGGTGTGTGAAGACTACGAAGGCAATATATGGATTGGTACTTATGGCGGCGGGGTGTGTATGTTTAAAGACGAATCGGTGGTGACCTACACGGATAAGGACGGCCTGAGCAACAATAAAATTTACGCGGTTATCAACACCTCCAAAAACCTGCTGATGTCCGGGTCTTTTAGCGGAGTTGATGTTTACAATGGCCGCTCCTTTCAAAAATTAGCCTCTATAAAAGAACTCAACAACACCCCTGTGTCTACTTTTTTTGAGGACAGCCGAAACCGTATATGGGTGGGGACTGAAAACAACGGGGTCTTTCTTTTCGACCAGACAGCTGATGGTCTTAAGCTCATTAAAAAATACACTTTAATTGAAGATGTACCTGTTGAACAGATCTTAAAAATTGTGGAAGATGCCCAGCACAATATCTGGATCGGGGGCTATGGGAAAGGGATTTTTAAAATAAGCCCCGAAGGAAAGGAAGAACACTTTGGTATGAAAAACCAATTGAACACCGATGATGTAATGACCCTGTACGCCGATATTTTTGGCAATATATGGATAGGCACTTATGCCCATGGGATTATAAAATACAACGGCACTACCTTTAAAGAGTTTCATAAAAATGAAATCCCCAGCCTGAACATTGTGTTTTCGATTTCGGGTGATGAAAAAGGAAACATTTATTTTGGAACACAGGACGGGGGGCTTTTAATCTGGGACAATAAAAAGTTCCACACCATCAATATAAAATCAGGTGCCTGCTCCAACCTGATCAACGCTGTAGCTTATCAAAACGGGTTTATCTGGCTGGGCACCGACAAAGGCGTAAACAAAATTTCCTTCAAAGAAGATTTTGTCCCACGGGCCATCTCCTATTACGGTGTTGACAAAGGTTTCAAGGCTACCGAAATAAATCAGAACAGTATTTTTACCGAAAAATCGGGCAGCGTGTGGTTCGGTACCGTTGATGGTCTTACCCGTTACAACCCTTTGTTTGATTACCCCAATTCAACACCTCCCAGACTTGTACTGGCCGATGTGAAATTATTTTACGAGCATGTGGACTGGAAAAAGTTTTCGGACAGCCTTGATCCTACCAACGACCTGCCCGTAAAACCGGTACTGTCCTACAAAAACAACCACCTTACCTTTGTTTTTCAGGCCACCACAACAGATAATGTGCAATACACTTTTATGCTCGAAGGCGACAACGATGAATGGTCGCCGCTCAGCACAAAAAACGAAGCCGTATTTACCAACATTGCGCCCGGGCCTTATGTGTTTAAAGTTAAGGTGCAAAACAGTAATGGTGTATGGAGCGAGGATGTGGTTGAATTTCCCTTTACTATTACCCCCCCCTTCTGGAAAACCTGGTGGTTTTACACAATATGCATTGTTGTGATCCTGGCCGGGGTTATCAGTTTTATCCGTATCCGTACAGCCAACCTACAGAAAGAAAAGCGCATACTTGAACAAAAAGTAGAGGAACGCACCACCGAATTAAAAGACGCCAACCACAAATTGTTTGATGCCCTGCACGATATTAAAGACAGCATCAACTACGCCGAGCGTATACAAAGGGCTATGCTGCCGGCCGATGAAAATATTCTGAACCACCTGCCCCAGTCCTTTATCCTGTTTAAGCCCCGCGATGTGGTGAGCGGCGATTTTTACTGGTTCAACCACAAAGATGGTATTGATTACATAGCCGCTGTAGATTGCACCGGACACGGGGTACCCGGCGCCTTTATGAGCATGGTGGGAAGCTCCCTGCTGAATGAAATTGTATTAACTAAAAACACCACCAACCCCTCTGAAATATTAGCTCAGTTAAACAGGGGCGTGCAGGATGCCTTAAAACAACGCGAAAACCAGACACGCGACGGAATGGACATTGCCTTTTGCGCCATCGACAAAGCCAATAAACGTGTTAAATATGCCGGTGCAAACAGGGCTTTGTGGATCATCCGCACTTCTGAAGGGGTTCAGGAAGTAGACGAAATAAAAGCTACCAAATGCGCTATTGGTGGTTTTACCGATGAATCGCAGCATTACGAAACCCACGAAATTCAACTCCTTGCAGGCGATACCGTGTACATGAGCAGCGACGGTTATGCCGACCAGTTTGGCGGCGAGAAAGGTAAAAAACTGATGACCAAACGTTTTAAAGAAATTTTATTGGACATCCAAAACCAAAACTTAAAACTGCAGGGCAAATCGCTGGAGTTTGAAATTACCGAATGGATGGGCAGTAATTATGAGCAGGTAGACGATATACTTGTGATTGGCGTACGTTTCTAAGGGGGCAGGCTTTCCCGCAGACTTATTTTTCAAAATATTTCCCGCTTTACTACAGGTTCCGGATAAACCGGACGTCTGATTTTGTAGTGATTTTCATCACAATTCTAAATTTTTTTAAACATTTTCCACGAATGGTAGTGCTATTCATCCAAAGAAGTACTAAATTGGATGCTCTTTTATAAACCACCATGAACAAACTATTAGACCGAGTAGAATTACTCCAGAAACTGGACACCCATATTCTGATGCAGGAAGAGGGACAAATTCAGGAAATTGCGAAAAAATTCGGAATTTCCAGAAGAAGGATTTATGCTTATTTTCAAATTATGAAACAATTAGGCGCCCCTGTTGTGTACAATTTTGAAAAACACCGCCTCGAATACAAAACCAAATTCAGGCTGCGTGTAAGGATAAATACAGCCCCTAAGGTTGTACCTCCAACTTTGCTTTACAAAAAAATTAAAGACGTTACCCTCAAAAAAGTGATGCTGTTTAATCAGATCGATGAGCATATATGCAATAAAGATACCGGCGGTACCAAAGAATTTTATAAAAAATTAAAAATGCGCGACCACCGCGTTTGCGGAAACACCCTGTATGAATTCAAAAAAATGGGTGCAGACTTTTATTTTGACCGCACCAATAAAACATACAGGTACGCCAAGAAAAAACGCTTTAATATTATTATTGAAGTGGTTCCCTTTAAAATGCCTTCGAATTAAGAACTCCCGCCTGACTTCCGCACTTTTTTCAAAAAGGGTTATATAGAGCTCTGTAACATTAGCCAATACTACATTATTGTTTTGGATTTGGGTGGCTCAAGGATTACTTTTGAGCGTGTTTATCCGCAAAAAAGTTAAATAAATCAGGGAGTATCAGTTTTCACATTATTCAAAAACGTGGCCGCAGGCAGGTTTTGATTCAGAGCATTGGCAGTGCTAAAATTCCTTCAGAAATTGATAAATTGGCTCTATTGGCGCAACAAGAACTGAATAAGTTATTGACCCAGGGTAGCTTAGATCTGAAGTATGATCAGGATGAATTGTATATCCAAACGCTTTTAAAAAACATCCACAACATTGAGGTATCTGGTGTTGAACTGATATTGGGTAAATTGTTTAATGAAATTGGTTTCGGCGCAATAAAAGAACCGCTGTTTAGACATTTAGTATTAGCAAGGATTTGTTACCCAGGGAGCAAACTCAAAACCGTAGAATATCTTTTACGGCATCATCAGTTATATTATGAAATAGATGCTGTATATCGATATTTAGATAAGCTCACGGGCAAACACAAAGAACAATTACAGGAGATTAGTTATTATCATACCCTATCGATTTTTGAAGGGAAATTAGCTGTTTTATTTTACGATGTAACTACACTTTATTTTGAAGCGTTATCTGACAAATGTCAAACTACCGGCAGATGAAATCATTCATCATTACAAACAACTATGGCAAATTGAAAAAGCCTTTAGAATATCGAAAACAGATCTAAAAATACGCCCTATCTATCACCGGCTACAACATCGAATACAAGCGCACTTAATCATTGCGTTTTGCAGCTATAAAGTGTATAAGGAGCTGGAAAGGCAACTAAAAACAAAACAATCAGAAATCAGTACGGCAAAAGCAATTGCTATAATGCAATCAATTTATACAATTAAAACCACTTTGCCTTCATCAAGAAACGAGACTCAAATTATTTGGGCTAAAACCAATGAACAAAAACAACTTTTAAAGCTTTTTGAAATTATTTTTTAATGGGTGGCTCAAATGCGGAAGACAGGCGGCCATGATAGAAATGAACAGCCGCGTTCAATTCGATGATTATGTGCTAAGCCGGTAGATCGTTCACTCGTTTATTCGTTCTTTTGTTTATTAGTTTACACGTTCAATAGTTCGGCTTAACAGTTCAAGGAATAAACAAAAAAACGATTGAACTATTAAACGAATAAACTATTTAACGTCTACCTTGATCCGTTCATTCCTGTTCGCCAGTTCCCAGGCGGTAAAAAACACTAAGCGGGTAATTTTCTCCATTTTAGCAAAATCAATTTTTTGTATTTCATCTGTTTCCTGGTGATAATCTTCGTGCACACCGTTAAAATAAAAAATTACAGGCACATTGTTTTTGGCAAAATTATAATGGTCGCTCCTGTAATAATAACGGTTGGGGTCTTTTTCATCGTTGTAGGTATAATCCAGTTGCAATTTGGTATAGGTTTTATTCATCTCCTCGCTGATGTTGTGCAGGTCTTTGCTGAGTTTATCCGAACCAATTAAATAAATATAGTTTGAGTTTCCTTTGTGTGCTTCGTCTAAGCGGCCTATCATATCAATGTTTAAATCGCAGACCGTTTTGCTAAGCGGGAATACAGGATGAAGCGTATAATAATCGCTGCCCAGCAATCCCTTTTCTTCTCCTGCAACCGGCATAAACAGCATACTGCGCCGCGGGCCTTTGCCCTGTTTTTTTGCATTGGCAAAGGTTTGGGCCAGCTCCATTACTGCAACTGTCCCGCTTCCATCGTCATCTGCACCATTGTACACAACTCCGTCGTGCTTGCCCAGGTGATCGTAGTGAGCGGTAATTACAATTATTTCATCTTTTAAGTCTGTACCTTCAATAAAGCCCAGCACATTTTCGGTATTGATGTGGTTCACTTCCTGTTTCACGGCAATGCTCAATTTTGTTTTAAAAGTGAAATTCAATGGTTTTGATTTTGCTACAATTTTCGATTTTAGTTTGTCTGTATTTTTTTTTGAAGAACCGATAATTGCATTGGCCATTTCTTTTGAAATGTAAATTACAAGCGGACTGTTAAACGTGGCTTTTTTAGTATCGTCGCTTATTTCCATTTTAGTGGAATTAATCCGGTGCTCGTTTTTCTGGTAACTTTCGGCCAGGTTGTCGTCGGCTACCAGCAATACTTTTATTCCCCTGTTGTTGGCCTCATAAAGTTTACGGCGGTGGTTGCTGGTCCAATCGGAAGCCTTGATGTCGTTTGAAATCATCGACTTTCCATCGGCGCGGTAAGGTTCGCCGTTTAAAATAAGCACAGTTTTGTTTTTCACCTCTAATTTATCGTAGTCGTTGTAAACCACTGTATTAATGCCATAGCCGGCAAACACCACTTCGTTAATATTTAACACGGTGTCTTTTAAAATAGCGGAGAAAGAATAATAATCTTTTATTTTTTGATACGTCAATTGATGGGCTGTAATATCAATTTGTTCAGGCTGGTAAACCGATAAAGGAAAGGTTTGAAAATAACCCCTGTCGAGTTGTTCAAGCGGAGGTATGCCGCACTTAACAAAGTGGTTGCGGATGTATTCAGCAGCCATCTTCTGTCCTTTTTGGCCCGTTTCGCGGCCTTCGTATTCATCGGAAGCCAGCACCGAAAGGTGGGTCTTTAAATCGCCGGCCACTATGCCTGTTGAATAACGTGTAGCAATACTATCTATTTGTTGCGCCCGGGCAAAGGAGGCACAGAGGAGAAAAAAGTAGAGGATTTTTTTCATGGAAAAAATATAAGACCCAAAGTTAATTTTTTAAATAACAAAGGAATTAATTTTTAATTGTTAAAACAGGAATTTACTATTACCTGCTACAAACCAGCAAAGGGCAATACCAGTTACCTGTTACCGGGTATTTTTGGTATTAAATTAGTACTTTTGCTCTTTATAAATATATGAGCACATTATTATATATAGTTTGGGACGCGAACCCCGATATGTTTACAATTCCGGGGATCGACTGGCCCATTCGCTGGTACGGAATGTTTTTTGCCCTGGCCTTTGTTTGCAGCCAGTTTGTAATGGCAAGGGTATACAAAACTGAACTGCGTACACAAAACAACCTGGATATTTTAACCCTGTACATTATTGCCGGAACAGTGATTGGAGCAAGGCTGGGGCATTGTTTGTTTTATGATCCTGCCCATTACCTCTCACATCCATTGGAAATATTAAAAATATGGGAAGGCGGACTGGCCAGTCACGGTGGTGCTATTGGAATAATTACGGCCATGTGGCTGTATTGCCGGAAAACAAAAGAGAACTGGTTGTGGATATTCGACCGGATTATATTGGTGGTTCCTTTGTCGGCGGTGTTTATACGATCGGGGAATTTAATGAACTCTGAAATTGTAGGAACTCCAAGCAATGCAGCCTGGGCTTTTCAGTTTTTAAATAATTACGAAGATCAAATGGCCCTCATTCATCACGGAACAGCTATTCCGCCCAGGCATCCGGCACAATTGTACGAGGCTGTTTTTTGTTTGTTCCTGACCATACTCATGATCTGGTTGTGGAGAAAAAAGCGGGACCGTTTTCCACAGGGTTTTATGTTCGGTTTGTTTTGTGTGTTGTTGTTTAGCGAACGTTTTATTGACGAGTTCTTTAAAATGCCGCAGGAGGGTTGGGAAGCAGGCCTGCCCATCAATATGGGGCAAATCTTGAGCATACCCTTTATACTTATAGGAATTGTTTTTATGATATGGGCTAAGAAAAGGAAGCAGTACCACGTATTGCCTGATTCAACCGTTCAATAGTTTATTCGTTTACAAGTTGAGCAGCTGGTGAACGAATAAACTATTGAACATATAAACGAATAAACGGTTCCTACCACCACTTTTTCCGTTTAAAATAAACCCCCAAACCAATCATTACGCTAAGCATAACTGTCCAGGTTGCCCAGTAACCGTAAGGTGATGCGATTTCAGGCATGTATTTAAAATTCATTCCATAAACCCCGGCAATAAATGTTACCGGAATAAAAATAGCCGAAATAACCGTTAAGGCTTTCATCACCTCGTTCAGCTTATTGGCATTGTTGCTCAGGTATACATCCATGATGCCCGAAAGCATTTCACGGTAGGTTTCAATACTTTCGATAATACGAGCAATGTGGTCGTGTAAGTCGCGTAGGAAAACGTCCGTCGATTCATTGATGAGGGTGGTTTCGCAGCGCATCATGTTGTTCACCATTTCGCGCATGGGCCATATCTGCTTGCGTAAAAAAATCATTTCCCGTTTTAAATCATGCAATTTTAAACTGGCTAAGCGCTGGTGGTCGTGCATAATTTCTTCGTCCAGCTGTTCTATTTTTTCCCCTATCTTTTCTAATGAATGGAAATAACAATCCACTACCGCGTCAATCAGCGCGTAGGCCAAGTAATCGGCCTTCATTTTACGTATGCGGCCTTTTCCATCGCGTATTCTTTTTCTGATAATATCAAACGCATCCCCTCCATGTGGTTCCTGAAAAGAAATAACCATGTTGGGGAACAACAAAATACTTAATTGCTCGCTTTGTACGTGGCTATCGAAATAAATCATTTTCATAATGGCCACCACATAATTGTCGTAATCCTCAAACTTTGGCCGCTGTTCCACATGCACAATGTCTTCGAGTGTTAAGGGGTGAACGTGGTATAATTTACCGATCGCTTCTATCAATTCTATTTTATGTATGCCATCCACATTGATCCATTTCACCATATCATCCCTCACATGGTCCACGCATTCGGAAAGGTCGTAAAAGTTTTGCTCAAAAAAATCTGTTTCATTGTATTCAATCAGGGTAATTTTTACCCGCTCGGTGCGGTCCTGCCCGGTGTAATACAATTCGCCGGGAGGCGCCCCTACATTGTGTTTCTTCTTTTTACGTTTTACTTTGCCCATAGGAGCCTGTTCAAATTTTGTTGTTTAAAAATACAGGTCGCCCCGATGGGGCTTTATTAACTAATTTGTTTTTGTTTTTCTACAAACAGAAAGCTCCTCTGGAGCTATTATCCCGTAGGAATATACTGTATGTAGAAAACAGTGTACAGGCTAAAATTAATTTAATGTTTTCCCTCCAGCACAATCACTATTTCGCCTTTTACCTGCTTTTGCGAAAAATATTCACACACCTCTTTCACTGTCCCTCTTTTATTTTCCTCGTACAATTTAGTAAGTTCCCTCGACACACACACATTTCTTTCTTCACCAAAATATTCTTTAAACTCTTCCAGGGCTTTTAGTAACCTAAAGGGAGATTCGTAAAAAATCATAGTGCGCGCTTCTTCTTTCAGTTCAAGCAGTTTGGTGTGACGGCCTTTTTTCTGAGGTAAAAATCCAACAAACACAAATGAATCGCAGGGCAAGCCGCTATTGACCAATGCGGGCACAAAGGCTGTAGGGCCGGGCAAACATTCCACTTCAACGCCTGCTTTTATACATTCACGCACCAATAAAAATCCCGGGTCCGAAATAGCCGGTGTGCCTGCATCACTTACCAAAGCCACATTTTTACCCGAAGCAATTACATCCACCAGTTCACTTACCGTTTTGTGTTCGTTGTGCTGGTGGTAGGATTTTAATGGTTTGGAAATCTCCAGGTGCTTTAATAAAAACGACGTATTGCGGGTATCTTCCGCTAAGATCAAATCCGCTTCTTTTAATAAACGTATGGCCCTTAAGGTAATGTCTTCCAGGTTTCCGATGGGGGTGGGGATGATATATAATTTCGACATGGTCTTTTAAATTAAAAACCAAAAATAAGGTTCTGTATTGATATATTGATCTTTTACTCCATCAGGCTCCCCGAAAAATCCCTCAATAAACAAAACACCTCTTTAAATTTTGTTAAAGGCAGGGTCCGTTCAATATCGTATACATCGTGATAGGCCTTTATTCCGCCCATGGTATAAATAAAAAAACAGGGCACCCCTTTTTCCGAAAACCAGTAATGATCGCTGTTTCTTGCTTTGCCACGGGGCTTCACCAAAGGCAGGTACTTGTTTTGTTCATTCAGTTCTTTCAGCGAGTTGAATTCTTTTTTAAACTCAGTTGCATTTACTACGGTAATGCCTTCGTCTCCGGTACCCAATAAATCAAGGTTAATTAGGAATTTAATCTTGTTTAAAGGAATAAGCGGATTATTGACAAAATAAGCAGAACCCAATAAACCTGCTTCCTCGGCACTGAAACCAATGAATGCAATGGAGCATTTGGGTTTATGTTCAGGCATGGCATAATACCTCATCAGGCTTAGTAACATAGCTGTTCCGCTGGCATTGTCGTTAGCCCCGGGGAAAATAGTATTGGCGCCCATCTTTCCCAAATGATCGTAATGCGCGGAGAATACAATAAAGGAATCGGGTTTTTCGGAACCGGGAATATAGCCACAGATGTTGCGCAATTTGTAATTGGAAATTAGTTTATTCTCTATTTGTATATCCAGTTGTTTTATTCCTTCCGGAAACGAATCTTTCAACAGCTCAACAATTGTATAATTTTCCTGTATGATAGATACACTCCAGGTTAGTTTTTTTTGCAGGCTGATCATTAAGGCCGGGCTATCGTGTACGTATGTTACGCTATCGCGCTTAGTTAAACTGTAAGTTCCTTTTAAACTTTTGCTTTCGGGCGAAACAATGTAATGCACTCCCGGAACAAGTTGTTTCCCATCTGCCTTCACATTCATTTTGCCCGGAAAAGTATTGATGGTAGAAGTATAAAACTGGGAATAGGATTTTTGATTCAGGGGTTTCAGGCCATAGCCTTTAAAGATTTGTTCCAGATAGTCCGCTGCTTTATCTACCCCTTTATTGACGTAACCCCGCCCGGAAAATTTTTGAGAGCAGAGTGTTTTTAGAATACTTCTTGCAAAGGCCGTGTCCTGTGCAGGTAATGAAAGATTAAAAATTAAAAAGAAAAGTAAAAGTATCCGAATCATATTTTGAATTTTATTCGTTCTTTCGTTTATATGTTCATTTGTTCACAGGTTCCAAACGATTAAACTTATGAACTATTAAACAAATAAACTATGCAAACCTTTTCTGGGCAATCCCATAAAAAATTTTCACCAGGTCGTTGTTGTCTTTCCAGTTGTACACCGACTTTAATGAGTTGAGGTAAAGCAGGGTTTCTTCCCAGGTATTAATGGCATTGAGTTGCTGAATGGCGGCGTTGAACTCAGCAGGGTTCATACCAAACAGTTCATTAATGATTCGGTATTTATCATTAATGGCGATCTCTATTTTTTTTGTATTAACGATGGAATCCGATTTCCATTCTTCGGCTTTGGGGTCTTTCTCTTCATCTGCAGTTTTTTCGGCTACAGGCGGGGGAGTAATTTTTAAAGCCAGTTCCTGTTTCACTTCTTCTTTCTTTTCAACGGCCTGCATAATTTTAAGATGCACGTCAATATCACTTGATACCGCATTCTGTTTCATAAAATGTGCGTACACCGCCAGGTTTCTGTTCAACAAATTTAGGCCTTCCAAAAACTGTTCACACTCATAATGAGTAAGGTGTTCCTGTTGTTCAAACAGATCAAAAAACTTTTTTAGTTCCGTTATCTGCTGTTTCAATTGATTCTTTATGGTGGTCTTTTGCATATTGTTTTTCGTTGAAAGAAAGCCCTATATTTGTTTCTTAAAAATACATTAATTTTCAGAGGCCGCTTCAATTTAATTGTATTTTAATGAACGTTTTTTCAGCATAGTTTATTGTATGTTTTTAGAGAATATAAAGCCGGGGGCACATAAAAGGGGATGGATTGAAGTGGTGTGCGGCAGTATGTTTTCGGGGAAAACGGAAGAACTCATCCGGCGCCTGAAGCGGGCGCAATTCGCTAAACAAAAGGTGGAAATTTTTAAACCCCGGGTGGATACACGCTACCACGATGAAAAAGTGGTGTCGCACCAGGGAACCGAAATTACCAGCACACCTGTTCCTTCGAGTTCAAACATTTTATTATTGGCCAACGATGTGGATGTAGTTGGGATAGATGAAGCGCAGTTTTTTGATGAAGAATTGGTGGGGGTATGCAACCAGTTGGCCGATATGGGCATACGGGTAATAGTAGCGGGGCTCGACCTGGATTATACCGGCAAACCTTTTGGCCCTATGCCCCAGCTAATGGCCTGCGCCGAATATGTAAGCAAGGTACATGCAATATGTATGAACTGCGGCAACCTGGCCCATGTTTCGCACCGCAAAACAAAGGACACCACCTTGGTACTATTAGGCGAAACGGATGCCTATGAACCTTTGTGCAGGGATTGTTTTAACAGAGTAGTGAAAAGTTAAATTGTTTATTCGTTCTTTAGTTAAAGATAACATTAGAACGAATAAACGAAAGAACAAATAAACACAGTGTATTCACTTCAACAAATAAGTAAATTCATTCATGCTGATTGTATCGGCCATGCAGATACTATTATTCGACACCTGCTTACAGACAGCCGCAATACTGCTGATGCCTCCTCTTCTTTATTTATTGCGATTAAAGGCGAGCGGCACAACGGGCATCAGTACATAGATGAATTGTACAAACGAGGTGTGCGGAGTTTTTTAGTAAGCGAAAAGCCTGAGACTTCAAAATACACCGAGGCAGGTTTTATGGTGGTGAAAGATACACTCGAAGCTTTTCAAAGCCTGTGTACCCAACATAGAAATAAATTTAATATCCCGGTAATAGGCATTACCGGCAGCAACGGAAAAACCATCGTAAAAGAATGGTTGTACCAATTACTCAGAAACGATTACAATATATGCCGCAGCCCTAAAAGTTATAATTCTCAAATCGGTGTGCCTTTATCGGTATGGCAATTAAATGAAGAGCATAGTCTTGGCATTTTTGAAGCCGGGATTTCAAGGCCGGGAGAAATGGAGAAGCTGGAAAAAATTATCCGGCCCACCATCGGTATTGTTACCAATATAGGAAGTGCCCACGATGAGGGTTTTAAGAACAACAAAGAAAAAATTCAGGAGAAGTTAAAACTCTTCAGCCATTGCGAACGGCTTGTTTATTGCTGTGATAATGAGCAGTTGCATGAACAGTTAAAAAATAAAAATGCCTTTACCTGGTCGCGTTATCAACAACAGGCTAATCTTTTTATTGCTGAGGTAAGTGTTAAACCTGATCACAGCATCATTCAGGCCATACACAACAATACAACAATCAACATCCGTATTAATTTTACCGATACTGCCTCTGTCGAAAATGCTATTAGTTGCTGGGCCACCTTGCTCCTGCTCGGGTATGACAATAAGGTAATTGCCAATCGCATGCTTCAGCTGCACGCAGTGGCCATGCGCCTGGAAATGAAACAGGGGATCAACAATTGTATGGTTATTAATGATAGTTACAATTCTGACCTTGCTTCCTTGTCTATTGCCCTCGATTTTTTGAACCAGCAAAAACAACACCCCCGTAAAACACTTGTGTTGTCAGACATTCTTCAATCGGGTAAAAGCGAAGAGGAATTGTACAGGCAGGTAGCCGCTTTAATAAAAACAAAAGGGATAAATACACTGGTGGGCATAGGCCCGGCCCTGTCAGCGCATGCTGATTTGTTTGAGCTTGAAAAAAGATTTTTTACTTCTACAGAAGAATTTCTGAAATCGGTTTATTCCCTTACACCACTTTGTTTTACGAATAGTACAGTGCTTTTAAAAGGCGCACGTTCCTTTGGTTTCGAAAACATTAATGCAGTATTGCAGCAAAAAAGCCACGATACGGTACTGGAAATTAACCTGAACCATCTGATAGACAACATCAATTATTACAAAAGTAAACTGAAGCCGGGTACAAAATTAATGTGCATGGTGAAGGCTTCTTCTTACGGAAGCGGTAGTCACGAAATAGCCGCCACGCTGCAATACCAGCGGGTAGACTATTTAGCGGTGGCTTATGCCGACGAGGGAGTGGAATTGCGCAAAGCCGGTATTACCCTGCCCATTATGGTGATGAGCCCGGAAGAGCAGGCCTTTGAAGATATTTTAAATTACAAGCTGGAGCCCGAAATTTTTTCGTTCAGGATACTACACCTGTTTACTTCATTTCTCGAAAAAAACAACCAGGCCGCTTTTCCCATTCACCTTAAAATTGATACGGGTATGCACCGCCTGGGTTTTGAAGAAAATGAAACAGAACAATTAATACGTGAATTAAAAGACAATAAAACAATTCAGCTGCGTTCCGTCTTCTCGCACCTGGCCGCCAGCGACAACCCGGAGATGGATGATTTTACAAAAGAACAAATCAACTTATTTAAAAAAATCAGCGCGCAAATTGATACCGCTATTACGGGTCCGGTTCTAAAACACATTTGCAATTCGGGTGCTATCTCCCGTTTTCCGGAAGCACATTTTGATATGGTGCGTTTGGGAATAGGACTGTATGGTGTTGGGGTAAACAACGATGAGCAAAAGCACCTGCACAATGTAAGCTCACTCAAAACAACCATCAGTCAGTTAAAACACTTACAAGCCGGTGACACTGTGGGCTACAGCCGCCGGGGAAAAATAAACAGGCCCAGTCTTATTGCTACCGTGCCCATTGGTTACGCCGATGGTTTCAGCCGCAAGTTGGGTAATGGAAACGGGCACATGTATATTAAGGGACAAAAAGCCCCTATCATAGGAAGTGTTTGTATGGACATGTGTATGCTGGATGTTACAGGCATTGATTGTAATGAAGGTGATGAAGTCATTGTATTCGATTCGGTTGAAAAACTGAATGAGCTGGCTTTGAAAGCGGAAACAATTTCGTATGAAATATTAACCAGCGTTTCTACACGCGTTAAGAGAGTGTATGTACAGGAGTAAAAAAATAATTCTTTTACTTCAAACGCTTGCATTAGGGGT
>JAHEYF010000216.1 GCA_023251755.1 Bacteroidota bacterium
GTTATGAGATTCTGGATCAATAATAGATTTTTTAAACCCTATTCTGCCATGCCTTAACACGGCTTGAATGCCATCCTTTAAATAAATATTACGCCATTTGGTAATACTATTGTGGTTAATTGACTATTTCGGACTATACTGACCCACCTATTTCGGAGCATTCTGACCCAGGTGTTTCGGAACATTCTGACCCACCCCAAAAATGATAATTCAGGAGTCGAAGTTTGGCTGACATTCCGGCACATACTGACCCACCCCCTGATATGTCATTCCGGCACATTGTGACCCACCCTCCAATGAACAGGTTTAGGTATTAACCAATTGTTTTTGAACTTTTAAATAAAGTTCAATGGCAAAAAAACCTATTACCATGCTTCAAATTAGAAGGATATTACAGCTCTTTACACAACAAATCTCTATCAGAGGCATTGCAAAGCAATGTGAGC
The DNA here is from genome assembly GCA_023251755.1 of Bacteroidota bacterium. GTDB lineage: Bacteria > Bacteroidota > Bacteroidia > B-17B0 > Aurantibacillaceae > JAHEYF01. Next base: position 447 of record JAHEYF010000216.1, read on the forward strand.
TATCACGTAACACCGTAAGGGATTATTTAAAACTCATTGACAACAGCCAGATGAGTGCCCAGCAATTAATGGCTCTGGATGATTCATCCTTGTCCTCTCTTCTTTTTGATGGAGATAAATCATTACAAAAAACGGATGAACGTTATCAATATCTTTTAAATCGTTTACCTGTACTGGTTAAAGAACTTGGGGGTACAGGAGTAACACGTCAATTATTATGGCAGGAATATCTTATTCTTTGTCCTGATGGATATGGTTACACGCAGTTCTGCCACTATTTGAGCGAACATGTTAAACAGGGCGATACAGTAATGTATTTTGTGCAGCAACCTGCACAGAAGATGCTGGTTGATTTTGCCGGAACAAAACTTGCCTATGTTAATGATCAGGGCAAGGAAGTGTACTGCCAGGTTTTTGTGGCTGTATTGCCCTATAGTGGTTACACCTACGTTGAAGCGGTACATACGCAAAATCAATCTGACTTTTTACAATGCCTTCGAAATGCCCTGCAATATTTTGGCGGGGCTCCGGCTTGTATCGTAAGCGACAATTTAGCAACCAGTGTTAAGCGGGCCAACCGCTACGAACCAGAGTTTACTGATCTGATGAACCAACTTTCATTACACTATAATACCAGCATCATGGCCACCCGTGTTGCCAAGCCAAGAGATAAAGCAGCTGTGGAAAAAGCAGTGCATATATCCTACCAACGTGTTTATGCTCCCATGAGACATCAAAAACATACCTCTTTGGAAGCCCTGAATGAGGCGATATGTATTCAACTGGATATTCACCATGCAAGGCGGTTCAGAAATGCAGAGCAAAGCCGCAAATATATTTTTCAGGAACAAGAATGCCATCTGCTTAGAACATTACCTTCTGAACATCTTGAAATAAAACAAAGCGTCATGGCTAAAGTGGGGTACAACTATCATGTTATTTTAGGACAAGATGGGCATCTGTACAGCGTATCTTATAAGTATGTAGGCAAGCAGGTGAAAATTATTTATACTTCTTCTGTCGTAGAAATTTATCACGAACACCAACGTATTGCTTTTCATGCGCGCAATATCAGGCGTAATGGATATACCACCATCAAAGAACATATGCCAACCAATCATCAATATCAATCCATTATACAGGGATGGACTGGAGAGGATTTTAAAACAAAGGCCAGGAAATTATCACCTGAAGTTGAATTGGCTGTTGATCATTTATTAGGCACACACATGTTCCCTGAACAGGTATATCGTACCTGCCTGGGCATTATCCGGCTTGCGGATAAGTACGGTGCTTCAAGGCTTGGAGTATCTTGTTCCATTGCCCTAAAGGTTGGAAAGATTACTTATGGATTTATAAATAACATTCTGAAAAACAACATGGATTTAAAACACGCTTCTCCCATATTACCAGCCGCACTGCCCATACACCATAATATACGAGGCCCTGAGGCTTATTCATAGACTATAAGAATCAAATTTAAGTTAAACCATAAAACCAACGAAAAGATGAACAACAATGAAAATTTACAGCAGTTGCAAACATTGCGACTACAAGGAATGGCGGCCAGCTATGAGGCAATTACTCAACTGCCGGTGAATAAGCAACCCGATGGGCATGAATTACTGGCCACATTATTACAAGCTGAATTGCTGCAACGGCAACATCAACGAACGAACATGTTGCTGCGTTTGGGTAAGCTACGATATAGCGTCGCTATAGAACAGATAAATTGCTCCCCTGCACGCAACCTTACTAAGCAACAAGTTGCACAGCTTGCAGATTGCTCCTATATTGATCGTGCTGAAAATGTTTTAACAACAGGTTCTACCGGTTGTGGAAAAAGCTATTTTGCTTGTGCACTTGGTAATCAAGCTTGTCTAATGGGATATAAAACTTTATATCTAAACATGAACCGTTTTTGTGAAAAACTTTCTCTCTCCCGAATAGAAGGAACTTTTATAAAAACAATTAATCAACTGGAAAAAGTAAATCTACTCATACTTGATGATTTTGGCTTACAGCCCCTGGATCAGAATGCTAAACTTGCTTTACTGCAAATATTGGAAGACAGGTACCAAAATAAATCAATCATTATTGCATCCCAATTACCAATAGGAAAATGGCATGAATATTTGGCAGAACCAACCCTTGCAGATGCAATTATGGATCG
>JAHEYF010000164.1:0-7261 GCA_023251755.1 Bacteroidota bacterium
GAAAACAATTACAGAAACCGCAACCTGGGGGCCGTGATACTTGCCGGAGATGGCCTGTACAACAAAGGCAACAACCCGGTGTACCTCACTTCAAAAATTAAATGCCCGGTATACACCATTGCTTTGGGCGATACTACTCCTGTAAAAGATGTACTCATTAAAAAAATCGATCACAACCAGGTGGCTTACCTCGGAAATAAATTCCCTGCGGAAATAACCTTAGATATTCATAAACTAAAAGCTTATTCGGGAACGCTTACAATAAACAAAGAAGGAAAAAAGGTAGCCGAACAAAAAGTAAGTTCAAATACAGATAATTCCACCCAAACCTTCAGCTTTATTTTTGAGGCCGATAAACCAGGCGTGCAAAAATACACAGCTACTATAAGTTATGCCGAGGGTGAAAAAAACAAATTGAACAATACACAAAGTTTTGTAATTGATGTGATTGACAACCGCGAAAAAATATTGATCCTGTTTGCAGCCCCGCATCCCGATGTTGCAGCTATAAAAGAAAGCATAGAGAACAATCAGAACTATGAAGTAGAAGCCGGTTTAGCCGGTAGCTTTAATACTTCTGTAAAACCTTATAGCCTTGTCATTCTTCACCAGGTTTCTTTGTCGGCCAACAGCAGAATCATGAATGAGCTAAACAGCAATAGCAGTTCGTATTTTTTAATTAACCCGGTTGACAATGATAAATTGCCAGGTGTAACTGTTTCAAACAGTGGTTCCCGTTATGTGGATGCAGAAGCGGTGTACAACAAGGGTTTTTCTTTGTTTACACTGAGCGATGAAATAAAAAATTATTTTAAAAACTACCCCGCACTTAAATCCCCTCTGGGAAATTACAGTGTTTCGAATTCGGTGAATGTGATGCTGAACCAGCGGATTGGAGTGGTTGAAACAGAAAACCCTTTGTTGCTCTTTAATACGGTGAATGCTCAAAAGTCGGCTTTCTTTATTGGTGAAGGCATCTGGAAATGGAAATTACGCGATTATGCAGATCACGAAAACCATGTCTACTTCAACGAATTGCTGAATAAAATTATTCAATACCTTTCAGTAAAAGCGGATAAAAGTTTTTTCAGGGTATTCGCAAAAAAAATACTGAAAGAAAATGAAGTGCTTGAAATAGATGCGGAGGTGTATAACAACAGTTATGAATTAATTACCGATCCGGAAGTGGCCATGACCATACTCAACAAAGAAGGAAAAAAGTTCAACTATACTTTTAGTAAAAACGGAAAGGCTTATCGTTTAAACGCCGGAATTTATCCTCCAGGCGAATACACCTACGAGGCGCAGGTGAAATCAGGGGATAAAATTTATCAGCAAAAAGGACTGTTTACTGTAAAGGAATTAGTGGCCGAACAGGTGAACACAGTGGCCGATCATCAGTTGTTGTACCAGCTGGCCAAACGGACCGGTGGAGAAATGCTTTACCCTGCCTCTATGCAGAAGTTGCAACAACTGTTGGAAAACAAACAGGACCTAAAAACGATTACTTATACTCACAAAAAATTAAGCGACCTGATTGATATAAAATGGATTTTTTATTTGCTGATGGGAATTCTCAGTTTAGAATGGTTCATGAGGAAGAGAAACGGCTTGTATTAATTCAGACGTTTTTAAGTTTACTTGTTCAATCGTTTATTCGTAGATGATAACAGAGAACGTATAAACAAAAGAACGAACAAACAGTTAAATGAATGAAATATTTATTGAAAATAATTGTTGGGACACTGATAGGCTTTGGCTTTTTAGTATGTTCATTTTCTTATAAAAAATCCGGTCATTTCAATTCATCTTCGGGGTCTATTGATAGTATACTCCAGTCTCATCCCGAATGGTTTTCTAAAATAACAGCCAACCCGGAAAAATACCGCATACAAATTATTTATACCCAAATTAACCGCGATGCGAACAATGTTCCTTCGTTCAAACAATATGATTATTTAGTAGACAGCAGCAATTATTTTTATTGCGCCAGCCTGGTAAAATTGCCCTGTAGTATACTGGCTTTGGAAAAATTAAACGGGCTGGGTGTAAAAGGATTAACAAGATCATGCAGAATGATAACAGACAGCGCAGGGCCTTGCCAGAAAAAGATACTTACCGATACCTCTTCTCAAAATGGTTTCCCTTCATTGGAGCACTATATAAAAAAAATGTTATTGGTCAGCGACAACCAGGCTTATGGAAGGGTGTACGAATTTTTAAGTCCCGATTATATTCATCAGCGCTTATCGCAATTGTCTTATCCCGGTATGCGTATTGTTCATCGTTTCGACGGGGGCTGTATGGGGATGGAACATTTTCGTACAAATCCTGTTGGCTTTTATGACGAAAATGGCAAACTTTTGTACCAGCAGGAGCAACAGATTTCTTCAAAAACATACACCAATCCCCTGGGTAAAAAAATTGAAGTGGGGAAAGCACACATCAATGTTAAAGGAAAAAAAATAAACGAGCCGAAAGATTTTTCAGCTTTAAATTACATCAGCCTTCAAAATATAAATGATATTCTCAAAGCCCTGGTGTTTCAACCCTATGTGAGCAAAGAAAAAAAGTACAGCATTTCTGAAGAAGACAGGAAGTTTTTATTGAAATACCTTTGCATGTACCCGCGCGAAAGCGATTATCCTAAATACAATCCTTCAACTTTTTATGATGCCTATAAAAAGTACTTTATGTATGGCGATAGCAAAAAAACAATCAGCGATACCACTGTCCGTATTTTTAATATTGTCGGACAATCCTACGGATTTATGGTAGATTGTGCTTACATCGTTGATTTTAAAAACAAAACCGAGTTCATGCTTTCCGCTGTTATTTATACCAATGAAAACGAAATAATGAACGACGGCATCTACGAGTACAAAACAATTGCCCTGCCTTACCTCTCGAAATTAGGCAGCTGTTTTTATGAATACGAAGTAAAAAGAAAGAAAAAATGCCTGCCGGATTTAACTGATTTCAATCATTTTTGAAATTAATTGATTTAAAATCAATAAGTTAATCATTGTTAAGATGTGTATATTAAATTGCAAATAAGTGCATTTAAAATTTGACCCCGGAAATTAAAATTGTAAATTTGCAGCTTAAATAGCTTCTGTGTTCTATTCATTTATACAGACAAAAAACAATTAATGAGTCAATTACATTCCTCGATACGTTATAATAACAGCGACCGTTTATTTTACAACACCCTTAGAAAACGGGTAGACGAGTACTTCAGAACGAATCAGATTTCAAAATACGGGAATTACAAAATGGTTATTAAAAGCATTTGTATGTTTGCTTTTTATTTAATCCCTTATTTTTTATTGGTGTTTAATTTTTCATCCAATCATTGGATACAAATGGGGCTGGTTGTGCTGGCCGGTTGCGGCATGGCCGGTATCGGCCTGGGGGTGATGCACGATGCAAATCACGGAAGTTATTCAAAAAATCCGACGATCAATAAAATAATGTCTTACAGCATTGTATTAATTGGTGGTTATCCTTTAAACTGGCAATTGCAACACAACAACCTGCACCACACTTATACCAATATTGATGGGGTGGATGAGGATATTGCACCTCCGGGCATTTTAAGATTTTCTCCGCATTCTAAGTATAAAAAAATACACAGGCTCCAAATCGTTTACGCCTGGTTTTTTTATGGGTTTATGACGATCATGTGGTCTTTGACGAAAGATTTTAAACAATTGAACCGTTATACCAGAATGGGCTTATTGGCTACCGCAAAAAAAACTTACGGTAAAGAACTGACCCAGATTATTTTGACCAAATCACTGTATTATGTTTATGTTATTGTTGTTCCAATGATATTAATGGACGTGGCCTGGTGGCAGATCCTGATTGGATTTTTCATTATGCATTTTACAGCAGGGCTTGTACTGGCTTTAATATTTCAACCGGCGCATGTGGTGGAAGAAACAACTTTTCCTTTGCCGGATGCTACAGGTAATATGGAAAACGACTGGGCTGTACATCAGTTGTATACTACTGCTAATTTTGCGCCCAAAGGTTTTTTATTTTCCTGGTATGTAGGTGGACTTAATTTTCAGGTGGAGCATCATTTATTCCCGAACATCTGCCACGTTCATTATAAAAAATTATCTAAAATTGTAAAAGAAACGGCGAATGAATTTGGTTTGCCTTATCACTCTCAGCCTACTTTTGCAGGCGCAGTTATCTCTCATGCTAAAATGCTTTGGAAGTTCGGACAGGCTGCTTAAACAAACATTCTTTATAAATAAAAGAGCCTGGTACTACCGGGCTCTTTTATTTTAACGAACTTATAAAAGTCTCATTTGATCGAAGAATTGATAGAATAACATAAAAACCTGCTAAAAAAGTTTGTACATATAAAAATTTTGTGCTTATTTGTATGAACAAGAAATGAAGTCATGATAGATACAATTGATATAAAAATCACGAAGACATCTAAGTCGAGAGTAAGTGAGCAGGATGTAAACAATGTACCTTTTGGTAAATGTTTTTCAGACCACATGTTTGTTGCCGAGTACGCTGAGGGCAAATGGCAAAAAGCATATATACAACCTTATGCCGATATTCCAATGAGTTTTGCTTTGTCTGCTTTGCATTACGGACAGGCCATTTTTGAAGGAATGAAAGCCTATAAAAATGAAAAAGGGGAAGTCTCTTTGTTCAGGCCATTGGCCAACCACAACCGTTTAAATATATCGGCTACCCGTATGGCCATGCCCGAAATTCCGGAAGAATTATTTATGGGTGGTTTGATAGAGTTATTAAGGTTAGACAATGCCTGGATTCCATCTTCAGAAACAGGTTCTTTGTACATCCGTCCTTTTTTAATTGCCACCGATGAAGCCATTGGTGTGCGTCCCAGCGAATCGTATAAGTTTGTTATCATCACCTGTCCGGCCGGTAAATATTACAGTGAACCTGTCAAAGTAATTGTAGAACAAAGTTATTACCGAGCAGTTGAAGGTGGTGTAGGCTATATTAAAACAGCCGGAAATTACGGAAGGTCCCTGTATCCGACTAAAATAGCCCTCGATAAAGGCTATCAGCAGGTGATCTGGACAGATGCAAAAACACATCAGTATGTTGAAGAATCAGGAACGATGAACCTTATGTTTGTAATCGACAACACGGTTATTACTCCGCAATTAAGCGATACCATACTGGCCGGAATAACCCGCGACTCGGTGCTTTCGCTTGCCCGCGACTGGGGAATGAAAGCAGAAGAAAGGAAGATAAGTGTTAAGGAAATTTTTGAAGCTCACGAACAAGGCAGGTTAAAAGAAGCCTTTGGAACCGGAACCGCGGCCACCATTGCACAAATAATTGCCATTGGTTACAACGATAAAGAATATGCCTTGCCGCCGGTTGCGGAACGAAAATTCTCGAACAAGGTGGACGAAGTACTTCGGAATATACGCAAGGGAAGAGCGGAGGATAAATTTCACTGGATGTTTCCGATAAAATAAAAAACAAAGAGGGCTTCGGCCCTTTTTTTATGGAATGGAAAAAGTGAAACGTCTTTGAAGTACGAGTTCTGATTGACGAAGTACGATTGACGAGTTACGAATCTACGAATACGAATTTGTACAAATATACTAATGTAGCTATACAGTTGCGCCACACACACATTAGTATATTCGTAAAAGATTCGTAATTAGTAGCCAAAAAAAAAGCTGAACTAAGAACTTTTGTATAGTGAAGAAGAACAATTTCATAAGTCTTTTCCTTCTGCTTGCCGGCTTAACTATTTATGCGCAAAGCCCCCCAAAAAAATATATACTTATCAAAGGCTCGGTACTTGATAAGGAAACAAAGCAGTCGGTTCAGGATGCAGGTGTACAGGTGCTGAATTCTACTTTTGCAACAACAAGCGCTAAAAAGGGCGCATTTGAATTGTTGCTTCCCAAAGTAAAACACCTCACTTTAAAATGTTCTCACCTGAATTATAAAAATGAACTTAGGGAAATAGACCTGCCGGATGAAACAGACACAATTCGTTTAACCATTTACCTAAAATCAAAGGTTGAGGAATTGGAACTGCTCACTGTAACGGCGAACCCCAGGCCGGACACGGTATTCGGTAACAACACATTCAGTATTCAGGATTTTGATTTTTACGAAGATAAATACCTCTTGCTTTCTTTTGATAAAAAAACAGACCAGCCTTTTGTCCGTTTGGTGGATGAAGGACAACACATTCTTTCCTCTTTTCTTATTCCGCAGGAGGCAGCAAATGTAAAAGAACTTTACCGTGATTTTATGGGTTATGTCAATATTATCTGTAAAGAAAGTATTTACCGCATCGTTGTTCGAGACGATGTTGTTTCATTGGTTTCATTGCCTGTTGAAGACTACAACGCCCTGGTGAAGCCTGTGATTGACACGTTAAATTCCCAATTGCTGTTTAGTAATTACAACAGCGACTTCCCGATGTTCAGTTATTTTGCATACAATCCCGCCGATTCATCCAAAAAAGAAATTGCAACTATTGAAAACGAAGATTTAATGCAGGCTTATCGTTTTGAATATTACAGCCTGAAACCCCGCGATAAATTAACAGCCCGGAACATAGCTGATGAATACGGTATTGATAAACACAAAGCGGCGGCAATGATTAGTGGATTTACGCATTCCATGTATTATACACCTTTGTATGCCCCTTTGTTTGTAATGGGTGATACCATTCATGTGTTTGACCATTACAAGGATTGTTTGTTTCATTTTAATAAGAAGGGTCAGAAATTAGATTCAGTAAAAATAAATTACCATCATCCTAAAAACTGGCGGGAGTGGAAAAACTGTATGTTAAAAGATTTGACTGATGATGCTATTTATGCGGTTTATAATAGTAACGGACATAAATACATGAAGGGCATCAGTTACAAAACGGGCAAAGAGCAAGGAACGTATAAAATTATTCATTACTCGGCCGAAAAAATAAAAGTACGGGACGGGTATATTTATTATGTTTACCGCCCATTCGAAAGTTTACAGGAAAAATTTCTTTACAAGGAAAGGTTGTTGCTTAGTGCTAAAACGAAGTGATGATAAAAGCCGAAAAAGGAAACAGGTAATGGAGAAGATCAGGAATAATTAGCTGATGTGAGCACCTGATTTGAGGATGAGATGATTTTTGATAATTTGAAGATAGTAAGAGATGTAAATTATTTCCTGTGATTAACCTTTGAGACATCTTGCCGTAAAATTCCCCACACGGATAATATACAGCCCTGGTGAAAGC
>JAHEYF010000164.1:7271-8189 GCA_023251755.1 Bacteroidota bacterium
GAAACAAGTGATGGAATGTTTTTTTCCAATACGATTTGCCCAAATGTATTGATCACCTGAAGTATCCGGGCTGTGTTCGTATTTAATTCAGTAATTGTAATTTCATTGTTAAAAGGATTTGGGAAAATTTTCAAACCTGTTTTAGTGCTGTTTTGTTCAATACCTGTACTTGTATTAACTGTCAGCATATAGGTCCATACGGGTGTATAAAGGGCCTGTGACCCGTTTCCCAAAGGAGTGTAATAATCAACTACAGGTGCATTGTGAAATGAGCTGTAAATCCCTGCATGCAAAGGTGTAACATTGGTGTACAGGCAATGCGAATTCAGGTAAGGGCTGGTGATGTTATCAACCAGGGTGCTGTCGTCGCCATTGGCAGTCATTCCGGCGGCCTGTACAACCGAAAATTGTTTGGAATAATCCCACACGTCGTCCTGTAAATGTAAAAAACTAAAATGGCGGTTGATAGCGGTATAACCCGGTATATAAACCCAATTGGCCGGCTTGCTGTATAAATTGGAGTAATCGTCGGCTCCCGAAAACATAATGACACGGTCGCAGCTTTGTGTTTTAGCAAGGTACAGTGCATGGCCCGATCCCTGTGAGTGCCCCGAAACGACTATAGTCCCCCAGGCGAGGCTTGCACCGTTTAAAAACTGCCCCCAGCCATTGGCCGGATAAGTGGTGCTAAGGTATTGAAGTAATTTTACAAGGCGGGTATTGATACAATTCAGCGTATCTACATTTACATTACTGCTTACGTCTGTTCCGTAACACACTTCCTGGCTGATGTTCCTGTAACAATTCGTGTCTGCATTCCCTGCGCACAAACTGGCTATACTGGGATAGCCGTTGGGATAAGCCACAGCAACGCAATGGTAGCCAAGGTCAGCTGCAAGTGCAGGGAAATAGGTATAG
>JAHEYF010000046.1 GCA_023251755.1 Bacteroidota bacterium
TTTTCTTTTGGTCCTTACTAATGAAGATTCTCCGGATTCGTTTTCCATACAGTTTTTGCTGCTAAAAAATTACGAAAAAAAAATGAATTTTTCAGGCAGGCTTCTTCTTTCTTTTAACCCTGTGAGGTTAAAAAATTTATTGCTAAAAATCCTTTAATTAATATAGGTTCATTTTTTGTTTACAGGCCGCCCCTATGCGGCTTGATGTTTTGGTGAATATCTTTTCTACAAACAGATTGCTCCTAACGGAGCGGGTAAAGCTGCTTTAGGGCCCCGGAGGGGGCGAACTGTTTGTAGGAAAAATGAATCATTGTCTTGCAAGCCCCATAGGGGCGGCCTGTAAATTTAAAAACAAAGATTGTTTATGAGATGATCCCGCTGTACCTCAGAATATTTACGTGCGGAACAAGTGTTTCGTACCTGGTATTGATGGCTTTAATAAAAACATTGGCGAGCAGTGCTTGCCCAAAAGGGCTGAGGTGAACCCCGTCCAAAGAAAAGACCCCTCTTTTTTTGTAGGTAATGGTGCAGCTTGTTTCGTTGTAGCTACTGTCTTCACTCAGTGTTTTTATAAACGAATTGACATCCACAAAAGCCAGTCCTTTTTGTTGGGCGATGGATAGAATACAATTGTTGTAAGCATCAACTGCATTTTGTATAATTTCTATTTCTGCAGCAATTAGCGTGTATTGTTCAGGGATGGGTTTCATCGCCTTCATGTAATTACACTTGCCGGCATCCAACAATACATCTGCTAAAATCAAATCTTCGTTGCAGGCTTGTCTTATTCCTTCCGGAATAGTTATGTCTTCAATAACAAAAGAATTGTTTCCTTCCCTGAACATCATGCCGGTGTTTTTATAACGGGCATTCAGCAAGGCCGCTCCCGCTTTATCAAGCAAGAGGCCATTGTAAGGAACAACCGTAAAATAAGGAATGGACCTGAGATCAGGGATATTGGCGATGGCTCCCTGGGTGCCGTTTGCGGTTAAAGCATTGACGAGGGTCAGCAGGCTGCTGGTAAAACCAATTCCAGGAGGGCCTGAAACAGGGGTAACTGCATCCAATGTAGCTCCTGATAAGGCAAAAGCCAGTACATCATTGTTACCAATGAATAAAGAAAAAAAACCTGGGCTCATGGCCAGGGCATCGGATAAAACCGATGCTGTGAGCGGATTGGAGGCCATGCGTGTAAAAAAGGGGTTGAAGTTCCCCGGTCCATTGTTGGGGTTGCCATATCCCGGGGTAATTAATGAAACCGACTTGGCCCCCGGTACGGCCATGTTGTTAAAAGGACCCTGAGCAGGGTATGTATTTGTGGCAAACGCAGCCAGGTCTCCCTGGGCAGCGATGTATTTTGGTATCAGGACATTTTCTCCCGAACAGTCTTTTGCATTTTGCAACACCATGCGGGAGTTTCCCATAAAGCCAATACCAACCGAACCAGGACTCACAAAAGCCTGCTTAAAATTACCGCCACTTGTTAATTGAAATTGTCTGGCTATTATTTGTGAATAGGCATTTTGTTGCCCCTTATAAAACAAAGCACCGTCGGCGTAACCAGAAGTAACCGAATCGCCAAGAGCTACATAAGAACTAAAATCAGGCGTATTTTTTTCCGACAAAGACATTCATTTAAGTTAAAAGTTAAAAGTAATAAGTTAAAAGGCCTCGATCCTAACCGGGATCATTCTTTTAAATTTTAACTTATTACTTTTAACTTGACGTTAGTCAATTTTCATTTTTACATTTTTCCAGGCCTTTATCTGCCAATTGATTAAACCCGTACAAATATGATTGTTGCTGGTGTCAAGCACCTCCACCGTAAACTCTTTAAACATAGCTTCCTGATTTTTCAGGGGAATTAAAATGCTATCGTTTACCTGTTGGGCAGACAGTTTGAATTTTACCACCACATCGTTCTTGGCCTGGTAATGGTAAGTCATGTGAATGTTTTTTAAAATAATGCGGTATTCTTTGGGCGACAGGTGCAAGAGCAAACTAAAACCCGAAACGTACTCGCACAATGTAGCCAGCAAACAAGCGTGTATGCCTTTTATGTGATTGTGGTTGTTGCGTTTATTCGGTGCAATCATAATCACCTCATCGTTATCAATGGATTGTATTTTTATTTTATGCGGATTGTTGAAAGGAACTGTCCGCAATAAAATAAAATTTAATACCCACAGGTAAAACCGGGACTTACCTGCTTTGTTGACAAGGGCATTCAGCTTGTCCATAAGTTTAAAATAAACTGTTTACAAAGTCTATGTATTTTTGTTGTGCCTCTTCTTTGGCCATGCCCTTTTTGGCATTCCAGGCATTGTATTTAGCAGCTGCCACAAAATCAAACATAGCAGGTTTGTCTGCGTTAATGTCGCCAATAGTAGCTTGTTTGTTTAAGGCATACAGCTCCAGCATTTTTTCGTTGGAAGGTTTTCCGGGCAATTCAAGCACCCTTTTTTTTGCTTCTTCGAATTTTGTTTCAAGTTCAGTCATATTAATAGTTTATGCGTTTATTTGTTCTTTGGTTCAATCGTTTGTGAAATTAGAAAGTTCCTTAGTTCATACATTTAATAGTTTATACAGTAACACCAACGAAAGAACAAGTGAACAAATAAACTAATGAACTACCTCCACTATAAAATCCTCTGTCCTTGGAATCTCTAAAAAGCGTGCAGACCATTCTTCCGGAAGTACGGTTAATTTTCTTTTTTGCATATCAATCCAGGCGCCGTCTACATTTATGATGGCTGCTTTTACGTCGTCCGAACGAAACAGTTCCTGCTTAAATGACCAGCGTGATCCGTCTTTTCTGATTTTACACATTTCACAACTTACCCTGATGGTATCGTTGGGTCTTACTTCCCGCAGGTAAATTAATTCTTCACGAAAAAGAATGGGCCCTACTTTTAATTGTTCCAATACCTGTGAAGTGATCGAAATTGTCTCCAGCATATTTAACCTGGCCTGGGCTGCAAAATCGGCATAGGCTGAATGGCGCAGGTGCATGTTGGCATCCACCTGCGACCACATGACCGAGCCTTCGTAAAAAATGTTGTTCATTAAAAACAATATTTATTTTCGGCAATAATTTTTTCAGCAATGCGTTGACGGGCTTCTTTCATATTGAAAGGCTCTTGTTTTGTAAAACGTTTCAATCCCATTAACATCATACGCAATTCATCACCCTCTGCATAACTGTTCAGGGCTTCTTTGCCATACAATCCTATTTTATCGCAGACTCCGTTTACATATACCCGCATCATGTCTAACTGGATCTTACAAGCGGCTTCACCTTTCATGCTGATCATTTTTTCCACACGCAGTAATACAGATTCAGCCACATAGGTTTCAATAATCATATCGGCAATGTTCATCAGTATTTCCTGTTCTTTGCTGAGGGTAGCCATTAGTTTTTGCACTGCACCACCGGCAACCAGCAGTATTGCCTTTTTGTAATTAACAATTAATTTTTTCTCGTAAGCGAACAAGGTATCATCCGGTTCGCTCATTTCAGGAATACCGACCAATTCAGCTCCTACTTTTTGAGCAGGCCCCATTAAATCGAGTTCACCTTTCATGGCACGTTTTAAAATCATGTCCACAATTAACAAGCGGTTGATTTCGTTAGTCCCTTCAAATATCCTGTTGATACGCGCATCCCGATAAGTCCTGTCCATTGGTGCTTCGGCACTGTAGCCCATACCACCATATATCTGTACACCTTCATCGGCCACATAATCCAGCACTTCTGATCCGTGTACTTTCAATATGGCTGCTTCAACTGCAAACTGTTCAACACCTTTTAATTTGGCTTTGGCTTCATCCATGCCTCCTTCTTTTAAAGCAAGAATGGCGTCTTCAATGTTTTGAGAAGCCCTGTAAATAGCACTTTCAGAAGCGAAAACACGGATGGCCTGTTCGGCTAATTTATAACGGATGGCGCCATACTTGGAAATAGGACGGCCAAACTGGTTGCGCTCGTTGGCGTATTGCACCGATAAATTAATTGTTTTTTTACATCCTCCAATCGCAGCACCAGCCAGCTTTACACGGCCCAGGTTTAAAATATTTACAGCTATCTTAAATCCGTTTTCACGATCTGATAATAAATTTTCAACGGGCACTTTGCAATCATTAAAAAACACCTGACGTGTAGAACTTCCTTTGATCCCCATTTTATGCTCTTCGGGATTCAATGAAATTCCGCCAAAAGCTTTTTCAACAATAAAGGCAGACAAATTTTTATCGTCGTCTATTTTTGCAAACACAGTAAATATATCGGCAAACCCCCCGTTGGTGATCCACATTTTTTGACCATTCAAAATATAGTGTTTACCATCTGCCGAAAGTTTGGCATTGGTTTTTCCACTGTTCGCATCCGAACCACTGCCCGGCTCTGTTAAGCAATAACAGGCTTTCCATTCTCCGGTTGCTAACTTCGGAATGTATTTCTTTTTTTGTGCTTCGTTGCCATAATATAAAATAGGCAGGGTACCAATACCGGTATGAGCCGAAAGAGCCACAGCAGCTGAATGTCCTCCTCCTATTACTTCGGTGGTTAGCATAGACGTTGTAAAATCAAAACCCAGACCGCCTAAATCTTCGGGGATGGAGATGCCGAGTATACCCAGTTCACCTGCTTTTTCGAGTATGGCCGGCATTAAGCCTGCTTCCTGGTTGTCTATTCTGATTAAGTGAGGGATGACTTCCTGGTCGATAAAATCTTCGCAGGTTTTTTTCATCATCAGTTGTTCCTCTGTCCATTGTTCGGGGATAAAAATATCCTGGGCTAAAGTTTCTTTGATTAAAAATTCGCCACCTTTTGTTTTCATAGAGTATTGAGATTTGAGATGTTAGATATTAGATTTGAGTATTGAGATGTTAGTATTTATTGGGATTTTAGATTTGAGGTATCAACTACAACCTGTTTAGTGCTATTTAATGTTTTTTGAAAACCATAATTCATTTTTTGTATTTCCTCAATTTTAGATAGTAAAGCATCTGTTGTTTCATCGTTTAATAGATTAAGCTGATTGGCAATAATGACCTGCGTCTGTAATTCATAAGAGGAGCCATTGGCTACGGATAAAAATTGACGGAACTCGTTCTTAGAATTTCTACCCGCACCTTCGGAAATGTTTGATGGGATTGAAACAGCAGCCCTTCTTATCTGCGAAGTTAAACCATAGGTTTCTTCCTTCGGGAATTTCTCAGTAGCCTTATATATTTCAACAGTAAGTTCCATCGCTTTAGTCCAGATTTTGAGCTCTTTAATGTTATGCATCTTTTTAGATATTAGTATTGAGACATTAGATGTGAGATATTGGTATTGAGATTTAGATGTGAGTATTGAGATGATAAGCATTAGAAACTGCTTTTGTAATCATTACGCTTATCATACTCCAACTCTCAATACTCATATCTCATATCTCAATACTACAATAATTCAAAGACTCCAGCTGCGCCATGTCCTGTACCAATACACATGGTTACCACTCCATACTTTTTATTACGTCTGCGTAATTCATTAAACAGTTGTACCGAAAGTTTTGCCCCACTACAACCTAAGGGATGGCCTAATGAAATAGCCCCGCCGTTTACATTTACTAAGTCAGGATTGATATCTAATTTCCGTACAACAGCCAATGACTGGGACGCAAATGCTTCGTTCAGTTCAAATAAGTCTATGTCGTTTAATTTTAAACCGGCCTGGGCAATTGCTTTGGGAATAGCGGCTATGGGCCCTATGCCCATAATGCGTGGAGGTACTCCTGCAACTGCATGTGATACCAAACGGGCAATGGGCTTCAGGTTTAATTCTTTCACCATGCGTTCGCTCATCACTAAAACAAAGGAGGCCCCATCGCTGGTTTGCGAAGAGTTTCCTGCTGTAACACTTCCTCCCTGTGCAAACACAGGTTTTAGTTTTGCCAGCGCATCGGCCGAAGTATCGGCACGCGGGCCTTCATCAGTATCCACTATATAATCTCTGGTTTTGCGTTTTTGATTATCATCGAGATAAGTCTCGCTTACTTTTACCGGAACGATCTCGTCTTTAAATTTACCGGCCTGTATAGCTGCAATTGCTTTTTGATGGGAGTTGTAACTGAATAAATCCTGGTCCTCGCGCGACACCTTGTATTCGTTCGCTACTGCTTCGGCAGTTAAACCCATGCCCCAATACCAGTCGGCATGCTCTTTGGCTACTTTGGGGTTGGGTACAATGCGCCATCCGCCCATGGGTATCAGGCTCATGCTTTCGGCCCCGCCTGCAACAATACAATCGGCCATACCGGCTGTTATTTTTGCGCTGGCTATGGCAATGGTCTCAAGACCAGACGCACAATAACGGTTGACCGTCATGCCCGAAACTTTATCCGTATCGAGGGCCAATAATGAAATTAGTCTGCCCATGTTTAAGCCCTGTTCGGCTTCGGGCATGGCATTACCTACCATTACATCGTCGATGCGTTCTTTGTCTAATTGTGGGACTGAAGCCACCAAATGCCTGATGACATCGGCTGCCAAATCATCCGGACGGGTAAAGCGGAAGCCCCCTCTGTTGGCTTTTCCTACCGCACTTCTGAAACCTGCTACTATATATGCGTTCATAAGTTAGATGTTAGTATTGAGTATTGAGATGTTAGATTTGAGATTGGAAATCAATACCTGTATATTTTTTAAAAGCTTATAGTTTTATATTTATTTTGTATTTCACCAATTGTAATTAATCTGATTCTGACGTTTAGTAATTAAGATGTTCCTAATCTCACTACTCAATACTAACATCTCAAATCTAATTCCTCAAGATTTTCCCTCCGTTAATAATACTATGGATCCGTTCCAGTGTTTTACGTTCTGAGCACAACGAAACAAAAATTTCCCTTTCCAGATCCAATAAATATTGTTCAGACACCAATGTTGGTTGCGATAAATTTCCACCGGCTAAAACATAACCTAATTTTTGAGAGATCAGTTGATCGTGGTCGCTGATATAGTTTCCACTGCGCATGGAATCGGCGCCAACGTACACTAAACCCATAGCCTGATTGCCCAATACACGAATGTCTTTACGCGATGCAGGTTTGGAATAACCGGCATCAGCCATTTTCAAACACTCGGCTTTGGCTTCAAGTATTTGACGGCTGCGCGAAACAACCACTTTATCAATACCCGGACGAAGGATGCCCAGGTCGTAAGCTTCGTAAGCAGAGGTAGACACTTTTGCCTGGCCAATGGTTAAAAATTTATCGCGGAAAGCATTGAGCTCCACATCACCTTCGTGCAAGGCATCGCTTAAACGCAGGGCAAATTCTTTGGTACCACCGCCACCTGGTATCAGCCCTACACCAAATTCAACAAGGCCGATATAGGTTTCGGCATGGGCTACTACTTTGTCGGCATGCAGACAAATTTCGCAACCCCCGCCCAAGGTCAATCCATGCGGTGCAGCTACTACGGGAATGGATGAGTAACGCAAACGCATGGTGGCCGTTTGAAAGGTTTTTACGGCCATGTTCAATTCGTCCCAATCCTGATCGGCAGCCAGCATATAAATCATCCCTACATTGGCGCCGGCCGAAAAGTTAGCGCCTTCGTTGCTGATAACTAAACCCCGGTAATCTTTCTCTGCAATCTCCACCGCTTTGTTTAAACCCTGCAACACCTCACCACCAATGGTGTTCATTTTGGTATGGAACTCGGCATTGATAATTCCATCGCCAATATCGGTAATGGTCACTCCGCTGTTTTTCCAGATTGTTTTGCTGGCACGGATGTTTTCGAGTACAATAAAGGATTCGGCACCCGGCAGGGCTTTGTATGTTTTAGAAGGGATGTCGTAAAATTTACGAACCCCGTTTTCTATTTTATAAAAGGACGTATTGCCTTTCAGCATTTCAGTTACCCATGCCGCTGGTTTGTGCCCGGCCTGTTCCATCATGGTAACAGCTTCTTTAGCGCCAATGGCATCCCAGTATTCAAAGGGGCCAATGTCCCAGCCAAAGCCGGCTTTTAAGGCGTCATCTATTTTATACAACTCATCCGAAATTTCCGGAATGCGGTTAGACACGTATTCAAATAATCCGGCGAATATGGCCCTATAAAACTCTCCCGCTTTGTCTTTACCTGTTACCAGTACTTTTACCCGTTCTTTTAAATTATCAATGGGTTTGGTTAATTCAAGCGTAGCGAACTTTACTTTTTGTGAGGGCTTGTATTCCAAGGTTTTTAAATCGAGGGCCTGTATTTCAGACTTACCATCTTTGCCTTTTACTTTTTTATAAAAACCCTGTCCGGTTTTATCGCCAAACCATTTATTGTCTACCATTTTTTTCAAATACTCTGGTAGTATAAACAGGTCTTTTGCTTCATCATTGGGACAACTTTGTTTTAATCCGTTTGCTACCAGTACCAGTGTATCTAAACCTACCACGTCGCAGGTGCGGAAGGTAGCTGATTTAGGGCGGCCCAACACAGGCCCGGTTAATTTGTCTACCTCTTCAACGGTAAGTCCCATTTTCTCTACAATGTGAAACAGGGACATGATACCGAACACTCCAACGCGGTTGGCGATAAAGGCAGGCGTGTCTTTACACAACACGGTTGTTTTGCCGAGGAACTGCTCACCATAATGCATTAAAAAATCAACCACTTCCGCATCGGTATGCGTGGTAGGAATGATCTCTAATAATTTCAGATAACGGGGCGGGTTAAAAAAGTGAGTGCCGCAAAAATGTTTTTTAAAATCATCCGAACGTCCATCTGTCATTAAATGAATGGGTATACCCGAAGTGTTAGAGGTAATAAGGCTTCCGGACTTTCGGAATTTTTCCACATTTTCAAATACCTTCTTTTTAATGTCGAGGTTTTCGATTACCACTTCAATTACCCAATCGCAATTGGCAATTTTAGGCATATCGTCTTCAAAGTTGCCGATGGAAATACGGGAAGCAAATTGTTTTTTATAAACCGGCGAGGGGTTTGATTTTAAAGCAAATTGCAGGGCATCGTTGGCAATGCGGTTTCTCACAGCTTTACTTTCTATGCTCAGTTTTTTTGCTTTTTCGGCATCGTTGGGTTCTTTAGGAACAATGTCTAATAACAAAACCTCGCAACCAATATTGGCAAAGTGACAGGCAATGCGCGAACCCATTACACCTGAACCCAATACTGCTATTTTTTGAATACTTCTTTTCATATCTTGAACTTTAAATTCTAAATCTTAATTTCTAAAAACACCTGCAACTTATCCCACCCGTCTAATATCTCACATCTCAATACTCAAATCTATATCAACTCCGACGGAGGATAAATCTTCAAATACACTTGCTGGTTAGCCGCTAAAATTACTTTTCGTTTTAAAGAGAGCTTGGGTGTTAATTCACCTTTGTCTACACTCCATTCGTTGGGAAGCAATTCCGCCCTTTTTATTTTTTCGTATTGTGCCAGGCCTTCATTTGCTTTTTCAACTTCCTGCATAATCAGTTTTTTTACTTCGGGGTGCTGAATGATTTCCTCGTTGGTAGTACAATTGATGTTTTGTTTCAGGCACCATTCTTTAACCGTGGCAAAGGCGGGTACAATAAAGGCCGAAGGGAATTTTTCGTTTTCACCAATTACCATTACCTGTTCAATAAAACGGCTTTCTTTTAATTTGTTTTCGATAAGCTGGGGGGTTACATATTTTCCACCCGATGTTTTAAAAATTTCTTTTTTACGGTCTACTATTTTTAAATATTTCCCCTCTTCAAACATACCAATGTCTCCCGTATGGAACCATCCTTCAGCATCAATCGCTTCTTTTGTTAATTCGGGTTGTTTGTAATAGCCCATCATCACGTTATCACCTTTCACATAAATCTCTCCGTCTTCGGCTAATTTAACCTGCACCTTGTCTATTACCCTGCCCACTGTTCCTATTCTGATGCAATCGAAACTGTTTACAGCTATCACCGGCGATGTTTCGGTTAAACCGTAACCTTCGAGTACTTTTATTTGAGCCGCCAGAAATACACGTGCCAGACGGGGTTGCAGGGCAGCACCGCCCGATACAATATTCACAACATTTCCTCCCAGGGCAGCGCGCCATTTACTGAAAATTAACTTATTGGCCAGCTTTAACTGCAATTCATACCACCAGCCATTCACTCCACCCTGTTCATAACGCAGTCCTAATTTTAAGGCCCAGAAGAACAAAGTTTTTTTCAAGCCTGTGAGTTTGCTGCCGGTGGCCACAATTTTTTCGTATACTTTTTCGAGCAGACGGGGAACAGTAACAAACATCTCCGGTTTAACTTCTTTTAAATTATCCCCAATGGTTTCGAGACTTTCGGCATAGTATACCGATACGCAGTTGGTAAGATAGAGGTAGCAAAGCATCCTTTCGTACACATGATTAAGTGGCAAAAAACTCAATGCCCTCCAGTGGTGTTCAAACGGACTAAGGCACTGTGTAGCGATAACATTGCTGATGAAGTTTTTATGTGAAAGCATTACACCTTTGGGATTGCCCGTGGTACCAGAGGTGTAAATGAGGGTAGCCAGGTCAGTATTTTTTATTCCGGCTTTTATTTCTTCCAGCTTTTTTTCCTGTGGATGTGCTTTCCCATTGGCAATCAAGTGCTCTAAATTTTGCCCGGGTCCTTTTGAAAAAGAGTAAATCTCCTGAATTGAACTTCCTTCGGAGCAGGCTTTAACTTTGTTGTATAAAGCCTCGTTGGCTACAAAAAAGTATTTTATACCGGCGTCCTTAATTACGTATTTTAAATCGTTGTCGCTAATGGTGGGGTATAAAGGGGCGCTAACGGCACCTGTTTGCTGGCAGGCAAAATCTACAAAATTCCATTCGGGGCGGTTGTTGGCAATAAGTCCGATTTTATCGCCGGGCTGAATACCAATGTTTATAAATGCATAGCTCAGGTAATTTACAGTATCAATATACTCCAGGGTACTGTATTTGTGCCAGCTTCCATTTTCCTTAGCAGCAAGGGCATCGTCCTTTAAAGGAAACTTCTTTAAATTGTGAAGCAAATCAAATAACCTAAAATTTTCCATAACCGGGTTTTGCAATGTCTGTATACTGTTATTGAAAGTAAGTATTTTTTTGAAGTTTTAAAACTTTTTCAAAAAAATAATACCTGTTCTGTTTGAAACGCCAGGTTAAATTTCTATGACGCTTATAAACACGGGTACACACATAAATATCCGTAATGTTATTTTACTCCTGGCTTATTTCTCGCGGAGAAGCGCTGATTAAAACGCAGAGTTCCACAGTGGTTCTTCTCTCTTTCTCACTCTCTAACATTCTCACTCTCTCACTTTTTGGCTTTTAACTTTTAACTTAGCCATAGTTGCTTGCTTTAAAATAACATATATTTGTAAGTAAACCAAAAAATATGACTGCTTTAGGAAAAAAAATGGAGGAGATGCTGAAAATTGATTTTCCGGTTATTATGGCACCTATGTTTTTGGTGAGCAACCAGGCCATGCTGGAGGCCGGTATGCGTGCCGGGATAATGGCTACTTTCCCCAGTTTGAATTACCGGAAAGAAGGCGAGCTGGATGCCTTGCTGGATCAGCTCAATGCATACTCGGATAAAAACACGCAAGGCAGTTATGGTATCAATCTTATTGTTCAGCAATCGAATATTTATTTAAAAAAACATTTAGCCAGTTGTATCAATAAAAAAGTTCCTTTTTATATTACATCGCTGGGCAACCCCAAAGAAGTGGTGGAGGCAGCACATAAATACGGGGCAAAGGTGTTTTGTGATGTAACGAATATTGAGCACGCTAAAAAATGTTACGACAACAACTGCGATGGTTTTATTGCCGTTGGGCAAGGGGCAGGTGGACACGCAGGACCCAATCCTTTACAAATATTAGTGCCCGCTTTAAAAGAAAATTTTCCGGACAAACCTGTTGTAGCAGCCGGTGGAATTACAAATGGCAAAGGTTTGTTATCGGTACAGGTATTGGGCGCCGAAGGGGTTTCGATCGGTACGCGCTTTATTGCAAGTACTGAATGCAAGGTGAGTGATGATTATAAAAATGCGATTGTTAAGTCGGAGATGGATGATATTGTAATGACGACTAAATTGTCGGGTTCGCCATGTACGATTATTAATACACCTACTGCAAAAAAATTAGGCTACGATCAAAACTGGGTAGAAAAATTTATGGCCAACAATCCTAAAATAAAAAAATGGTTTA
This sequence comes from Bacteroidota bacterium, assembly GCA_023251755.1. Taxonomy (GTDB): domain Bacteria; phylum Bacteroidota; class Bacteroidia; order B-17B0; family Aurantibacillaceae; genus JAHEYF01. The sequence continues at coordinate 12,220 of JAHEYF010000046.1, forward strand.
AAATATTTGTACAGGTGCGGGGTATGAAAAAATTAGAACAATCTGTACTCCCTAACAATTACCAGCAGCTTTGGTGTGCGGGTAAATCGGTGGAATTGATCAATGATATTATTTCCTGCGAAGAAATTATAGCGAACATAAAAACGGAATACAGGAAGAGTCTGGACGAGATAGGAGTATCAGGTAATAAGTAGCAAGTCGTAAGCAGTACCCGCCACCTGATACTTGCTACCTGCTACTAAATACATAAAATCATTTTAGTACGATCATCATGAAAAAACTTTCCTTTCTTTTATTAATAATGTGCCTTGCAGTACTTCTTAACTGCACCAAAGCGCCTAAAGGTTCGCCGGCACAAAATGAAATATGGCTGCAATACAAAAGTTTTAACCCTTCAACCTTAAGTGTTCCGGTGGGTACAACAATTACATTTACCAATAAAGACAATGCAGACCATTGGGTTAAAAACAGCAGTGGCTTGTTCAGCAGTGGTAAAATAAGCAGTGGTGATAATTTTACGTATACATTTAGCGCTCCGGGCAATTATAGCTTTTTTTGCCCCTATCATTCCAATATTCCTGCCGAACAAGGGAGTATTAACGTGCAATAGGTATATTTAAGTTAAAAGTAATAAGTCAAAATTTAAAAGGGTGGTTCATTATAAAAACCCATTTACTCCTCCCAACCCGACCATTCATCGTGGTCGCCTTTTCGGAAATCCTTTATCATTCCTATAGCTAATAAGGCCGCCAGTATAAATCCGGTAATTCCCCAGGCAGAAGTTTGTTTCCACAAGGGAGGAATTTTATCCGTAATCAGCAAAGCCGAACCAATAATAAGTGCGGCCATTATTACAGCGGTAATCATTTGTTTGCTTACCCTGTTAATGGTATGTATAAGCGGGTCAATGCCTTTGTGGTGGAGGTCTACTTTTACTTCGCCGCTGTTGATTTTCCGTATCGCGTTTTTTAAGTCGCGCGGAAACTCTTCCATGTACATCCCCATTTCGTAAACTGAATTGAACACCCGTTTGGCAAACTGAAGCGGATTGTAATTTCGGGCAATGGTGCGGATCAGGAAAGGCCTGACCTCTTTCATCAGATCCAGTTCAGGGTCCAGGTTGCGGATGACGGCTTCGATGGTGAACATAGAGCGGGCCAATAGAAAAAAGTGGGTGGGTACTTTTAAGTTGTGCTTCACAATAATATCTTTTAATGTTAGCAACACTGTGCTCATTTCCTGCTGATGGATACTTTGTACACCATAATTCTGCACAAATTCATTGATGTCTGTTTCGAGGCCACGCTGGTTGCGTATGACTGTATTATCCGACAAACGCTGAAGGGCCGTGATTATTTTTTTTACGTCTTTGGAATGCATAGCGGTAAAAAGTGAACCCAATTGCACGATGTCCTTTTTTAATATGCTTCCCATCATCCCGTAATCGAGGTAACAAATTACATTGCCGGGCATCACCAGCAGGTTACCCGGGTGAGGGTCGGCATGAAAAAACCCATAATTAAAAATCTGCTTAAAATAGGACACGGCTAAACGTTTGGCGATTAGTTTGCGGTCTAAACCATTGCCCAGTAATTTATCGTGGTGAGATATTTTAATTCCATCGATAAATTCTAATGTAAGAATTTTTGAAGTGCTATAATCGCGGAAGACTTTAGGAGAATGAATATAGCCTTTGTTGCTTTCGTCGGATAAAAAATTAGCGTGAAAGCGTTGCACGTTTACCGACTCGTGTATAAAATCCAGCTCCTGTGTTATACTGGTTTCAAAGTTTTTTATCAGGCCAACAGGGTCAAAGCTTTTAAGCGAGGGGATGCGTTTGCTAAACAAGTCTGCCATGTACAACATGGCTTTTATATCTGAATCAATTACCTGTTTAATTCCGGGCCGTTGGATTTTTATTACTACTTTTTCGCCTGTTTTTAAAGTGGCGCGGTGAACCTGGGCCATGGAGGCAGAGGCAAAGGCTTCTGGCTCGAAGTAGGCAAACAAGTCTGCTGTCGCTTTTTTTAATTCTTCCTCTATCACCTGCCGGGCAATATGACCTGGCAATGCGGGCACACTGTCCTGTAGTTTTTCAAGCTCTGTAATTAAGTCTGCCGGAAGCAGGTCGGGGCGGTTGCTGAGTATTTGCCCGAATTTAACAAAGGTGGGGCCCAGTTCTTCGCAAACCAAACGCATTTTTTCCCATTTACTTAAATGGATGGCGTCTTCATAGGTGCTTTTAGGAATCAGCTTTTTCAGGAAGCGCAACTTCTTTTTCTCTTCCATATAAGCCGCCAGGTCTTCGAAACCGTATTTTATCAATACGCTTATAATTTGGTTGTAGCGCCTGATGCGCTTAAACTTCTGTCCGATGTTCGATAAGAGTCCCATTAATAGGTATTTGAAGGCGGGGTTTCGAAACGGCTGATACGGGCTTCAATGAGGGCAAGGTCCCTGCGCAGCTGCTCCATATTTTCATTTAGTCTTTGAACATCATCGGTGTGTGCTATGTTCATTTTTTTGTACACAGTGGCCGCCACTTCTTCTATCTTTGTTTCTAATTCCTGTTTGGCTTCATTTAGTTTTAGCATAAGTTTGTTCATGAACTGACCTTCGTCTTCACCTTCATAAAATTCTTCCTTTAAGTCCCTGATTTTTTCTTTCCCTTTTTCGCTCAGGCTGGCTATCTTTTCAATCAGCTCTTTATCGCGGGCAATTAAATAAATGTTCGAAGACAAATTGAGCAGGTCTAAAATTGTTTTTGCTTTCATGGTGGTAAATTCTAAATTTTAATCCCAACATTCTAAACCGGAAACAATCATTGCCATCTGATTAGAATTTGAGGTTGAGGGTTTATTATTTTATAGGATGCAATTTCGGGCAAAGGAAAAAAACAGGATATGAAAATCATCATGTAATAAACTGATAATTGTCATGTAAATGATTTTGGGCACAGGCAGGAAGGTAAAGCCCTGGTGGCAGATACAGAATTATGGAACAATACCGTATACAAAAATAAACTATTCGGGTTATTTATCAATAAAAAAACCTATACCCAGCATAACCGAAAAACTTTTGGTAGGTGTGTTGTTAGCGGGCATAAACAATTCGGAAAAATAATACGTGGCGCTCAGCGATGAAGTGAACCCACACTTTGCACCAGGCCTTTGCTTTACGGAGGTAATTTTACCATTTACACCATAGCGAAGCGGGTTAAGGTTTTTAATATCGGTAAACGACTTTACGGTGTAACCATCCGGGTTCAGTACTAAAAAGCAGCTCTCTTTATAAACCATGTATCCTATTGTGCCTCCAGCGGCAAACTCGTGATGCCTTTTGTTGTTTGTTGAAGCCGTGCTATATGCAATACTCAGGGGAACATCCACAAACACCTGTTGCAGGTAACTGTAAGCATATTTTGTATCGGCCATAAAATTAGTGAATACAGACTGACCAGCCTTGTTTTCCAAAATCTTATTGAGCCCGAATGTATTAATACTGGCTCCAATTCCGGGTCTTATACTAAAGCCCTGTACGCTGTGCTCGTTTCTTTTTTTGCCCATAGCAATACTGATGAAGGTATAAAAACTTCCACTTAATGTCTGGCTGTTAGACAAGGGTTTATTGACCGATAAATTTGTATTGGTGATATAGCTGGCACCCAACTGAAGCTCCCAGCTCATAGGAAACAATGGGGATTCCGGTGTATCTTGACCTGCGGTTTTATTTGTCTGAATTTGTGCTTTGGCACATGATGCACCGACTAAAATAAGGATGGTGGTGTATATTACAAGGCTGTGTTTTTTCATTTTGTAAATAATTAGGTTAAACGTTTAAGCTATTATTCGCAAAGGGGAATGAAATATCACGGGGGGTGGGAAAATTTATTTGTTGGGGTGGGTTGGGTGGGGCCAACGCACCCTCACCCCTAACCCCTCTCCTGTAGGAGAGGGGAACTCCTCCGTAGGATAAATAGGGAAAGCGGGGAGTTTAACTATCTATCGGTTGTGTGAATTTGGGCTGTGAAATACAACATAGGAGAGGGGAACTCCTCCGTAGGGTAAATAGGGAAAGCGAGGAGCTTAACTATCTATCGGTTGTGTGAATTTGGGCTGTGAAATACAACATAGGAGAGGGGAACTCCTCCGTAGGGTAAATAGGGAAAGCGGGGAGTTTAACCATCTATCAGTTGTGTGAATTGGGGCTGTGAAATACAACACTGGCAGAGAAGGGAATACCCTCCGGGTGCTGAATGTACAATGCGAGAGATAGACGATCTACTTGTTGTTTAAAAATGGTAGGGTGAGCCACACACCCTCTCCCCGCGGGAGAGGGCCGGGGTGAGGGTGCGATGCCCATGCGTTCACCCCCGATCTGGCAGCCTGTATAAATGGCTTTTGGTTGTGAGTGGTATTTTTTGGGAGGTGTCCGGCTCTTATTTTTTGCATTCCCCCTCAAATTATAAAACTTATTTGCTTTCTTTGTTTTGTACACAACAGGGAAGCTGAAAACTGAACAGAGTAAGCAAAACATTCATCCAATAAAAATGCCCAATTCAAACCAGGTACTGGGGACTATCATTTCCTTGGTATTATCTTACGAACAGCTTTGCACCTTGCTTGGCGAGGTGCCCAATACGGCAGAACATCCCAAATCAGCCAGCTATGCCCCCTGCGACGGGCGCTCAATAGCACATTCTGCTTTACACGACGCCATTCCTGCCCTGGTTTTAGCCCCCGATTTAAGGGGTAAATTCCTGCGCGGCCTCAACCATATTGCTGCTACTGGAGAACCGGGTTACAACCCCGAAACATCGGATGCTGATGGGGAGGCACACCACAGAAAGGTGTTGGAATACCAGGATGACCAGGTACGCCTGCACAACCATCCGGCCAGGGGTATTATTCAGGGAAGTGTTTCGGGAAGCAACGGCACCCGCGATGTGGACAACGGTTCGCAGAAAATGAACTCCGATCCGCAATACGGCGCCCACAATGTGAGTATTATAATGGATGGTTATGGCGGAACCGAAACAAGGCCAAAAAATGTGGCTGTATACTTTTTTATTAAAGTGAATTAAATATACCCACGGGTGCGAAGCTCCTGCCAGCGCCCGCAGGGGTATTTCATGAGCAGTCTGTATAAGAACTGTTGAACGAATAAACTATTGAACATTTAAGGCTCCCTGTTAAGTTTTGTTAATTAATCCCATTCCACACAATTTCCATTTACTTTTCGGGTTATATAGTAAAATATTAAACCATGAAAAATTCAAAAATTAAAACCCCGGAAGGTCAGCTTATAAAACTCAGGATTGATTACAGAACCATTATCACCGTCCGTTCGAAGGAAGCGTTAAAAATGTGGAAACAAAAATATCCGCAGGCAGTCATTATATAGTTTACTTGTTCATTCGTGTAAACGTTCAGAAGTATTTGCTCAACAGGCAAACGCTTAAACTATTAAAAAATTACACTTTCGGCCTTGTATTCCTTGTCAAAGGAAATTAGTTTACCACTAAGGCCAGGCAGGTTAAGAATAACAATGTTTTTCTGGTCATTAAAATAATTCAGAAATAATTGGTTGCTTATTTCAAGTATGTTTTTCTTTTGTAATGTTGCCTGTTGAAACTGATAAAAAAAGGTAAACAAATTAGCATCGGCATTGTATTGTGCTTTGTTGCACCTGAGTGTAAGCGCTGTTCCGTTTAAATTGAGTTTTAAAAACTTCGCCGTAAAACCGTCAACAGCCTGTTGCACATCTGGTTTATCGTAATACTGAATAATATTGTAACGCTGGTTCAGTTCCTGGTTCACACATTTCTGAAAATCATCGGCAAAAAAATGTGTCTCAACAGTTAGTGTTTTGCTTTTAATATCGTAAGCAATATGAATAGACGACATTTTTAAAGGATGCCTGTTTGTGAAGGAAACCAAACATAAATACACAAACACTACCCAAAATTTTACAAGGGATTTAATCGTAATCGAGTTCATACTCTTACTTTTTGATTTATTTCCCGCAGAGCAACGCTGATGAAAACGCAGAGGGTTGATCCTTACCAGAATCATTTCTTTCTTACTTTCTAACATTCTCACTCTCTCACTTTTTTGACTTTTAACTTATCCCTAATTCCCCACCACCAGCTTATACGTATGCACTTTTCTGTTGTCCTGGTATATTTTTACATAATAAATTCCGGCAGGCAAATCGTGGTTAACCAGCGAAAAGTTTTTAGCGGCCAGGTTGTGTGATACAAATACCGTTCTTCCATTCTGATCCAAAAATTCTAATTTATCAATCGGGTATTTCGATTCTATAATAGTGTTACCGTCCTTTGAGGCAGGGTTAGGGTACAACTTTATATCGCCATCACCGCTTACATTATTAAGCCCAATGGTTGTAGTATCTACAATGGTAAAGTATACACGGTTCGATACCTCGTTGTAGGAATCATTGGTAAACATTACAATAAAATAATTACCCGGGACCGGAGGTAAAACAGTATCCTGAATTACTTTGGTTCCGCTGGGTACACCACCAAAATAAGTATAAGTCACCAAGGGGTCAATGTTCGGATTATCACCTGCATGGTAAAAACCCAACCAGTCCTTCACTATACCCGGCCCGTCTGCCCAGGTAGCTGTTATGTATTCGTTAAGGTTGTAAATCGACTTGTCGGTACTTAACTGTGCAATGGTATCGCCCACCGAAAAGAAAGCACAAAGTCCGGGTTGTATGTAACTACCCTTAATAAAATAGTTTACGAAGTAATAGCCTTTGGGCAAGCCGGGGAATGGTTTTGTTCCGCTGTTTCCTGTTACATAAGCCCACTGGGTTGAAGCGGGGCCGCCGGGTATATTTCCTATTTTATAAATTCCCAGCCAGTCGTTTGCAAAGCCGGGGGCATTGGTATAATTCACTTTTACAGTATCGCCCACATTGTAGTGGAGCTGGTTGGTTGTTACCAGTGGTATTGCGCCTACATAAATTGTATCCCTTGTTGCAATTTCAGTATAAGTGTCATTGGTAAAAAAGGCAATAAAATATTCACCGGCTGTTGCAATGCCTGTAAATTTAAGCAAGCCACTGGCACCCGTTACATAACTCCATTTGGTTGAGCCGACGCTGCCCGGGGTATCACCTTTTTTGTAAATACCTATCCAGTCGGTAGCAAGGCCGGGACCATTACTGTAACTTACTTTAATGGTATCGCTTAATTCGTAAGCATACTTGTTGGTAGTTATTATTGGGTTACCGACCACGCTGTTGTATACAATAAACGAGTCAATTACCGACCAGGTTGACCATTCCAGGTTCCTGTCGCGGTGACGCACACGCACATAATGTTTACCATTCGGCAGATAACCCGAAGGCATGTTAAAAGCCAGAATGTTCACACCCAGGTTCACGTCGGTTGAAGTGTCCGGGGCACCTGCCGCACCAAACAGGTCCTCATAATCGCGGTACGCCTCTTTTTCGATAGTTGAAAAGGATTTGGATTGTGATACCTGAAAGTCGCTGGAGTTAAGCAATTCACCGGCAGAAGAACTGAATGCGGAACTGTTGATGGTATAAGGCAGCTGAATAGAATCGGTGATACTGGTTGTAATAGCAGGTTGTGCAGGGCCAGTCTGATTTTTATACCGGTGGAATTTATCCATCAGGGCATTGTTTTTCCATTTGTAGACTGAACCAATCGAATAACTTTCTACATCCACTTTATGGTTGGTAACGTCTATATCAATAATGTTGTAGATCCAGTTTGAAATTGTTTTTTGTACATCGTCCATGTCCTGCTCCTGTGCCATGCCCCAATACTGGTCCCAGGCCGTGCCACCCGAAATAACATTGTACACCGGGTTTTCTTTTAACTGCCCGCGGGCGTATAAGTGATGATGCGCACCAATGTGCAGCAAATATTTGGGTGAGGTAATCATATAGGGAACAGCTGTGTTTCGTATCCACGCAGATATATCGCCTACATACTGTTCGGCCTGGTAGGGGCGGTGTCCCAATGAGATGATCCATTCTACTGTAGGGTCAGCATTGGCAGCTGTTATTACCTGTTGCAACCAGCTGAACTGAGTTGTGTTAGCGGTTGAATGCTCAGTGGTAAAGCTGATGAACAGGACATTACCTGCCTGGTAGGCATAATAGTTCTCATTACCCGAAGAAATGTTTTTGTACTTAATACTGTCGTAATAAAAGTGATTGTAATAAGCGTTTAACTGTAAAGTTCCATACAACTCATGATTACCTACAGTAGTTTGTATGGGCAGGTAAGGCGAAAGGGTTTTTGATTTTCCGAAGTGTACATTTTCGTAGTGGTCGAGTGTTCCCACATCTACCTGGTCGCCTACATTAAATATTAAACTCACATTGTCGCAGGGATCATTGCTTCCGTATTTCTGTGCTATTTTTCTTTTGGCAGCCGACATTAATGAGTCGAAACGGGGCTCAGCTTTGATTTGGTTGTCGCCCATAATTAAAAAACGAATGTGTCCGTTTACCGCAGCAGCACCCGGATTGGGCAGGGTCTTAAAACTACATACAGCCGATGTCTGAGTTCCGGTAATGGCCTTATAATAATATTTTGTATTCGGGCTAAGACCGGTAAGTTTTACTGTATGGTAATAATAATTGTTGGAATAACCGGCATCTGTCCATACCTGGTTCCCTCCGTTGGCGGTCATGTTCAAATTTCCCGGGGTTAAGCCGTACTGTATTAAAGACTGTGTGTTGGAACTTGTTTTCCAGGTAATGTAAATAGAGGTAGGGCTTGCAGTTTGCAAATAAGGATAAATGGTTTGTGACCGGCCAGGCAAAACACAAATAAACAGGCTAAAAAGAATAAGCGATAACTTTTTTTTCATAGTAGGTTGTGTGGTGTATAGGTAAAAAATTCGTGTAAAGCTACATTCAAATAGCTTACAAAATGAACTGTTTTGCAATCTGATTCGATTTAGTTCTATGTTAATTCCGGTACCAGGTAAGATTGTATTCGTTCAAAAAATTTAGTATCAATGAATTAATTTTATTCTTCCTTTTAATTACCCTCCGCAGAGAGCCCGAAGAATTAATATTACCTGGTAAAATAATTTACGATCGGATTGTAAAGAGTTTACATTTTGATCTCATTCTTAATAAAACCGTAATGTCCCTTGCTGTTCGTCTGATTTTTGTTTATGCATTTGTAAACCGGTTTGTTTCAATAAACTTTTTTGTTTGGTCAGAGTTTTAATTTCCGGACAATAAAAATAGATGTATGCAAATCGTATAACATGTACAGTTTTATCAAAAACCATTTAAAAATTTGCTGCCACGAAAGCTCAGTAGGCAAGCCTTTCCACACTTTTGTTACAGTTTGATGAAGCTACTTTTATAATGAGTGATTTCCGTGTATGATGATATCGCCGTAACTGCCTCGTAACAATTTCATTTTATTCTGCTTTCTTATTTAAGGTTAAATGCGCTTAATCATAAAGACTTTTTAAACCAGCCTTCATCATTCATTAATGTTGATTCATGAATATTTGTAAAACCCAATCAGCATGAATACACATTTTAGAACGATCGTTATTTCAGACTTACATTTAGGGGCACAGAGCACAAAAGCAAAAGAGGTAGTAAGGTTTCTGAAATACAACACCTGCGAAACGCTCATTATGAATGGCGACATCATCGACGGGTGGCAGCTGCAGCGCTCAGGCAAATGGAAAAAAAAGCACACGCGTTTTTTTAAGCTTATCCTCAATTATGTTTCCAAACGGAAATGTAAAGTAATTTACCTGCGTGGCAACCACGATGATTTTTTAGATGAGATACTTCCATTTCATCTCGGCAACTTCTCGATCGATAAATATTATATACATGAAAGCGGAGATAAAAAATATTTTATTGTTCACGGCGATTTATTTGATTCGGTAACCAGTAAATTAAAATGGATTGCCAAGCTGGGCGATATAGGTTACACCATTTTATTGTGGATCAACCGGCATTACAATACTTACCGGGCAAAACGTGGCCTGTCTTATTATTCTTTATCGCAGGCAATAAAAGCCAAAGTAAAATCAGCTGTTTCATTTGTAGGTGATTACGAAACCCAACTGGTAAAAGTGGCTCAAAACCGCAATTGTGATGGTATCATCTGCGGTCACATTCATCAGCCTGCCAATAAATACATTGATGGTGTGCATTACCTCAACTCCGGCGACTGGGTAGAAACCATGAGCGCATTAACTGAAGACTTTGAAGGCAACTGGAAGGTGGTGTATTATTCCGACTGGCTGAAAGAGCAAACAGGAATAAAAAATGAAGCAGAAGTAAAAGAAATGAAAACACCGGGTATCATCTCACCGCGTGTGGCTTTTGGTAACATTTAAAAAACAGACTCATGAATAACCCGGTGAAAAAAATTATTTTTTTTGTGCAGGGCGAAGGCCGTGGGCACATGACACAGGCCATCAGCATGTACGATACATTGATTAAAAAAGGGCACCGGATAAGCGCTGTGGTTATTGGCTCAGGTGGTATCAATACAACACCGGCTTTTTTCTTTGAACGGATAAAAGCGCCTATAGTAAAGTTAAGGACACCCAATTTTGTAACCGACAAAAACAACAAGTCGATAAAGGTTGTCCCCACGCTCATTCAGAGCATCAGCAATTTAAACACTTACCACAACAGTTTGCGACTGATACGTTTATTGCTGGAAGAACACAAGCCCGACCTGGTAATTAATTTTTACGATGTGCTGATCGGACTTTATTATTCACTGAATAAATGTAAAATACCAATGGTGAGTATTGCGCATCAGTACATTTACCTTCATCCCGATTTTGTTTTTCCTAAAGGCCATTTGGCCGACAGATGGTCCGTTTACCTTTATACCCGCCTTACATCTGCCGGTTCTAAAAAACGGCTGGCGCTTTCATTATATCCGTTAAAGCAGGTAAAAACAAAAGAGAACGTAGTTGTGGTTCCTCCCCTGTTGCGCAATGAAGTGCTGAGCCTGAAAACAGAGAAGAAAAATTTTTACCTGGTATACCTCGTAAATGGCGGTTACATGGCCGATATTATTAAGTGGCACAAAAACAATACACACATTGAATTGCATTGCTTTGCCGACGTTAAAAAAATAGAGGGTAAAATAAATTACGAGCACGAAAATTTTGGGATGCACCAGATTAGTGATAAGGAATTCCTCGAAAAAATGTCGGAGGCCAGGGGCCTTGTTTCTACAGCCGGATTCGAATCTATTTGCGAGGCCATGTATTTGGGTAAACCTGTTTTAATGGTGCCTGTAGAAGGGCATTATGAGCAGTTTTGCAATGCACGCGATGCTTTTGATGCCGGTGCGGGAATTTACGACAGCTGGTTCAACATAAACAAGCTTGTTCAATACACCGAAGTTGCAGCCTATGAAAACAACAACTTTAAGCGATGGGCCACCAACAGCGCCGAAACTATTTATAAGGAAATAACCCATGTATTAAACAGTGTTCATGATGCCGCCCCTTCGGGCAGCAGTGGACAAGTGAGGGAAGCCATGGGATAAATTTGTGTTATCCGTTCATTTGTTTCCCCACGATTCATATCAACTACCTGAGCGGGTAAACCCATGAACTATAAAACTTTTTAAACTTATAATTGTATTTTTGCCTTTATGAAAAAAGTCGCTTTTATTGTTAATCCTAAAGCCGGAGTCAAAAAGAAAATTGACATTCCGCAACTCATCCGCTCCAATTTTTCAAAAGACATTGAATCGGAGATTTTAATATGGGACAACAAAAACAATTTCGAAAGCATTCAACAAAAAGTACTGAACGAAAATTTTACCATTGCAGTGGCCGTTGGTGGTGATGGTACAGTAAACGAAGTGGCCAAAACAGTGAACCACAGCAATGTGGCCCTGGGCATTATTCCTTTCGGCTCAGGCAATGGCCTTGCACGAAGCCTTGGCATTCCGCTCAATTCTATTGAGGCCATTCAACGGATTGAAACAGGAAGTATACGCACCATCGACAGTGGCCTGATAAACGACAAACCTTTTTTCTGCACTTCGGGCATCGGCTTCGATGCCCTGATAGGGGGATTGTTTGCAACAAGCACCAAAAGGGGATTTTGGACATACACTAAAATTACGTTCCGCGAATTGTTTGGCTACAAACCACAACAATACTCTTTAAGCTTTAATAATACAACCATCAACCGCAGTGCATTCTTAATCACCTTTGCCAATGCCGGACAATACGGTAACGATTTTTACATTGCCCCCGCAGCCAAAATGAACGATGGTTTGCTACACGTGGTGGTGTTGCGCCCCTTCCCCCTATTGGCCGCAGCACCCATGGCCTTAAAAATATTTCAGGGCAAGGCCGAAACCTCTCAATACATTGAAACTTTTACCACCACAGAAATAAAACTGCTTCGCCCTAAAGCAGGCGCCGTTCATTACGACGGGGAGCCGGACACTATGCCGGAAGAAATTCTGATTAAAGTCGTTCCGCAATCGTTAAGAGTTCTTTGTTAATAGTTCTTAGTTTGTGCCACTAATTACAAATCTGTACGAATATACAAATGTGGGGATTGCGAGCCCGGATGTTTCATAACCCATTCGTGCATTCGTGGCTATTGCTGTATACAATTGCATTGGTATATTCGTACAAAATTCGTATTCGTAGATTATTCGTACCTCGTCAATCGTACTTCGTAACCCGTACTTTAAAATAAACTTAACAATTTCTTAACATTAGGATTGGTCTGCTTAACATTTAAGTAACCTTTTATGTACAATTTTGTGCCGTTATAGAAACATAAAATGCACAGAATGATAAATAAAACTTTACTTACAGCCTCCTTTTTATTAACATTAGGATTTTCACAGGCCCAGAACGCCGATCAGTCATTGAGCAACGATAGTTTAACTAAACTGCTGAATGTAGTTAAACACGATGTGGACAATTTAAAAAATATAAAAGTAAGTGGCTGGATACAGGCTCAGATGCAATGGGCCGACTCGAACGGGGTAGCCAATTTTGACGGAGGAAATTTTGCCCCCAACTCCGATAAGCGTTTTATGATCAGAAGGGGCAGGGTTAAATTTACTTACAATCAAAAAAACAGCCAGTATGTAATGCAGATTAACGGAACCGAAAGGGGCCTGAACCTGGTTGAAATATACGGAGTGTATACCGAGCCCTGGTTAAAATCAATTTCATTAACGGCCGGTGTAATGAACCGCCCTTTCGGATTCGAAATCGCACAATCCTCTGTAGACCGCGAATCGCCTGAGCGTTCGCGTTATACACAAATATTGATGCCGAACGAACGTGACCTGGGGGCAAAACTATCCTACCTGGCACCTGCCGAAAGTCCACTGCATGGTTTAAGAATAGATGCGGGCATGTACAACGGCCAGGGTGTGAACGTACCAGGAACCACTACCACAGCAGGATATCCCGCCAATACATTTCCAACAACAGGAGTGAATGAGTTTGATTTTCAAAAAGATTTTATTGGCCGCTTATCTTATTACAGAGGTTTTAAAAACGACAAGGTAAAAATTGGCCTGGGCGCCTCGCATTACAATGGTGGTTACATCTGCCAAAGCAACAAGGTGTATAAAGACCTGGCTGCGAATGCAGCTGGTTATAACGACTGGAAGGCTGCCGATACTTCTACTATTGCTTACAAAGGTAAAATTGCCCCACGGGTGTATACAGGTGTTGAAGCATTTTTCAGTATCAGCACGCCTGTTGGAACCACTACACTCAGAGGTGAGTACATAATGGGAACACAGCCCGGCACCTCCACCAGCAGTGCAAGCCCAAGCACCCTGCCCGGTTCCACCACCATATACATCCGCCAATTCAATGGTTTTTATGCTTATTTTATTCAACGCATTGCCAAAACAAAACACGAAGTACTTGTTAAATTTGAGGCCTACGACCCCAACACTAAAATTAGCGGAAAGGATATGCTCGGAACAGGTAAAAACTCCTTTACCGGCGCCGATATAAAATACACCCAATTAGGAATCGGCTACAACTATTACCTTGATCCGCATGTGAAGTTTATGCTGCACTACAACATCATTACCAACGAAACTACTGGTGACGGAACCACAGGAATAAGCGGGTTTACAAAAGACCTTAAAGACAATATTTTAACTTTGCGTATGACCTACCGTTTTTAAACTTAACATTAAGTTAACATTACTGGTGGGTTTATGCTCTACTTTTATAAAAAATAAAAAACAATAAATATGACGACGGGAATTTTGATTTTACTGGTAGTTTGTTTGCTCTTAGCCTGCACCTTCGAATTTGTAAACGGCTTTCACGATACCGCCAATGCTGTAGCCACCGTAATTTATACCAATAGCTTAAAACCAACAGTGGCTGTGGTGTACAGCGGTTTTTTAAATTTTATTGGCGTGTTAACCGGCGGTATAGGTGTGGCAATGGGTATTGTAAACTTACTGCCCATGGAGGTTTTGGTGGACAGCAATGTTTACCATGGAATTGCCATGATCCTTGCTTTATTAATATCGGCTATTGTATGGAATTTAGGAACCTGGTATTTTGGATTACCGGCCTCCAGCTCACATACATTAATTGGTTCCATCTTAGGTATTGGTTTTGCCTTTTACTTTTTACCCGACAACGTGGGAGGTAGTGCTGTAAACTGGGACAAAGCAAAAGATACAGGTTGGGCCTTATTAATTTCGCCATTTGCAGGATTTGTAGCCGCTATCGTTATTATGTTTATTTTTAAACGTTTTGTAAAACACGACTCCTTCTACAAAGAGCCGGTACCCGGCAAAAAACCACCCATCTGGATACGTATGCTGCTGTGGTTAACCTGTGGAATGGTGAGTTTTTTTCATGGACAAAACGATGGTCAAAAAGGGGTAGGCTTAGTCATGATGATTTTAATCGCCATCTTACCAACCTACTACTCCTTAGATAAGCAGGTGAATTTACAGGCGGTGAATGCCAATGTAGCGGTAATTGAAAAAATAATTTCCAATACCGATACCACCCAGTTTGGGAAAGATGAATTCAAAAATTTTAACAGCATTAAAAAACACGCCAAACATTATGCTGAAATAACCGGAGCCAAACTTTATTCGGAAGACATTGCAGCAGCAGAGCGATTTGAAATCCGCAAGGACATTGTAAAAATAACCAAAGGGGCCGAAAAATTATTAAAAAGTGAAAATGTGGCCATTTCTAAAGTAGATGCAAATACCCTGAAAAAAGAAATTGACGGGGCAAAGAAATTAGTTGAATTTGCACCTTCCTGGGTCATCATAATGATTTCGATTTGCCTGGGTTTTGGAACCATGATTGGATGGAAAAGAATTGTGAAAACAATAGGTGAAAAAATTGGAAAGCAGCACATGAGTTATGCCCAGGGCGCATCCGCCGAAATTGTTGCCTCCATTGGTATAGGTGTTGCAACGGCTTACAAGGTGCCGGTTAGTACTACACACATGTTAAGCTCAGGTATTATGGGAAGCATGGTTGCAAAAAAGGGATTAAAAAACTTACAACGTGGTACCATTACAAATATTTTGTTGGCCTGGGTACTTACACTTCCCGTTACAATCATCTTATCCGGCGGCCTCTTCTTATTGTTCAGGGCTATACTTTAAGCTGAAAAAAATCAAAAGCCCGTTAACGAAAATTAACGGGCTTTTTTATGTTAAAATTGCTGGTGAGGATTAATAGGCTTGAACAAGTGATTTTAAAGGGATGTTCAGCTTCTCGTGCAGGTTACGTATCATCTCAATAGTCAGTTTGCGTTTACGGTTTAATATATCACTTACGCGACTGGTATAACCCAATATTTCTCCCAGTTCTTTTTTAGAAAGCTGCATTTGCTCCATTCGGTATAGTATTGCTTCAACCGGATCAGGTGCATCAATCGCATAGTGTTTATCTTCGTAGTCTTTTATCACAAGTGCAAGAAGCTGGGCTTCTTTTCCTTCTTTAGTATTGGCTTTTGCAAAAAACACTTCTTCAAAGCGTTGCAAAGTCTGCTCATACTGCTTCTTATTTTTTATGATCTCTATTTCCATTCTTCTCGTATTTATTTAACAGTTATTGCATTTTTCTTTTTTGGTTTATACAGGTCTATTGTATTCGCATCAATTTTATCATATTCCGCATGTGTCCCAATAAACTTAATAAACACCCATCCATTGTCGTAGTTTATCGCTGCTACTAACCGATAATCATTCCCTTTTATATCAAAAACGACACGACTGTTTTTCAGGACACTTACATTTCCCCCATAATCGTTCTTTAATTGATTTGTCGTTTTCCAAATCTTTGCTTCAACATCTTCGTACCAAACCTCTAATGGAACCTTTGAATTTCCATGTTTCCTATAAAAATCAATTAATGAACTTCTGTTATAGATATTCATCTGGTGTTTTTCTACGACAAATATACCTAAAAGTTACCAATTTGGTAATTTTATAAAAAAATTCCATAAAAAAAGCCCGTTAACGAAAATTAACGGGCTTTTTTTATACCTAAGAATTTTTAAAGCTTCACCGCTTCCAGACTTATCTCTACATTGGCATCTTTAGGCAAACGCCTCGCTTCGATGGTGGCACGTGCAGGAAAGTCTTTGGTAAAGTAAGAGCTGTACACCTCGTTGACCTGCACAAAGTTATTCATATCACTTAAAAAAATATTTGTTTTCACCACATTGTCAAAACTCATACCCGCCGCTTTTAATATAGCACCCAGGTGCTCCATCACCAATTTGGTTTCGTTTTTAATCGAATCCTTTATTAAATTTTTTGTACTTAAGTCAAGGGCAATTTGTCCGGAAACATAAAGGGTTTCGCCCGCTAAAATTGCCTGGCTGTAAGGGCCGATAGGAGCCGGAGCTTCCGGGGTAAAAATCACTTTTTTCATAGATTGAGTAAGTTGTTATTAATTAATTATTAAAACTATGCTTAAAAAATTACTGATTGCAAAGGCAAATCCCACAGCCTGACGTCCTTGTTTTGTTATTGACACGAAGCCCTGCTGTGATAATTCCAATTGAAGATACAAATATATAAAAACAAGCCGTACTATTTTTTGCAAAAACTGATGAAATTTGGTCAAACAGCCCTGTTTACAAGCCTTGTAATGTTTTAACAAAGCCTTGTTAATGGAAAAATGCGGCTACCGCCAATAAACCGCTTTTAAACAGGTATTTTTGAGAGCTTATGAAATCCGCGCCCCTTGTTTTAATTACCAACGACGATGGCATTACCGCTCCCGGTATTGCACACCTCGTATCAATTGCCCGGCAACTGGGAGATGTTTTTATCGTAGCCCCCGATAAACCCCAAAGCGGTATGGGGCATGCCATTACCATCAACTCTACTTTAAGGGTACACAAAACAGCTTATTATGGTGGTACGAATGAATACAGCTGTAGCGGGACCCCGGTTGATTGTGTAAAAATTGCCATTAATAAATTAGTACCCCGCAAGCCCGACCTAATTTTATCGGGCATCAACCACGGTTCCAACCTTTCCATCAATGTAATTTATTCGGGTACCATGAGCGCTGCTGTAGAAGGCGCCGTAGAAGGAATTCCTTCCATTGGTTTTTCCCTGTGCGATTATGCACACGAAGCCGATTTTACACAGGCCAGCCCTTTTCTTCAGCGTATTATTAAAAACACCATCGAAAATAGTTTAAAAAAAGGAGTCTGCCTCAACGTCAACATCCCCAAACTAAAAGAAGATGAAATAAAAGGAATAAAAATATGCCGCCAGGCGGATTCGATGTGGGTAGAAGAATTTGACGAACGCAGCGACCCTTATGGAAGACCCTATTACTGGCTTACCGGGGAATTTAAAAACCTGGAACCCGAAGCAAAGGACACCGACGTATGGGCCAACGACAACGGCTACATCAGTATAGTGCCCATTCATGCCGACATGACGGCCACTGTTGCAATGAATGATTTAAAAAACCAATTCGCAAATGACTAAGCCTTTTACCTGGGATAAGTTTTGGATCGGTACACTTATAGGACTGCTTAGCCCACAGTTTTTTATTTTTTTATACTGGTTGTTCGAATACAGCTATATGGGTTATATCCCCCGCTTTTACCAATACCTGCTGATGGGCAAAGTAATGTCCCCGGTGATTAGCCTGTGCTGCATTCCCAACGTGGGATTGTTGTTTTTACTGATGAATAAAAACCTGTACCGTTGCGGCAAGGGCATTATACTCGCCACCATTTTATACGGCTTTTTAATTTTATACCTGAAAATTCAGGTGGAACATACGTTTAATTTTGATTAGTGTGCGGGTCTTGCGTAGAGGAATCACTCGTAAACGGGATCGCTTTTTGGCTTTTGGCTTATTACTTTTGGCTTAACACAACAAATGAAATACTACATCATCTCCGGGGAAGCATCAGGCGACTTACACGGTTCCAACCTCATCAGGGAACTGAAAAAGCTCGATCACTCAGCCAACATGCGTTGCTGGGGCGGGGATTTAATGCAGCAACAGGGTGTTACCATCGCAAAGCATTACCGCGACCTGGCCTTTATGGGTTTTGCAGAAGTATTGATGAACATCCGCACCATCAAAAAGAACATTGACTTTTGTAAAAAAGACCTGCTTGCATTTAAACCCGATGTACTGATACTCATCGATTACCCCGGCTTTAACCTGCGCATCGCAAAATATGCACACCGGCATGGCATTAAAGTATTTTATTACATATCTCCATCCGTTTGGGCCTGGAAGGAATCGAGGGTAAAATTAATCAAAGCCGTAGTAGACAAAATGTTTGTGATATTACCCTTTGAACAGACCTTTTATCAAAAACACCATTATCATGTCGATTTTGCAGGCCATCCCCTGCTCGACGCCCTGGAAAATGAAACAAACAAAATTACTTCGTTTACCGAATTTGTAAATGAAAATAAATTAAGCGGCAAACCACTTATTGCCATTTTACCCGGAAGCCGCAAACAGGAAATAGCCGCTATGCTGCCCATCATGACGGGAGTGGTAGACAAATTTCCGGAATACGAATTTGTAATTGCAGGTGCACCTTCACTTCCACTGAGTTATTACCAGGAGTTTACCCGCGACCCTTCTGTTAAAATTATATTTGACAAGACGTATGAAATACTCCACCACGCCCATTCCGGCCTTATTAAATCGGGGACCTCAACACTTGAAGCCGCTTTGCTGAATGTGCCACAGGTGGTGTGTTACAAAGCCAATCCCATTTCCATCTGGATAGGGAGGCGCTTAGTTAAAATCAAATTCTTTTCACTTGTTAACCTCATTATGAACCGGGAAGTAGTAAAAGAACTTTTGCAGGAAGAAATGAACGAAACAACACTGGAGCTGGAATTGAAAAAGGTAACAGACAACACCATTGAAAGAAAAAAATTACTGGCTGAATACGATCTGCTAAAAAATATGCTCGGCGGGGGCGGTGCTTCAAAACGACTGGCAGAACTGATGTACGGGTACTTAACGAATGAAAAGTTCAAAGTTCAAAGTTCGAAGTTCAAAGAGTGATCTCGTTAACAACCAAAGCCTTTGCATGAAACAATAAACCCACTATAGCACTATAAGAACACATGAAAATTATAATACGCATAACGTCCCTTGTTTTATTGTTCATGGTCTGTTTTTCATTTGCAGAGTACAACAAACCGGCTAAAAAAACAGCAGCTTCTAAGACCAGCCCACCGTCAACGGGTACTCCCTATTATTCAACAGACGAAATTATTAAAATCCGTATTTACAGCCAGCTAAAAGCAACAGCCCTTATGTTTGCCCCTACCAATGGTATTTACGAGGTACAGGCCGACGGCAGGACAATTTTAAAACTCGATAGCAAAGGGCTTTTAAAAATAAGCTGGTCCGGCGATTCAATAGAAATAAAAACAACTGAAAATAATTTAGGAAGATGTAAGAGCCTGAAAATAATCTCAGACGACATTGAAAACGGGTTCAAATTACGTCTCCTCAGTCCCGATAAAAAACCACGCTTTTACGACGGCAACCTTTCTGTTAACGTAGAAGAAAAAATTCTTCGTTTAGTCAACCAGACAAAAATGGACCATTACATTGCCGGGGTATCGGAAGCGGAAGCAGGAAAAAGATCGACACTTGAATTTTACAAAGTACAGGCCATCCTTGCACGCACCTATGCCCTGGGGCACATACAAAAACATGTAGCCGATGGTTACAACCTTTGTGACCAGGTGCATTGCCAGGTGTTTTATGGTAAAACAACCGACCACGATATCCTGGAAGCCGTAAAAATTACCAAAGGCCAGGTCGTTGTCGATCAGGACCTTCAGTTAATATCCGCCGTGTTTCATTCCAACAGCGGCGGGCAAACCGCCAATTCGGAGGACGTATGGGGAACAAGCACCTCCTACCTGCGTTCGGTAAAAGACAGTTTTTGTTTAAAAATGCCCAATGCCCGCTGGGAACGGAAAATGGCCACCGAGGATTGGCTGAGCTATTTAAAAATCCGTTACAAATACCCCGTTGAAGACAGCCTTGCCAAAAGTTTTGCCCTCAACTTTAAACAGGAGCATCGTAAATCCAATATTGAATACGCAGGTTTAAAAATTCCTTTAAAAAATGTAAGAACAGACTTTCAACTGAAGTCTACTTTTTTTTCCATCAACCCACAAGGTGACACATTAATTTTTAAAGGCCGTGGTTTTGGGCATGGCATTGGAATGTGTCAGGAAGGCGCCATGTGCATGACAAAAAGCGGCTATTCGTATAAAGATGTTTTGAGTTTTTATTACCAAAAAGTGCATTTGATTGACATTAAGGAAATGAATTTTTTTAAAGAAAATTAAAGTCTGCATCGATAATCTGTTTACTTTTGAAAGATAAACAGCTCCCGTGTCTCTTTATAATCAAATTCCCTTTCTTCGTTTTTTCCTTCCCTTTATTCTGGGCATTTTCGCATACAGTTTTTTTGCCTTCCGCTTTGATCTGCTCCCTTTCTTAATCATTCTGTTTGCACTGCTTGTTTGTATTTATTTCCGGCTCAGGAAGCGTTCTTCTTTCTTTTGGAAAAAAACATTTGCCCTGCTTTGCAATTTGTTTTTTATTGTATTGGGCCTGCAAGCCTG
>JAHEYF010000047.1:0-15231 GCA_023251755.1 Bacteroidota bacterium
GGCTTGTTTAGTATTAAAAGCATAAAGGCCCCTGAAATCCAATTTAGCATACTCAGTTAGTTGTTTCCATTTCCAGTTTTTGCCCCCGTTATGGGTTGTGGCCACCCAACCACGACTACCACTTGCCCAGGCCACCGAATCATCAACAACCGACAAGCCGCGTATATCGGTGTTGGTGCCTTCGGTTTGAACAGTGATTTTTTGCTGGGCAACAACTACATTAAAACAACAGAAAGTGATCAGGGATAAAATTAATTTCATGGAGTACAGGTTTATTCGTTTACAAGTTTAATAGTTTATTCGTTGGCTAAAGGTAAAACCTTCCTGGTTTTTTTTTAACTAACAAATGAACGAATAAACAAATGAACTTTTGAACGAAACAAGTGTATGAATTTAATGCCTCAACAATTCTGCTTTCGATTTTGGGCGTTTGCGGTCGTGCCAGGCAAAGCCTTTTAGGTGTTGTTCTTCGGGGTTTACTTCTTTAATCGGAAACAGGGTTGATTCGGGCTTGGTTTTAAAAACAACCCTTTTGACATCCCCTTTGTTAAAGTATACATGCATGCTGGAGCAATCGGTTTTGTTTAAGCCTATCAGTTTTTTCTTATCGTTTTTCATATAATACAAAGCCTGTGCACTCCCTACCACATCAATGTTATGAATAGTGTCGTTTATAAAATACCCTTTGATGTCCTTGCCTTTTATCTGGTTAAATTTCAGGCTATCCACTTTCGAAATCACCAGTGCATTGCGCAGAAGTTCAAAGTTTTTGATGCTTTTAGCACCTTTGTAAATTTTTATTTCTTCGGCCATTAACTGGGTTTCTGCCGACCATGCCAAAGGAGATTTGTACATGGTCATGACCGAGTCGGCGCTGTAATAGGTAAGGGAATCGCATACACCCTGCAAATCTTTTTTAAAAATACGTACATGGTGATAGGCTTTTAAAATAGTAGTGTCCCTGGCTTTTTCGTTTTTCAGCTTATCATTTTTTTTCTGAAAGATGTGCAGGGTATCTGCGCTAAGCAACAACGAATCATCTTTCATGATCTGCGTAAACAAAGCCCGTCCGCTTACAATCGAAATGCCTGTAACTTCATAATGTTGTCCTAAATCACCTTCAATAACAATATGCTGGGCCGTGTCTTTTATAGCCACATTGCTCATGGCCCGGCCATATCCGGCTTTTCTGTCGTAGTAGATGCTATCGGCAGTTAAGGTAGAATTTTCGCTTACAATAGACGCGTTTTTATTGAGGTGGCTTTTTTCGCTTAGAGTATTGTACCAACCCCTTTCGCAGTACAATACATTTTTTTTACTGGTAATGGTGGTAGGGCCTACAAAATGGGTTGTTTTAGTAAGCGTATTGTACTTCAGTGTATCGCCTACCATAATATATTCCGGGTTCACTAATTTTACATTGTAGCGGAAGGCCACATCTTTTGTAGTGGAGTAATAATATCCGTTTTTACTGGTTAAGGTGTTGTTTTTTGAAACGATGGTTCCGCCGCCGTAATAACTGGCTATTGATTTCGAAACATCAAAAGTCAGCACATTGGAAGTAAGCGTCATGTCTTTTTCAACACACACCACATTTCCTTCTAACACGGCCTGCTTCGTATTTCCGTCGTATTTCAACGTATTGCCTGTAATGGTTAAGGAGTCGCCTTTGCGGATAACGATATGGTCGTATGCTTCGAGTGTGTTGTTGCTGAATTTATAAGCGCTGTCGCAGGTAATGGTAGAACCTTCGTGTTTGAATACTACATTGCCAATTAAACGCTGCGCCCCGCCTTTGTATTCCCGGTCGTATTTCATCCGGTCGGCTGTAAAATCAATTTCCTTTGTGCTTTGGGCAATAGCAGGAATAGAACAAGTCAGTAAAATAAAAAGGGCAAAAAATATTTTAAACGATTTTTTCAAGATAGAAGAACCTGCAAGGCAATGGCAAAGATACGAATTACGAAGTACGATTGACGAATCTACGAATACGAATTTGTACGAATATCCTAATACTGAAATTACGAGTTACGAAGTACGATTGACGAGTTAGGATTGACGAAGGCCTATAACTTAATACCTGATACCTTCTACTTATTACTTCCCTCATATCTAATATCTCAGTACTAATATCTAAGACCTCAATACTCACATCTCAATACTACTATCTAAGATCTCACAATCGTCTGTGTCCTGTCGGGCCCTATGGATACAATAGAAATGGGAACCCCGGTATGTTTTTCTATAAAGTGAATATAGTCTAACAATTCAGCAGGCAGTTCGCTTTCGTTGTGCAATTGGGTGAGGTCGCAGTTCCAGCCTTTAATGTCTTCGTACACCGGCGATACCAATTCTGGATTAATATCGTAGGGCAGGTAATCAATTTTTTTGCCTTCGTGCATATAATGTGTACAGGCTTTAATGGTTTTAAAGTCGCTCAGTACATCGGCTTTCATCATCATTAATTCGGTTACCCCGTTAATCATAATGGCGTATTTTAAAGCAGGTAAATCCAGCCAGCCACAACGGCGCGGGCGACCGGTTACCGAGCCAAATTCACGTCCGTTGTTACGAATCTGGTCACCTGTTGCATCGTGCAATTCAGTAGGGAAAGGCCCGCTTCCCACACGGGTGCAATAGGCTTTGAATATGCCGTATACATTTCCAATTCTGTTGGGGGCAATTCCCAAACCGGTACAGGCACCGGCACATATCGTATTTGAAGAAGTTACAAAAGGATAAGAACCAAAATCAATGTCTAACAATGAACCCTGTGCGCCTTCGGCCAATACAGGTTTATTGTTTTTCAGGGCTTCGTTCAGGTAATGCTCGCTTTCAATTTGCTGATAAGTTCTTAATTCATCAATAGCCTTGAACCAATCGGGTTCCACCTCTGCAAGGTTATACTGGTAATTATAAAAACCTAATAATTGTTTGTGTTTTTCAACTAAGGCGGTGTATTTTTCTTTAAAGTCCGCGCTATTAATATCTCCTAGGCGCAAACCATTTCTACCGGTTTTGTCCATGTAAGTAGGACCAATACCTTTTAAGGTAGAGCCGATTTTACCACTTCCTTTTGCTGCTTCAGAAGCCGCGTCCAACAAACGGTGTGTAGGCAATATTAGGTGGGCTTTTTTTGAAAAGAGCAGTTTAGATTTTACATCCACACCCATTTTTACCAGGGCTTCAATTTCAGCCATCAATACCACGGGGTCGATGACCACACCGTTACCAATTACGTTAATGGATG
This sequence comes from Bacteroidota bacterium, assembly GCA_023251755.1. Lineage (GTDB taxonomy): Bacteria > Bacteroidota > Bacteroidia > B-17B0 > Aurantibacillaceae > JAHEYF01. The sequence continues at coordinate 3,251 of JAHEYF010000047.1, forward strand.
TCTCGTGAAAAATACCGGAAGGGATGGTCCTTAATACGTGTTTGATTCCGTTGAACTCCAATGTATGCCCTGCATTCGGGCCTCCCTGAAAACGGGCAATAATGTCGTATTTAGGGGTTAATACATCAACAATTTTACCTTTTCCTTCGTCGCCCCATTGAAGGCCCAATAATACATCCACTTTCATATTTCTAAAATTAAATAATACCGGTTTATTGAAATGTTGCAAAGAGCCAAAATTACAATAAAATTAAGGCTTGCAGCGGGCTTTTAATAAGTTGTTGAAAAGAAGATGGAACGAATTACGAAGTACGATTGACAAGGTACGAATCAACGAATACGAATTTATATGAATATACTAATGTTGGAGTAACGAAGTAGTATTGATAAAGTACGATTGACTCACTACCTGCTACCTGCTACCTTTTACTTGCTACCTGTTACAAAGCACTCGTGCCGTTCAGCTTCGCAAAAGCTTTCTCTTTGGTATCGGTTACGGTAAACAGGGTAGTTAGTTTGGTAATGATGAGTAATTCCTGAATTTTTTTATTGACGTTGGTAATCACCATTTCGCCGCCTTCTTTTCTTATTTTGGTAAAAAGGTTGATGAGTACATTTAAGCCGGAGCTGTTCATGTATTTTAACTCGGCCAAATCAAAAATAAATTTAATTTCTTTGTTGCTGATTTGCGCATCAACAAATTCCACCATTTTATTGGCCTGTGCCCTGTCTACAAGCTCTCCCCACATCCTTATGATATGAATGCCGGATTCTTGCGTTGTTCTATAGTCGTACAGCATATCTATTTTTTTAAAGGAATATTATTATGAATACATTTTCCGCTTTGTAAATAACTCTTGCAACGTCCATAAAAGTTTAACGAATGATGCGAAATTTCAAACTTTAACATTTCGCCGGCCATTTGCTGAATCTGCTGAATCCTTGGATCACAAAATTCAAACACATGCTCGCAATCCTGACAAATTAAATGGTCGTGCTGCTTAAACATATAAGCTTTTTCGAACTGCGCCTGGTTTTTACCAAACTGGTGTTTGATAACCAGATTACAATCGAGTAAAATTTCGATTGTATTGTACAGCGTTGCACGGCTTACACGGTACTTTTTATTTTTCATCAGCACATACAGGCTTTCAATATCAAAATGCCCGTCGTGCGAATAAATTTCATTCAATATTGCAAAACGTTCAGAAGTTTTTCTATGACTGTTTCTTTCAAGATAGTCAGAAAATAGTTGCTTAACGGTTTGTTTTGTTTCTTCGCTAACCATAATTACGATTTAAAGTTAACAAAAATTGCCGGTACAAAACAAGTTTAATTGTCTTTATTCGTTTAGTGAAACTATTTGACAGTTTACTGTACCGAAGGGGAGGTAAATACAAAGGAAACAATATTGGCGCCCATTTTAAGGGCTTTTTCGCGGGCTTCGGGCGAATCTTTGTGCACTTCCGCACTCTCCCATCCATCGCCGAGGTCACATTCAACATCATAAAAACAAAGCAGGCGGCCTTTGTATATTAAGCCATAGCCCTTGGGAGGCTTGTTGTCGTGCTCGTGTATTTTAGGCAAACCATTCGGAAAATCAAATTTTTGGTGATAGATGGGATGGTTGAATGGCAATTCCACCAAATCCAATTCGGGGAATACTTTTTTCAATTGAGGGCGGATAAATTTATCCATGCCGTAATTATCGGATATGTGCAGAAAGCCGCCACCAATAAGGTAAGTACGCAGGTTGGCTGCTTCGGCATCGCTAAAAATAACATTGCCATGCCCGGTCATGTGTATTAAAGGGTAATTAAAAATTTCGTTGCTCCCGGCTTCCACAATTCCCTGTTCGGGGTTGATATTGGTCTTTAAATGCTGGTTGCAATATTTGATGAGGTTGGGCAAAGATGTTTCGAGGTTGGCATACCAGTCGCCGCCACCGTTGTATTTTAAAAGGGCAATTTGATAAGCAGGGCTAATGGTGAATGAACTGCTTAGCAATACAACAACAACAATGATTAATTTTAATTTTATGGAAGGAAATAGGCGGGTGATTTTCATAAAATAAAATTACAGCTAATTTTTTATGAGCAGAAAATCTTTTTGGGTTTCTTTATAAGGCGGCGTACCAATGTCAAACACAACCAGGTCTTCCGACACTTTTTTATAACCTTCGCAGTCGATGGTTATTTTATATTTTCCAGGGTGCAAAGCCATCACAAACCTTCCGGAAGAAGAGGTGGGTTTAAACACCAGTTGTTCATGCGTTTTTTCATCTTCGGCAATAATGGTGGCAACAAGTTTAACTTTGGCCGAATCAGCCGGAATTATTTTCCCCAGCACTAAGTTAAAGGGTTGTTCCTCGTCTTCAAATTTTATCCTGTAGATATCTAAGTCACCCAAGCCTTCGGGCCGCACGGCACTCAGGTAGCCCGCCCTGTTGTCGGGCAAAATAGTTATTTGTTGTTCATCATCGGTTGTGTTAACAGGGTATCCTAAATTTTGTGCGGGGCCAAAAAATTGCAGGTCGTCGTCCCACACCGATTTAAATATATCGAAGCCACCCATGCTGTTGTGGCCTTCTGATGAAAAGTAAAGGGTCTTTCCGTCTTTGGACAACCAGGGAAAATCTTCTTTGTATTTGGTATTTATATTTGGCCCGAGGTTAAAGGCCGGCCCCCATTCGCCGGTTGGCAGGCGGCGCGACATAAATATATCGGTAAGGCCAATACAGGTTTTATCTTTGCGTACAAAAAACAAAACCTGTCCGTTTTCGGTATTGGCGATAGAGCCTGAATATTCTTTTTCCTTGTTTACATTTTCGCTCATCGGCTCCAGCTTAAGGTAGTTGTTACCTTTTTTGGTAGTGGTGTAAAGGTCTTCCACCTGGTCGATGTGGTCTATGTACACCACCAATTCTTTTCCATCGGGACTGATCCCTACAATTTCCTCATCGAGGTTGGTGTTAATGGTGGTTCCTAAATTTTTGGCTTTTTCCCATTTACCAACAGTCAGGTTCACTGCGCTTACATACAAATCGGATGAATAGTACCCATCGCCTTCCTGTTGTGTGGTATGTCCTCCTTTTCTTCTTGAAGTAAAAAACAACAATTGCTCATCGTTTGTTACCCAGGGAAAATAATCGGGGTAAACTGTATTGATTTCGGGGCCAAGGTTGGTAAATTTTACATTCACCGGCTTGGCCCTTAATTCTTTGGCATTTTCACACATCTCAATCTGATGGTCGGTAATGTCCATTTCACTTTTATCCTTGGTGACAAGTGTTTTGTATTTTTCATAAGCTGCGATAGCTTTGTCCAATTGATTGCTGATCAAATAAGCCTTTCCTAAGTAAAACCAGGTGTCAGGGGGGCATTGAGGGTCTTTTGAAACCCTTTCAAGAAATGGAATTGCTTCAAGCCGGTTGATGCGTGTTTCGATGTAACAGATCCCCAGGCGGTAATTATACTCCGGATTGGAAGGGTCTTTTCTGATCAATGCCTTGTAAATAGGCATGGCCATGATGTAGTTGTTGTATTTGAAAAACTCGTTGGCATCTTCTGGTTCCTTGCCCGGCTGCGCTATACACTGCGTACTGATAAAAAGTATACACAACAATCCCCATCTGTAATTTTTCGCCATTTCATTTACATTTCGATAGAACAAGATAGGAAAAAAATGGCGGTGACACAAGGTTTTTGTCACTTTTTTTGAGATAAGCGGTGCAGGATTTCTTTGTCTTTTGAACTTAAACTTTCGTAGCCGGAACGGTTAATTTTGTCGAGAATTTCATCCAGCATTTTTTGTTCATCTTTTCGGTTGTAGTTGTATTCTTCGTCACTTATCCCCCTTTTATGCACTACTTTTAACCTGCTTTTGGCCCCGCGGTAGAAAATTTGTGTGAACCAGGAAGATAAGTCTTTCCCTTTTTTTAATTGCAAAGCAAACAACATTCCGAACAAAGCGCCACCGATGTGCGAAATTTTTCCGCCGCTGTTTGTCGATATATCTATAACCGATGAAAGAAGAAATGCAGTAAGCACTATCCATTTTAAACGCACTTCGCCAAAAAACAAAACATTCACCTGCATATCGGGCATGTAAAAACCACAGGCAACGGTAATGGCCATAACGGCTGCAGAAGAACCCACCATAAATCCACCCATGCCGGGTATCAGGTTGCCAATCAACATAAACAATACACCGCCACACAGGCCGCCTGCCATGTATACAAACAACATACGCTGGTGACCAATGATAGTATTAAAAAGCTGCCCCATAAAATAAAGCCAGAGCATATTAAAAAATAAATGCCCTAAGTCTATTTGAATAAACATATAAGTAAACAGTGCCCAGAAATGCTGAACAAAAACAGAAAGGTCGGAAGCCAGCCCGGTGTAATAATAAAGCTCGGTTTTAGATACAATGGTAATATTGGCAATAATGTTCAGCACAAGAAATACAACTGAATTCAAAATAATCAGCTGAAACAACAAGCCCGAAGTTTTAAAGTCCTGAGATATTTTTTTAAGAAACGACATAGTTCTGATCTACAAATATCAATAAAAAAAATTTCTGTTTTTGCGCCAGATCAACATTATTATTAAACCAACCACCAGGCCCCCCAAATGCGCAAAATGCGCTACATTATCGCCCTGCACATTGGATACTCCGTAAATTAATTCTGCCGCTCCATATAAAATCACAAAATACTTTGCTTTCATCGGAATGAAAAAATAAATCTGCAATTGTGTATTCGGAAACATCATGGCAAAGGCACCTAACAAGCCAAACAGGGCACCCGAAGCGCCCAAACAAACCATTGAATCATAAATCATCCGCATGGTGTCTTCATAATCGGGGGCATTGGTCAGTCCCTGTGCCGCAAATTTTTCCACGTAACTGTTTATCTCAAAATAAAACATAATGTATTGTGCCGCCGCAGCTCCTAAACCGGTAATTAAATAATAATTTAAAAAACGTTTGGCCCCCCATGTCCTTTCCAGAATTGACCCGAACATATACACCCCGAACATATTAAAGAAGATGTGCGTAATGTCGGCATGCATAAACATATAGGTAATAAACTGATAGGGCTTAAACAAATCAGATTTATAATAATGCAGGTCTAAGTATGTATCCAATGAAAATTTATTGGCAAAAACAATTTTTGCAACAAACAGAACAACATTAATAATCAATATGTTTTTTACAACCGGCGGTATCGACTGAAAACTACCCGGACGAAATTCCTGATAACTCATACTATCTCTTTTTAAATAATTTTTCAAGCTCATGGATGCTGAGCTCGATTATAATGTTTTTCCCGGAAGGGGAATAAGCAGGGCTTTCTGAACTTAACAAATGTTCCACCAGCAATTGCATTTCTTCGCTACCCAGACTTTTACCGTATTTAATACAGGTGTTGCGGGCCAGGGCACGACTCAGGTTATCACGTTTGTCTAATTTTACTTCCAGGTTGTTGAGTTTAAAATTTTCCAGTATACCTTCCAGCATTTCTGCACTGTTCATACCACTCAGGTCGGCAGGTATACCGTGAATCACGATGCTGTTTTTTCCAAAATTTTCAATATCAAAGCCAAGTGTTTTTAAATCCTGCTGCAATTCCTGTACCAATGCATAATCGTTGCCACTCAGTTCAACTGTATTCGGAAACAATTCCTGTTGCGAATTAATGGCGTGTTCGCTAAACGCTTTCAGGTAATGTTCGTACAATATTTTTTCATGTGCCCGGTGCTGGTCAATTAAAATCAGGCCGGCTGCGGTTTCCATGGCAATGTACTTGTTGTGCAGCTGAAAGGCTTTTAGTTGCCCGTTACCAAAAGTCCCCGTTTCAAATAGTTTTTCCTGTTCAGTCTCCGGCTCCAAATTATGTTGGGTTCCCGTTTCCTGCTCCGTTTCTTCCGTGCCTTTATTTACATAATCGGTATATAAACTCTGCCAGTTTTTCAGGTTGTTTTTATTCAGCGAATTGGCATAGTCTTTTTGTGCACTGCCAGCATTACCTTTGGAACCATTGTTCGTAAAGGGATTGTAATCGGGGTTAAAATTAATGACCGGTGCTGTGACTACCTTGTCCTTTGAATAATTGAATTCAAAACTTTGTTCGGTATTAAAATCAAGTGAAGGAGCGAGGTTGTTTTTCCCCAGCGAACGTTTAACAGCGGTACGCAGCAAGGCATAAATTGTTTTTTCATCCTCAAATTTTATTTCTGTTTTGGTGGGATGAATGTTGATGTCTATACTATTGGGCGGTAAATCCAAAAATAAAAAGTAAGAAGGATGCTCCTCCGGGTTGATCAAACCTTCGTACGCATTAACAATAGCGTGGTGCAAATAACCACTTTTAATAAAACGGTTGTTTACAAAAAAGAACTGTTCCCCTCTTCTTTTTTTTGCGGATTCGGGTTTGCCTGCATAACCTTTTATTTTCAGGTAAGGCGTATCTTCTTCCACATACACCAATTTTCCTTTTAAGCCTGAACCATATAAACCCGTAATGCGCTGCATTAAACCGGTAGCCGGCAGGTGAAAAATTTCGTTGTTGTTGCTGAAAAAACTAAAACTTACTTCGGGGTGTGGCAAAGCCACCCGTTCAAATTCATCAATAATATGGCGCAGTTCGGTGCTGTCTTCTTTTAAAAAATTACGGCGGGCCGGCACATTAAAAAACAAATTCTTTACGCTGAATGAGCTTCCTGTAGGGCTGCTACAGGCTTCCTGTTTCAGCACTTTGTTCCCTTCCACCTCTATCTGGCTACCCAGGGCATTTGCTTCTGTTTTGGTTTTCAGCTCCACCTGGGCCACTGCCGATATAGCCGCCAGGGCCTCCCCCCTGAAGCCTTTTGTTTGTATACGAAAAATATCTTCGGAGTTTCTGATTTTCGATGTCGCATGCCTTTCAAAACACATACGCGCATCTGTTTCGCTCATGCCTTTGCCATTGTCTATGACCTGAATAAGGGTTTTGCCCGCGTCTTTAACAATCAGTTTAATGTTCGTGGCACCGGCATCAATGGCATTTTCAAGAAGTTCTTTCACCACTGAAGCCGGGCGTTGTACAACTTCTCCGGCGGCAATCTGGTTCGCTACGTTTTCGGGTAAAAGACGGATAATATCAGGCATGACTACAAAAATACGAAGAATTTAAATAAACCGTATTCGTTCTTTTGTTCAATTGTTTATTAGTTTATTCGTTTGAAGGTGGAAAAGCAGGTAGCCAATACAAAGAGGGTAAGACTTTCTAAACTGTTAAACTCATGAACGAATAAACCATTAAACATATAAACGAATAAAATATGTTTTTACCTTTGTATACGGAAGGCTTTTCCGTAATCGTATTTTGAAACCATTGTAAAATGAAAAACTACTTTTTGGGAGTTGCCGGATTTTTAGGGGCTTCGGGAGTTGCCTTAGGGGCATTCGGGGCTCACTTTTTAAAAGCCAAAATGCTGGCGGGCCTTATCACCGCCGATCAGCTCAGCGCTTTTGATACCGCCACAAAATACCAATTGTTTCATGCTTTGGCTTTGCTGTTTCTTTTTTTTATTAATAAAGACAACAACCTGAAATGGTTCAACATCAGCGCAAAACTTTTTATCACCGGTATTCTTTTATTCTCCGGCTCTTTGTATTTATTAACTACACGAAATTTAACAGGAATAGAAGCCCTTTCTTTTTTAGGCCCCATTACACCCATTGGCGGCTTATTTTTGGTGGGTGGCTGGATAGGTATTATGGTACAGGCTTTTCAGTTCAATAAAATAAATACATAAGGTTCACTTGTTTATTTGTTTATTCGTTCTTTAGTTTATTCGTTCAATGGTTCCACAACGGTTAAACGAGTATACAAATAAACGAATGAACTATAAAAAAACTTTTAACTTAACGATATGGGGTATAACGATTTTAAAACCCGCCTGCAAAAAATAGCGGACATTGGCTTTGCATCAGCCATACTGAGCTGGGACCAGGAAACCTACATGCCACAAAAAGGGGCTGATTTCAGGGCACGGCAATTGTCTACACTGGCCGGTGTTTCGCATAAAATGTACACCGATGAAGGTTTTGGTAAAATACTGGCTGTTTTAAAGAACGATGCTTCTTTAACCCAAAAGGAAACAAAAAATGTTTCACTTACCCTTGAAGATTATGAAAAACAAAAAAGGTACAGCACCGAGTTTGTGGAAGAAATGAGCCGTACCGTTTCCGAATGTTTTATGGCCTGGCAGGCAGCCAAAGAAAAAAATGATTTTTCGGTCTACGCCCCTAAGTTAGAAAAATTAGTGGCTTTAAAACGCAAAGAATGTGAGATATTGGGTTACAAAGGCCATCCTTACAATGCTTTGCTCGATCAGTACGAAAAAGGAACAACTACAGCCGAGGTGGAACAACTGTTTGAGGAAGTAAAAAAAGAACTGGTTCCCTTTGTAAAAAAAATTGCTGCTGCCCAACAGGTGGACGATGGTTTTTTTTACAAACATTACGACAAACAAAAACAATGGGAACTGGGAATTGAACTACTGAAGCAAATGGGTTATGATTTTGAAGCAGGCAGGCAGGATATTTCTTCTCATCCTTTCACCATTCACTTTAATGCGCAGGACGTGAGGGTAACCACCCGCATTAACGAAAACGACCTCAGCGAAATGATCTGGAGTTGCATACACGAAGGCGGACACGGTTTGTACGAACAGGGCCTGCCTGCCGAGCAATACGGATTGCCCCTGGGCGAAACGGTTTCACTCGGTATACACGAGTCGCAATCGCGCTTGTGGGAAAACAATGTGGGAAGGAGTTTGAACTACTGGAAGAAAAACTTTAGCCTTGTGCAACAGTATTTTCCCGAACAGCTAAAAGACGTGTCCGCAGAAGATTTTTACAAAGGCATGAACAAGGTGGCGCCTTCCTTTATACGCACCAGTGCCGATGAACTGACCTATCATTTTCATGTATTGATTCGTTTTGAGATTGAAAAATTACTGATTGAAGGAAAAGTAAACGTCAACGATTTACCCGAATTGTGGAACAGTAAATACAAGGAATATTTAGACATTACGGTCCCTGATTTCAGCAAGGGCATATTGCAGGACATCCACTGGAGCCACGGCTCCTTTGGTTACTTCCCCACCTACTCGATTGGTAGTTTTTACGCAGCCCAGTTTTTTGCACAGGCACAAAAAGAAATCACAGGGCTTGATACACAGATAAGTGAAGGGGAATTGCTCCCGCTTTTAAACTGGTTGCGCGACAAAGTACATCAGCACGGAAAAATGTATACAGCGGCTGAGCTCTGCGAAAAAATTACCGGAGAAAAATTGAATTTCAGATACTTTATGAACTACGCAACAAGGAAGTATGCCGGCATTTATCATTTATCTGAGTAAACTTGTATTTTTGGCATCATTATAGTTCATACGTTTATTAGTTCTTTCGTTTATATGTGTTGAACGAATAAACGAGTAAACAAATGAACAAAAAAACGAGTAAACTAATAAACTAAATAATTAGGTATGAAAAAGTTAATGATTGTAATGATTTCGGGTAGCCTTGCACTTACTGGTGCCTGTAAAAACAAAGAAAAAGCGGCCACTGCTGCTGCTGATAGTAAAACTGCAACGGCCGGCGCCGAAAAAAAAGAAATGTACCGGTTTGTAGTGTCCTTTTTTAGTCCGGGTAACGGAACCGACGGGGAAGCTATACGTAAATTAGATGATTTTTTGGCCACACATGCAAAAAAACCCAAAGCCGATCAGATCAGATGGGGTCGTGAAGGAGAGGTGGATTACTGCTTTAAATTAAAAGAGTTTTCAACAGGAGAACAGAAAAAATTCATTGAAGAAGTCCAAAAACTGATTGGAAGTTCTGAAAGAGTGAGATTTAGCGAAAATATTGAACGTGTTAAAAAGTAAATAATTTACTGTCAATTATCATTCAAATCGGCTTAAACCAAGCCGATTTTTTTTTATTTTTGCACATCTATTAACAAACCCTTACAAAATGAATGAAATTGGAATTAAACCTGAAAAGGCGAGTGTTGCTGATTTAGGACTGGGCAATGTTTCAATGGCCTATTGGAATTTACACCCTTCGGAACTTGTTGAAGAAACCATTAATCGCGGAGAAGGAGTTTTAACTGATACCGGTGCACTGGCAGTTGACACCGGTGAATTTACCGGACGTTCGCCCAAAGATAAATTTGTGGTAATTGACGATACTACCAAAGACAGCGTGTGGTGGGGAGATGTGAACAACCGCTTTGACAGCGATAAATTTGACAGCCTTTACAATAGAATGACCGCCTACCTGGGTGGAAAAGAAATTTATGTCCGTGATGCTTATGCCTGCGCCGATCCTAAATTCCGTATCAACATCCGTGTTGTGAACGAATTCCCCTGGAGCAACCTTTTTTCCTTCAACTTATTTTTACGCCCTACAGCAGCTGAATTAACCAGCTTTACGCACGAGTGGTTAATTTTAAATGCCCCCGGTTTTAAAGCCGATCCTAAAATTGACGGTACCCGCCAGCACAATTTTGCCATCATCAACTTTACCAAAAAAGTAATTTTAATTGGCGGAACAGGGTATACCGGCGAAATTAAAAAATCAATCTTCACAGTACTTAATTATATTTTACCACACGAGAAAAAAGTGCTTTCCATGCACTGCTCTGCCAATATTGGTAAAGACGGGGACACCGCCATTTTCTTCGGTTTATCGGGTACAGGAAAAACCACTTTATCTGCCGATCCGAACCGTAAACTGATTGGTGACGATGAACACGGCTGGGCCGACAACGGGGTGTTTAACTTCGAAGGCGGTTGTTATGCCAAATGCGTTGACCTTTCGGCTGAAAAAGAACCTCAGATTTTTAATGCCATTAAATTTGGTTCCTTATTAGAGAACATTAATTTTAACGACAATACTACAACTGTTGATTATTGCAACATCAGCAAAACAGAAAACACCAGGGTTAGTTATCCTTCCAACTATATCGACAATGCTGTTGATCCTGCTGTAGGAGATATTCCTAAAAATATTTTCTTCCTTACCTGCGATGCTTTTGGCATATTGCCCCCTATTTCTAAATTAACTCCTTCACAGGCTATGTATCACTTTATATCGGGCTACACCGCTAAAGTTGCAGGAACAGAAATGGGCATCACCGAACCTACTTTAACCTTTTCGGCTTGTTTCGGAAAGGCTTTTTTACCCCTGCACCCTACAAAATATGCAGAGTTACTGGGCGAAAAATTAAAAAAACACAAAGTAAACGTATGGTTATTAAACACCGGCTGGGTGGGTGGTAAATACGGAGTAGGAAGCCGTATTAAATTATCGTACACCCGCTCCTTAATTACAGCTGCCCTCAACGGAGAATTGGATAAAGTTGAATACGGCACAACACCCTTCTTTAAATTAAATTTCCCTAAAGCCTGTACCGGGGTGCCTGCAGAGATACTTGAACCACGCAATGCCTGGGCCGATAAAGCTGCTTTTGACCAAACAGCCGTGAACCTGGCCGCTTCGTTTGTAAAAAACTTTGAACAATACGCCAGTGCTGCAAACGCCGAAATTATGGCTGCTGCACCGAAGGTGGAGGTTACAGTATAATTATTCGTTCATTTGTTTAATAGTTTATTCGTTCATGGAAACAGGAACTAAAGAACGAGTAAACAGGCAAACTATTGAACTATTTAAAACGAATCCGGTTAAGTGACCGGATTCGTTTTTAAACAACTGTTTACCAGCTGTTTTACTAACTTTCCAACTAAAAATAAAATTATTTTAGGTATTCAGGTCTAAATCCTTTGTAAATTTAAAGTAATTTTCTACTTTTGTTTACTGTTCTTTATCAAAAGCCTAAAATTATGGGACTCTGTGTTTGACATATTAAGCGCTGCCCCACTTAAATCAAAATCAATTTCCGATTCTTTACGCTGCATCTTCTTGCA
>JAHEYF010000047.1:15241-33081 GCA_023251755.1 Bacteroidota bacterium
TAAAAAATCAATAAAACCATCTTATAACAATAATCATTGAACCCGATTCAATCATTAATTCAATTTAAACTATGTTTCACGTTTTAGAACTGAATGCCAAGCTATTGCCTGAGCTGAAAGAAATTGCCAAAAAATTTGGTGTAAAATCCGAAGGCTTAAAAAAACAGGATTTAATTTTGCAGGTCATTGAAGCGCAATCGGCACAACCTGAACTGGCAGAACAACTAAAACAGGAGTTTTCTAAAACAGAAAGCCTTGATTTAAAAAAAACACGCAAAGTAAAGTTTGAACCCATCAACGAAGAAATAAGTTCATCGAAAATAGAAAGCACTGAATTGTTTCACGATGAAATACCGGTAACTGAAACGGATATAAAAGCGGAAGAGACTACAGAAACGACTGAAGAAAAGAAAGAAGAAAGTACAGCTTCCCCGGTTCAGCAAAGGGAACAACAAGAACAAAACGAAAGCCATGAAATAAATCAGAGTGAGGAACAGGGCGGAGAAAAGTTTCAGAAGTTTGATTTCAAAAACAAACCCCGTCAGCGCGAAGACCATTATTACAACTTTGATGGAATTGTACATGCAGAGGGTGTGCTGGAAATTATGCAGGACGGTTATGGCTTTATGCGTTCTTCAGACTACAACTACCTGAATTCACCGGATGATGTTTACGTTTCACAATCACAGATAAAATTATTCGGGTTAAAAACCGGCGATACCGTAAGAGGTAGTGTCAGGCCACCAAAAGAAGGCGAAAAATATTTTCCTTTAATTAAAGTGGAGATGATCAACGGACGCGAGCCAGCCTGGGTGCGCGACCGTGTTCCTTTCGATTATTTAACCCCTTTATTCCCTTACGAAAAATTAAAATTAACCGGTCACCCGCAGGAAACCCTTTCTACCCGCGTAATGGAAATGTTTTGCCCCATTGGTAAAGGCCAGCGTGGATTAATTGTGGCCCAGCCCAAAACCGGTAAAACAGTGTTGTTAAAAGAAGTGGCCAATGCCATTGCCGCCAACCATCCCGAAGTCTATTTAATTATTTTATTAATTGACGAACGCCCGGAAGAGGTGACAGACATGGCCCGCAGTGTAAAAGCCGAAGTGGTGTCCTCTACTTTTGATGAGCCTGCCGACAAACACGTGAAAATTGCCAACATTGTTTTAGAAAAGGCCAAGCGATTGGTAGAGTGCGGACACGATGTGGTGATCCTACTCGATTCCATTACCCGTTTGGCCCGTGCATACAATACCGTTTCTCCTGCATCGGGTAAAGTATTGACCGGTGGTGTGGATGCCAATGCCCTGCACAAACCTAAACGTTTTTTTGGTTCGGCCCGTAAAATTGAAGACGGAGGGTCATTAACAATATTGGCTACGGCTCTGATTGATACCGGTTCGAAAATGGACGAGGTTATTTTTGAAGAGTTTAAAGGAACAGGTAACATGGAAATGCAACTCGACCGTAAATTGTCCAACAAACGTATTTACCCGGCTATCGACCTGAATGCTTCATCCACCCGCCGCGACGATTTATTGGTTGACCCGGCTACCCTGCAACGACTATGGTTGTTGCGCAACCACTTAAGCGATATGAACCCGGTTGAAGCCATGGAGTTTTTACGCAGCCGGATTAAGAACACCCAAAGCAATGAAGAGTTTTTAATTAGTATGAATGGTTAATTTTTCATAGTGTATGAAGAGTAAACTTTTTTTATTCGCCATTATTTATTCTGCCCTCAGCATCCTCAGTATTTGTATTGCATTTTACGGCGGCTACATCCACCTGCTGAATTACGTGTATTTATTTTCCCTCTTAGGCCTGTTGCCCTTTGTTTTGCTGGCTGTTAAAACCTTCCGCGACAAAGAAAACGGAGGCGTATTGTCTGGGAAAGAAGCCTTTAAAGCCGGCTTAAAATGTGTGGTCAGCAGTGCAATTATCCTATCTGTTTTTCAGGCCGTTTTTTTTACACTCGATTTTAAAGAATATAAGATCAGTTATATGCGGACAATTGGGCCCGAAGCCATAAAAAAAGAGATCAGCAGGGGTCTTTTAAAAGCAAAAGAATCTGAGATTCCTGCAATTATAAATAATGATATTGAGCAAGTTACTTTGTTTTACGAAATCACCGGTGTTCTCTTTAAAACCATTGCTTATGGTTTATTTTGCTCTTTTATAGCCGCTGTTTTTTTCAAACGTACAAGCTAAAAGTTTCACCTTTCACCGATTTTTTTCATTCTTTTAACTATTTTTTTTGCGATTTATTTAAATACTGAAGTATATTTACAGCATTACGAAATTCAATGAGTGCTGTAGCTGAAAATTCCTTTTGTAGAACCTGGACTGATGAAAAAGGAATCACTCACATTGAATATTTACACGAAACAGATATGGACCTTGACAAAGCAAAAGAACTGATTGCTTTGTTTATTCCCAAAAAAAACAGCCCCAAACTATACATTGTAAAGGACCTTCGGAAAATCCGAACCGTATCTACCGAAGCAATGGAATACCTTTCATCGAGGGCCATCACCCGTTTTATTTTAGCCGAGGCTTTAATTGTAAATAATTTATCCTCGCGTTTATTGGCCAACTTTTTTATAAAAAAATACAGTACCCCCGACCTTGCCTGCGAAAAATTTGATACAAAGGAAGAAGCAGAGGAATGGATAGTGTCAAAGAGGCAGCAAAGGCAGAATTAATTAGCTGATTAAAAAAGCCAAAAGTAATAAGCCAAAAGCCAAAAAAGAAAACAGGTAAATAAAACCTGATAGGTTTAAGATTAGCTGATGGGCGATAGGTAAACCTCAAAACTCACTCTCACTCTTTTTTCTCTCGTTAATATCCCTTAGTGACCCTCAGTGGGATGAGTGACTTAGTGGTAAATGCTACACCAACGAAGCGCCTAAAGCGGCAAAATCAATCCCGTCAAAATTACCCGAACTCATCATCAGTAAATTTTTCCCACTCCAGCTTTGTCCTGTAATAAAATCTTTAATTTTTTGTGAGTCGGTAAATATTTGAATATCATTTTTCGCAAAGGCCTTGTACACCTGCTCTTCCGTTATCGGCTTTAATTTTTTGTGTGCTATGGTATGCGGGTTGTAATACACCATGGCATCATCGGCATCGTTCATCGCCCCTTTGTATTCCGCTAAAAAATTTTCGTTCAGGCTACTGAAGGTATGCAACTCCATACAGGCAATTAATCTGCGGTGGGGATATTGTTTTTTTACAGCATGAATAGTGGCTTTTAATTTAGAAGGCGAATGCGCAAAATCCTTGTAAAAAGAAAAATGGTCTGTGCCGCTCACCAGCTCTAAGCGTTTGGCTGCCCCTTTAAACGATTGTATAGCCTCGTAAAACTGTTCGCTGCCTATACCTATTTGTTCGCACACCAAACGCGCCCCGTTCATATTCATCAGGTTGTGGTCGCCAAATATTTTTAAGGCTATTTTTTTATCCCCGTCCCATATAAAAGTTGTCCCGTTTTCGATAGAATGTTGTGGAATGGAGTAAGGGAATTTTTTAGCTACATTGTTTTTTCCCGACCGCAGGGCAATTTTATTTAAGACCTCATCATTTTTGCAATACACCAGACTTCCCCCCTGCTCTATTAAATCAATAAATTTTTCGAATTGCTCAACGTAAAGTTCAAACGTAGGAAATACATTGATGTGGTCCCAGGCAATACCGCTTATTAAAGCCACATGGGGTTGGTACAAATGAAATTTTGGTCTTCTGTCTATTGGCGAAGCTAAGTACTCATCCCCTTCAATCACCGCTATTCTGGCTTCGCGGGTGAGTTTTACCATGGTATCAAAACCTTCGAGCTGGGCGCCCACCATGTAATCAACATCCACCTTGTGAAAACTCAACACGTGCAGCACCATCGCCGTTATGGTTGTTTTACCGTGACTACCCCCTATGACCACCCTGGTCTTCTCTTTTGTTTGCTCGTAAATGTATTCGGGGTACGAATATATTTTAAGGCCAAGCTCCCGGGCTTTTATTAACTCAGGATTGTCTTCACGGGCATGCATGCCCAATATCACCGCATCAATATCGTCCATGATTTTCTCAGGAAACCAGCCCATAACAGCAGGTAAAATTCCGGCTTTTGCCAGCCTGCTTCTCGAAGGTTCATTAATTTCATCGTCGCTTCCTGAAACCAAATACCCTTTTTTGTGAAGCTCAAGGGCCATGTTGTGCATAGCGCTACCGCCTATTGCAATAAGGTGAATTCGCATGTTATTAAGTTAAAAGTTATAAGTTAAAAGTTAAAAGAATGGAGCCAATACGAAATACGGAATTATCCGCTTGTGTCAGGAGGTAAATGGCAGACAATTATGCACATTGCTTTGTTGAGATTAGGAATTTATACAATGTTTGTGTACAGAAGGCTTACGGGTTTTTATCTTTACTCAATATTCGCGTTAATTTAAAGGCGGTTAATAAAACAAGGTTATATTTGAACAATGTTTCACAGCTTATTTTTTTAATCCTTTGAAAACAACTCCATTGTCAATATTTAACAAATTAAAGCCCGTTAAGCCGGTAAACACAATACTGCTGCTGTTTGTACTGATCAATTCTATTATTGCCCAAAAGGCAAACTCCACTTATTTAAACACAGCTTTGTCAACAGAAGAAAGGGTAAATGATTTGATTTCAAAATTATCCCTCTCACAAAAAATCAAATTACTTCAACACCCGTCTCTGGCAATAGACAGCAACGGAATTCAGGTGCCGGCCTACAACTGGTGGAATGAATGTTTACATGGTGTGGCGCGTGCCGGCAAAGCCACTGTGTTCCCGCAGGCCATCGGCCTGGCCGCTACCTGGGATACTTCCCTGATTTACAAAGTAGCCGATGCCATATCCGACGAAGCCAGGGCCAAGTACACTTATTTTTCTGAAAAAGGACAAAGGGGAATATACCAGGGCTTAAACTTCTGGTCACCCAACATTAATATTTTTCGTGACCCCCGCTGGGGACGAGGTATGGAAACCTACGGAGAAGACCCCTATTTAACCGGTAAAATAGCAACAGCTTTCATTAAAGGCCTGCAGGGTAACAATTCCAATTATTTTAAAACCATTGCCACGGCAAAACATTTTGCAGTGCATAGCGGACCCGAAGCAACACGTCATCAGTTCAATGCCTTGGTGAGTGATTATGATTTGTATGAAACCTATACCCCTGCTTTTAAAATGGCCGTTCAGGAAGCCAGTGTATATTCCATCATGTGTGCCTATAACCGCTTCCGCGACAAGCCCTGCTGCGAAAATGATTTTTTATTACAAGACCTGCTCCGGAACAAATGGGGCTTTAAAGGTTTTATTGTTACCGACTGCTGGGCTGTGCACGATATGTTTGTAAAAGGTTACCACGAATTTTTTGCCAGCCAGGAGGAAGCTGTTGCTGCTACCATTAAAGCCGGTGTTGACCTGGAATGCGGCAATGCTTTTTCGGCATTAGACATAGCCCTTGAAAAAAAATTAATTAGCCAGGCAGACTTAGATAGAGCGCTTCAGCGATTGTTTACCGCACGGTTTAAACTTGGTTTCTTCGACCCGGATTCAAAAAATAGTATTCCCCGGTTTCCTTACTCTTGTGTTGAAGGAACTGCCCATAAAAAATTAGCCCGTGAAGCCGCACAAAAATCAATTGTATTGTTAAAGAACGAAAACAAAACTTTGCCTTTGAGTAAGTCTGTGAAAACCATAGCCGTTATAGGTCCCAATGCCAACGACGGGGAAGTGCTGCTGGCCAATTACCACGGCTTTCCTTCTCATTGTGTAACGCCGCTTGAAGGAATTAAAAAAAAACTGCCGGCAACCAAAGTACTTTACGCTGTAGGTGCTGCCCATGCACCGGGATTGCCCGTGCTCAGTACAATTTTATCCGATTATTTACACACTGGAACAGATGGACTACAGAAAGGATTAAAAGCCCGGTATTACAACAATGCAAACTTCAGTGGTAAAGCTGTATTAACACGTGTTGATCAAATCGTTGATTTTAACTGGGTAGACAAATCGCCGGCTGCTAAGATAGACCCTTTAAATTTTTCTGTTAACTGGGATGGCTACCTGAAAGCGCCTGATGACGGGGAATATATATTGGATATTTATGGCAGCAGTGAATTTAAAATGGTCTTAGACGGGAAAGAGCTTTTTTCCTTTTCAAGTGAACACGGCCCCGAACACAGGTCTGCAACAGTTTCTTTGCAAAAAAATAAAATATATAAAATTAACCTACAATTTATTAATACCAAAAGCTCTCCCTTGCTTAAACTAAAGTGGCAATTACCGAAACAGAATTATGAACAGGAAGCCCTTATCATTGCAGCTAAAGCTGAGGCAGTGGTGATGGTGATGGGATTGTCGCCCCGCATTGAAGGAGAACAATTGGATATACAATTAGATGGTTTTGCCGAAGGCGACAGAACCAAATTGCAATTACCCGATAACCAACAGGAGCTGATCAAAAAAATTACCGCGCTGGGGAAACCGGTAATACTTGTATTGGTGAATGGCAGCGCCCTTGCCATCAACTGGGAACAGGAACATGTACCCGCTATTGTTGAAACCTGGTACGGTGGGCAGGAAGCAGGCAATGCGATTGCAGATGTATTGTTTGGTGATTATAACCCCGGTGGGCGGTTGCCGGTCACTTTTTATAAATCTGAAAACGACATTCCTGCGTTCGACAACTACGATATGCAGGGCCGTACCTACAGGTATTTTAAAGGCTCACCTTTGTATCAATTTGGATATGGTTTAAGTTACACCACCTTTACTTATTCAAATCCCGTCGTTCAATCTCCACAAATTACCGGCAGACCGGTGGAGGTGAATATATATGTTAAGAATACAGGAGACAGAGATGGAGAAGAAGTGATACAGGTGTATGTACAAAATACAACAACAACCGGACTTAACCCTATTCACGCCTTAAAGGGGTTTAAAAGAATTTATTTAAAAAAGGGAGAAGAAAAAAAACTGACGTTTATTTTACAAGCTTCTGACTTTTCGGTGTTAACAAAAGAAAGTAAACGAATGTTGTTGCCCGGTGAGTTTATAATTTCGGCAGGAGGCGGGCAGCCGGATGATAAATGCATACAACTAAAAATATCATTAACAGGCAATCCGCTTGAAATTCCCTTATAAATAAATCATCAAACAAAAGAACAGAGAGGATAGAATCAAACATTCATACCACCACACATTATGAACTTCAGCAACAGATTTTTTAATCTACTCTTTATCCTGGTTACGCTACTTGTTTTTTCCTTTAAAAAACTTCAGGCCCAGCACCAGGAATATTACCCCGATCCGGACACCGCTATTCAGCACCGGCTTGAAGAATGGAAAGACCTGAAATTCGGCTTGCTCATACATTGGGGAACATACAGCCAATGGGGTATTGTAGAAAGCTGGAGTATATGCCCCGAAGACCTTAGCTGGGCGACAGGAGGGAGAAAAAAAGGAATCGCCGATAATTACACAGATTATGTGAAGGCTTATGAAAACCTTAAAACAACTTTTAACCCTGTTCAGTTCAATCCCGAAAAATGGGCAACAGCAGCAAAAGATGCAGGTATGAAATACTTAGTATTTACTACAAAGCACCACGATGGTTTTTGTATGTTCGACAGTAAGTATACCGATTATAAAATTACAGATCCTGCCTGCCCCTTTTCAAAAGACCCAAAAAGCAATGTGACCCGGGAAATTTTTTCCGCTTTCCGAAAAGAAAAATTCTGGATTGGCGCCTATTTTTCAAAACCCGACTGGCACAGCGATTATTACTGGTGGAAACAATTTCCACCCGGCGATCGCAACTGCAATTATTCCATCCTTAAACACCCGGAACAATGGAAAAAATTTACCGATTTTACCTACAACCAGATTAACGAATTGGTAAGTGATTATGGGAAACTTGATATTCTGTGGCTGGATGGTGGCTGGGTAAGAAAGACCCCGGACACTGAAGTAAAAAATTACCTGGCCGATACTTCCGAAGGATCGAGGTGGGCACGGAATCCTCAAAACCAGGATATTAATATGCTGAAATTAGTAAAGGATGTTCGGAAAAAACAAGCTCAATTAATTGTTGTTGACAGGGCTGTTCCCGGAGAACAACAAAATTACCTGACGCCTGAACAACACATACCCGATGAAGGCCTGCCTTACCCCTGGGAAACCTGTATGACCATGGCCAATAGCTGGAGTTATGTACCCGGCGATACCTACAAACCTACCGATGAAATTATTAAAAAACTTGTGGACATTGTAAGCAAGGGAGGCAATTACCTGTTAAACATTGGTCCCGGTCCCAATGGGGAATTAGATCCTGTGGCTTACCTGCGTTTAAAAGAAATTGGTAATTGGATAAAAATTAATGGTGAAGCTATTTATGGCACCAGGATGTTTTCTGTTTTTAAAGAAGGGGACTCCATACGTTTCACCCGCTCAAAGGACAACACAACAACCTATATTTTTCTCTTTAATTTCCCAAAAGATAAATTGGTTTTAAAAAAAATAAAACCTTCTAAAAACACCAGTATTCAATTACTGGGAGCTTCCGGACAGCTTTTATGGCAACAAAAAGAAGGAGGTGTTGAAATAAATATTCCTCCCTCCCTGAAAGGCTCTTCTGATTACGTATGGGTGCTTAAAGTATTGAGATGTGAGATGTGAGATATTAGACATAACTAATAGGTAGCTGGTAGCAGGAGAATAGAATTTAGAATTTTATTTTTAGAATTTGACCTTTCCCAATATTCCTATGAAATTAGAAAAGGATTTACTATTTTTAATTCTTAGATTATCTTAAATGAGGAAGATTTTTGTTACTGGTGTTGGAACTGATGTGGGGAAAACAATTGTTTCTGCTGTTTTAGTGGAAGCTCTTGGTGCCGACTACTGGAAACCTGTCCAGTCGGGAAGCTTTCATGGAACGGATACGCTGAAAGTAAAAAGCCTGATCAAAAACGAAAAGACCCGTTTTCACCCGGAATCCTACCTGCTCGAACAAAACATGTCGCCCCACTCTGCAGCCGAAGCAGAAGGCGTTAAAATAGATATCAACCGTATAGAATTACCGGCCAGTAACAACAGCACCTTAATTATTGAAGGCGCCGGTGGCTTATTGGTTCCTTTAAACCGGGAGCATTTTATTATTGACCTGGTTAAAAAATTTGATTGTGAAGTGCTTTTAGTCACCATGAATTACCTGGGGAGCATTAACCACACCCTTTTATCGATCGAAGCCCTGAGACAACGCAACATTAAAGTAACGGGTATTGTATTCAACGGTACACGGCACCCTTTATCCGAAGATATTATTATGCACCACGGTAAGTTCAATTCCGTTCATTACATCAACAGGGAATTAGAAATAAACCCGAATGTAATTTCGAAGTACGCAGAGGCGTTTAAGGATATATAGTTCTTAGTTATGTGCAAATAGTTAATAGTATAGGGCAAAAGAACGATATCGGTTACGATTAAATTCTCTGCTCTATTAAAATTTTAATGAAATAAAAAACATGAAAAAATTAAGTGTGCTGTTGTCCGGAGTATTTGCAGTATTTTTAGTGGGGTGTAGTGGTTCAGATGCCTATAGAGGTGCCTGGAAAGCGAAAGATGCCAGGGGCGCAAAATTTGAACTGTTTTTTGATCCAAAAAGTTTTAGCATTAAAGACAGTACCGGAAAAAGTGAAAAATACGATTACACTCAAAATTCCGTGCATATTGAAAATTCAATAGAGACGTATGGAATTAAACTGGGAGATGGCAGAGGGTATCAGATTAATTTCCCCAATTCAAATGATGAAAGTCTGGGCTTGATTAAAGATGAAAATGGTCAGCCAATTTATACTATCAGTAGAAAGGATTATATCAATTATGATGATGTTTTTAAATTAAAATAAAGGCGGGGATAGTTAACAGTTAATAGAGAATAGTTAATGGGGATCAACTAAGAACTTTAAACTAATCACTATGCCCTAATCCCTGTTAACTATTCGCTAATCCCTATTAACTAATTTATGGGTTCAACTACCGAAAAGGATCAACAATTTACCTGGCATCCTTTTACACATTTAAAATACGCCGAAAGCCCCATTAACATTACCCGTACAGAAGGTTCGTATTATTATAGCGAAGACGGAACTAAAATCATCGATGCTATTTCTTCCTGGTGGGTCAACCTGCACGGGCATTGCCACCCTTATATTTCGCAAAAAATAACTGAACAGCTCTGTACAAACGAACATTCTATTTTCAGTGGCTTTACCCATCCGGGGGCTGTTGAACTGGCCGAACGTATCCTTCAACATTTACCAGCTAACCAGCAACGGATTTTTTATAGCGACGATGGCTCCACTTCGGTTGAAGTGGCCCTTAAAATGGCCCTGCAATACTGGCACAACAAAGGTGAAGCACGAAAATTAATCATCGCTTTTGAAAACGCCTATCACGGCGATACCTTTGGTGGCATGAGTGTGGGCGCCCGCAACGCCTTTAACAATGCTTTTTCACCTTTGCTGTTTGATGTGGTTCATGTGCCTTTACCTGCTTTTAATGAAGAAGAGTTTTACTTTGAACAATTCGAAAAAATCCTCAGCCATCACCCTGTAGCTGCTTTTATTTTTGAGCCCCTGGTTCAGGGAGCTGCAGGTATGCTGATGTATAAAGAGGAACACTTGGACCGCCTGATGGCCATTTGTAAAAAACACAGTGTAATTACTATAGCCGATGAAGTAATGACCGGCTTCGGAAGGACCGGGCATTTTTTTGCCTCCAATGTATTGCATCACAAACCGGACATTGTATGCCTGAGTAAAGGTTTAACCGGTGGTTATATGCCTTTGGGAATTACCTCCTGCGCAGGTTTTATTTACGATGCATTTATATGCGATGAAAAAGAAAAAACTTTTTTTCACGGTCACAGTTATACGGCCAACCCCATTGCCTGTGCAGCCGCATTGGCCAGCTTAGATTTAATGGAGAAACCAGAAACCTGGGACAACATCAAACGCATCAACGAACAGCACATCGCTTTTTTTCGTTTTTTTCATGAATTTTATCCCAATGTCGTTTGCCGTATAAGAGGGACTATTATCGCTATTGATGTTCCCGGCCGGGAAAACAGGCATTACCTGAACCCCTTAGCCGAAAATATCAGCGGATTTTTTATTAAAAAAAACATCCTCATCCGCCCGCTCGGAAATGTACTCTATCTTATTCCCCCCTATTGCATCAGTAAAGATGATTTGCAGTATATTTACGATGCTATTGCTGAGTATTTCGGTTTATTAGATGTGAGTATTGAGATTTGAGACGTTAGATATGAGGTAGAAGTTACCAGCAAGGTGGCAGTCCAAAGTTGATTTTATTTCAAAACTATCAATTGCCTGCAAAGAAGCAAGGGAAACATTGTATTGAATAGAATTACTTTTTGCTACAGAATATTTATCAAAAAAAATGGCTAATACCCAATTAAATGATGCCGAAGAAATTCGCAGAATTATTGGTTAAATTCAAATAACAATGAAGCAATCGTAATTGTTAATTCGTAATTGAATAAACTATGGCTAAAAAACAAAAACCTGCAAAAGACGGGTTCAACGAAATTTTGCTTTACACCACTCCCAATGGCAAAATAAAGGTTGAAATATATTTGCAAAATGAAACGATATGGCTAAACCAACAAAAAATTGCTGACTTGTTTGGGGTGCAACGCCCCGCAGTTACTAAACACCTGAAAAATATTTTTGAAACTGGAGAATTGAATGAAGAACTGGTTAGTTCCATTTTGGAACATACCACTCAACACGGTGCCATAGAAGGAAAAACACAGGAAACAAAAGTTAAGTACTACAACCTTGATGCTATCATTTCGGTTGGCTATCGTGTAAATAGTAGTCAGGCTACTGCATTTCGCATTTGGGCTACCGAGCGATTAAAAGAGTTTATCATCAAAGGGTTTACTATGGATGATGAACGGCTTAAAAACCCAAACAATATTTTTGGAAAAGATTATTTTGAAGAACAGCTTGCCCGCATCAGGGATATAAGAAGCAGCGAACGCAGATTCTATCAAAAAATAACAGATATTTATACCCAATGCAGTGCCGACTACAATGTAGAAACACAAACAACAAAAGATTTTTTTGCAACAGTTCAAAACAAACTGCATTGGGCAATTACAGGGCAAACAGCAGCCGAATTGATTGTAGCAAGGGTTGACAGTACAAAAGAAAATATGGGTTTAACCACCTGGAAAAATGCACCAAAAGGAAGTATCAGAAAAACAGACACAGGCATTGCAAAAAATTATTTGAACGAAAAAGAATTGAACGGATTGAACAGAATAGTAACTATGTATTTGGATTACGCAGAAAGCCAGGCCATGAAAGGTGTTATAATGTTTATGAAAGATTGGATTATGAAATTAGACGCATTTTTACAGTTTAATGAAGAATCGGTTCTAAAACATCAGGGGAAAGTTTCACACGAAGTCGCTTTAGCTCTCGCAGAAAAAGAATTTGAGAAGTATCGGATTGTTCAGGATAAGTTGATGGAATCGGATTTCGATAAAGAAATAATAAAGTTAAAGAAGTAATTAGCTGCAAAACGACATGAGTAATGAGATTACAGTACACGCTGATATACCAGACTATGAATTTTAAGCCCTGATTTGTATGAATTTAAACAGTAAAAAAGACACTGTATTTTTAATTTTAGCCGGTTTTTTTGTGTGCAATGCTATTATTGCCGAAATGATTGGAGGTAAGCTCATCCAGTTTTTCGGCATCTTTACCCAAAGCATTGGTATCGTTTTATGGCCCGTGGTGTTTATTATTACCGACCTGGTAAACGAATACTACGGAAAAGGCGGGGTGAAAAAACTTTCCTTTATCACCGTTGGGCTTATTGCTTTTACATTTGTGGTGTTGTACATCTGTATGCAGCTCAAAGCCACTTCTTTTTCGCCGGTAGACGACAATACGTTTAACAAAGTATTCGGGCAATCGCTTTACATTATTGTAGGAAGTATTGTTGCTTTTTTTCTTTCACAATTGGTGGATAGCTCGGTGTTTTGGATGCTGCGCGATAAAACAGGAAGCAGAATGATCTGGCTCAGGGCAACGGGTTCTACGGTTATCAGTCAGCTGGTAGATACCTTTGTAGTACAATACATTGGTTTTGTTGTACCCGGTAAATGGGCGCTGAACGAATTTTTTGTGAACGCTTCCTGGGGATATCTTTTTAAACTACTGCTGGCTTTTGCATTAATTCCTTTGATATATTTATTCCATTATTTAATTGACAAATACATGGGCGATAAACAATCGCACGATATGATTAAACACAGCGCCGAAGAAGCACTACACCACCAAGTAAATGACTAATATTGTTACGCTTGCCATAGTTATCGGAACGAGCATTTGTTCCTACATGGCTTTTAACGACAAGGCCATGTTCGACAAATACATGTTTAACGCCTACGCCATAAAAAATTACAAACAGGGTTATCGTTTTTTATCCCATGCTTTTATTCATGCCGACTGGATGCACCTCATATTGAACATGTATGTATTGTATTCTTTCGGTACTATCCTCGAAGGAGGCCTGTTTCCTGACTCTGATTTGTTCGGCAAAAAATCAACCTTGTATTTTATTTTGTTGTATACTGGCGCAATTTACGGCTCATCACTGATGGACTATATAAAAAACAAAGACAACCCTGCTTACAATGCAGTTGGTGCCAGTGGTGCGGTAAGTGCAATTGTATTCAGTGTTATTTTAATTATGCCCACCTCTAAAATGGGCTTGTTTTTTTTCCCGTCAATACCTGCCTGGATATTCGGGGCCCTGTACTTGATTTATAGTTTTTACATGGAGAGAAAAAACATAGATAACATCGGGCATGGTGCTCATGCATGGGGAGCTTTGTTTGGTTTTGTTTTTACAGGAATTTTAAAACCAGAACTTTTCATTCTTTTTATTCAGAAAATTACTCAGCAGTTTTGAAAATCACTTTTTTAGGCACCGGCACATCTCAGGGCATTCCTTTAATAGGGTGTAGCTGTGCTGTTTGTACTTCGCCTGATAGCAGGGATGTGCGTCTGCGGACTTCGGTAATGATAGAAGATGAAGGTTCCAATTTTGTAATTGATACCGGCCCCGATTTCAGGCAGCAGATGTTGCGCGAAAAGGTCAACAAATTAGACGCTGTTGTTTTTACCCACGAACACAAGGACCATATTGCCGGCTTAGACGAAGTAAGGGCTTTTAATTTTATCAACAACATAGTGATGCCCGTGTACGCTACCGAACGTGTGCAGGAGGCTATCAAACGCGAGTTCGCCTATATTTTTTCCAACAAGCAGTACCCGGGTATTCCGCGCATTGCATTGCATACCATTGATACGGCAAGTTTTATGGTCAACAACACTTGTTTTATGCCCATAGATGTGCTGCATTATCAATTACCGGTGAAAGCTTTCCGTATAAAAAATTTCACTTACATCACAGATGCTAATTTTATCTCGGAAGAAGAAAAAGAAAAAATAAAAGGTTCTTCTGTAATTGTTGTGAATGCCCTCAGAAAACAACATCACATTTCGCATTTTACTTTTGAAGAGGCCATTGAATTAGTGAAGGAACTAAAACCGGAAAAGGCCTACTTTACTCATATTTCCCATCAACTGGGGACACACCGCGATGTTAGTTTAGAACTTCCTGATAATATTGAGCTGGCTTACGATGGCTTGAAATTAGAAATTTAGGGCGTTTCTATATTCACGTCTTTAGCATCATCCGGTTCCGGGGGTTTTTCCGTCTCGTCTTTTTTACTATGTTTTAATTTTGCGAGGTATCGTTTATACAATTCCGGCCACGAATCAAATTCCTCCCTGAAGAAAATACCAACACCCTGTGTAAACTGCCCACCCTGTGTTGTTGTCTGGTAGGTATCGTTCGAACGGTTAAAGGCCTTTACCCGTACCTTTCCATCGTCACGTACTTTGTAATCCACATTCAGATCACCTATCATACTACTGGTTTTTGCCTGGGTGTTGTTGTTCACCCCCACGTTTCCATCCACACTTAACTTATCGTTAAATAACTGAGTCGACAAAGCAAGGTCTAATTCCTCGTTGCTCAAAGCATTGCCCGGCCTGTAATTCACACCCATGTCCACTCTTTTACTAATTTGCGACAACCAGTTGTTTAATTGATTGGACAACATTTCGGTGGCGTTTGAACTTACCGCCCCACCTGCACTAACACCCGACTGATTGGAGAGGGCCAATGGTGTTACAAAACTTTTTAACAACAACAACGAAAACACCTGGCGGTTCAATTCCTGTTCGGTATTGATATAACTCATCACCTGTTGCCGTACGGTTTCGTTTACAGTGGGCAGGGCTATACCAAAAGTAATTTCGGGGTTCAATAATTTATTGCGCATGTACAACTGGCAATCTACCGGGTAGCGTTTTTTGGTATCTACACCCGATGTAGATGCACTGGATGTAGTGGAGGTAACAGATCCTGCTGTACCGGAGGAATTGTCTGTAGTTTGAGCAGTGGGGAAAAACGGGGCCAGTGAAGCCCTTTGTTTATAATTGGCTGTGATGTTAATTTCGGCGTTGTAGGGGTCGCCGCTCCATTTAATGGTGCTTCCGTTTTCAATATCAAATTTTTTATTGATAAAATTTTCAAGGGTAAACAAATAATTTCCATCGGTAATGGTATACAGGCCAAACATTTCAAAACTTCCTTTGGTATCAATGTTCATTCCAATGTTCCCTCTTCCACGGGCTTTAATTACGTCCCCGGCTTTCTCGTCAAATATTAATTGTATCTCGGCATCGGGTGTTGCTTCCAGTTGGAATTTTAAACTCAAACCCGAAAGATCATTTTTTTCATTGGCTGTTGATTTAATGGTGTCCTGTTTTACAAAATGAATAAAATCGTGGTCTCCTATTTCCGCCGGGCCCGATAAAGGAATATTAAACTGTGTGCCCTTTTCGGTTTTTACATTGATCTCCATACTCATGTTTTCGGGACTGCCGTATATACCTACAGTGCCTGTAACAAAAGCCTTTCCGTAATAGGCCGGGTTTTGAATAAAGGTGGTGTTCAGGCACATAAATTTAGTGGTGTTGATGTCAAAGTCTAATTTTATATTTTTAAAATTATCGTGAAATACATTTCCCCATACCACAGCGGAATTGCCGTTTATATCTGTTAAATGAACCCCTTCAAGAGCAAAGCGGTCGGGTTCAATTAACAGTTCACCACTCATGGTATAATACGTGTTCAGGTAATCCACTTTCAGGTTCTTCGAATCAATCGACAGTTTGCCATTCAGTAAAGGTTTGTTTACACTCCCGCTTACTTTTGCTTTTCCTGAAACAGAACCTTTTCCTATGGTCAATATACCTTTCACAAAAGGTTGTACAACCGATAAATCAATAGACTGAAGAGCACAATCAATATCAATGTTGTTTTCTTTTCGTGTCGGATAATAATAACCATTGAATTCGATGTTGTTAAAACTCAAAGCGCCTGCGAGTGAAGAATATTCTTTTTTAAAATGCCCCATCAAAGAAATGACTTCCTTTGATTTATCGTAATTGCTTTTTACCTGTCCGCTTCCAATTACTTTGTTGTTAATGTACAATTTACTAAAATCCAAAGCACTCGAAAAAATAACATTGTGGTAAACATCGCTCACATTGCTTTTTCCTGAAACCGTTCCACTGAGGCTCATATTCAGCTGTCCCAGTAAAGGGTTCAACTGGCTCAGCTGAAAGTTTTCGAACTCAACTTCCAACTGGTCTTTGGGATTTTTGGAAATCAATCCCCTTAGTTTTATACTTTGCAGTCCGTTTACAAAAACAAGCTCATTAAAATTAAACAGTCCGCTCGAATCCATGTTAAAACGGTCTTCCCCTTTCATGGTCCACAAACTATCCGCTACATATATGCCGAATTTTTCCAAATCCACTTCCAGCGATTGCCTGGTAAAAAGAATATCGCCCTTTATTGCACCCGAATTTTTTTGTTTACTTTGATTGTCCCAGTTGATGGTAAAACCCGATTTATTGTCGTAACCCTGGGCTGTTACCAATAAATTACCTACAAACGTACTGTCTGTGAAATTAATTTTATCAGCTCCTGTTGAAATGCTGATGCCGTTGTCCAATGTAGAGCAATTGAGCTTCCAGTTTTTTACAATGGTGCTGCCGTATTGTATTTTATCGGAGCTGCCTTTTGCTTCCAGTATATTTTTAGAAGCGTCAAACCTCCCTTCAAGCAATGTGTTGGGGCTTAGCATTAAGTCGGGCATAAAAAGCCCGTTGATGGTATTGAATTTTTTTACTTTCACCATAAACGCCACATTGTCGTAGTAGCGTTTATTCGCGTTTTTAGCGGGCCGGATGAACGTAGGAAAATAATTGGCTAAGTATTGTTGAACTGCATTACCCAAATCGGATAAATTAAATTGCCCGTCTAATTTAACATCGGCCACGCCCGAATTCATTTTTATTGATTTATTCGCTGTGCTTTGATCCAGCAATAAATCGAATACGCTCAGCCTGTACTCTTTTCCTTTTACCTTGTAAATGGTGTTGTCTAAATTTATACGTCCGCTGATGTTGTCAATATTATCGCCTTTTAAATTAATAGCAATTTGCGAGGAGAAATCGCTGGTGGTATCCATTTTAAAAAAATTGAGTTTCGAAAAATCAATCCTGTTGATGGTGGCAATAAAATCGAGGTCCGGAATTTTGTTTACAAAACTG
>JAHEYF010000048.1:0-17679 GCA_023251755.1 Bacteroidota bacterium
TTATTGTGCTTTTTTCGAATAAACATCCTCAAAAATAGCAACGGGACACCCAAATTCAAAACACTTTTCAATAAAATCAATACCCACAGAGGATGTTTTTGAAAAGTGCGGAAAACAGGAAATATTATACGCAGGTATATATTATTAAAAGCGGTATTGAAGTTTAACAACAATAAAACGAAGGAAGGGGAAGATGAGTTTTAGCAAATTCCCAATTTAGTCAGTTCTCATTGAAACGTATGCCCTGCTTGAGTTTACCTCGCCACCAGGAAAAAGGATGCTTTGGTAGACTTATCAGTAAATTTCAAAATATAATAATAGGTTCCGTCGCTTACATCCGGTTTCCAGTTGTTCTGGTAATTTTCGCTTTCATAAATTTTATTTCCCCAGCGGTTGTATACATTTATTTCGGTATCGGGGTACTTATCCAAGTTGTGAAAAAACAAGACTTCATTTTTCCCATCTTCGTTCGGGGTAACAATATTGGGAAATACAACCGTGCAGTCTTCTACATACACCTGAATGGTATCGGTATCGTATTGATTACATGAATTTGCCACCGTAAGTAAATATGTTCCGTTGGCTAAAGCCACAGCTATTTGTGCAGTCAGCGGGTCTATTTGCTGAACAATATTGGTGCCTGAAATGGTGGTCCAGGTGTACACATTGTTCATGCCACCTGTTATGTTTGTATTTATTGAAACAGGTTTATCGATACAGGTGTGCTGATCGGGCATATTCTGAATCAAAGGTGGATTGTTCAAAACAGTTACATACACCGAATCTTTTTTACCGCTATTGCCGCAATTATCAGCAACTGTAGCCACATACCAACCGCTAACAGTGGGTGCAACAGTTATACTGGCTGTTGTTCCAATTTGTGACGAGCCCTGCGTCCACGAATACGTGTACACACTTCCTCCACCTGTAACATGCACTGCTGCGGTGGCCTGCTGACCAATACAAATAGTTGTATCGCTGGTCTGCAAACTTAAAGGCAACAGGTCTTCAATATACAATTTATAGGATATTACTATTGGAACCCCGCACACAGTAAAGGTTTGGGTCAGGGTTATGGTCAGGGTTTCCAGGGGCTCGGTTAAGCCATCGTTTATTGCTGAAAGGTTAATCACCACACTGTCCTGGCCCGCAGGAAATATGATTGATCCTGTTAAAGCCGGCGAAAAATCAAGTCCGTTTGCAGCGGTTCCTCCAATTGTATAATTAAAGGTATCGGCATTGGCAATTTGATTGAGGGGGCGGACAAAATAAAGGGTCGTTGTTCCACAGCCCTCTGTAATTACAGAATCGGTAAGGTTGGAACTAATGCTGACCGGTGCCTGGCTCGAAAAACTTCCGGCTTCCAAAAATACGCCTGAATCGTAGGCTGCGTCGCCCACATCGGCTATGGCAATTTTAATGTGGTAGGTTTGCCCGCATTGAACCGGGTATACAGCGGTTAAAATAGTTGTCAGGCCGTCGTAAGCTATATCTGCAGCCCCTCCGATATTATCTGTATAATAAGCGCAGTTCGTACAGGGACCTGTGCTTGCCCCGGTAGCCATTCCGTTGTTTACGTTGTTAATACTAACAGGCACTGCGGTGCCAGGGATTAATGCAATATTGGTTTTAGGCAGGGCAACTGTTACTCCACTGAGAAAAAAACCGAATACATCGTTATACGTACTATTCACATATTCATTGTATTCTTCAGATCCAAAACGGTACCTGAACTTTACCGTGTCTGATTGTGGAATAAAATCAAACTCCAATATAGAAGCATCGTTGGTAGGCGCCGTTGTTAATAAATCAAGGTCTGCATCACCAGGCTTGCCCTGGCTTAAATCCTGAAAATTTGAACTTGGCCCGAATGGCCCGTCCTGCCCACCTGTACCCTGTGGATCATTGGCCAGACAGGAGCCTGTGGTAAGATAAACTCCTGATGAAAAACCCAGATTGGTAGAAGCGGTGGATGTATAAGTTGATATGCCATTGACGTAACCCGTATACGTTACATTGGATACGGTAACACCGGTGCCCACCAAATAATTTTGCACCATTTGTGCGGGGGTCATCGCATTATTAGTTGTTAGTTGCGCCTTTGCCTGTACAATACAACAAATGGCGATAAGGGTGGAAGTGATTTTTTTTAACATGGTGGTGCTTAGGTTGAATTTGGTTTTTACAATTGTAACTATTTAGCCAAACAAGGGGGGGTAATTTGGTTTTATGCATGGCAAGTTAATAATTTGTTTATTATTCTTAAAAAATTAAAGCTATAGCTGTTTTTTTGAATGTTGTATAATACCAAAGATGGTAAACAAAAGCAGAAAAAGGTAATTAATCAGCAGGGCATCTTACCTGTTCAAGAATAAACAAACACTTAAACAGCTCATTTTCAGATGTAAAAAACAGCTTGAAATAAAAAAAGCCAAAAAAGGAGCCTGTTGTAGACTATCTGCATAGAAAGAAAAATCATTCTTAAACGAAGGTACAGATTTTCAGGGAATACATCCGTTTCAAGGCACTAAAAATGAATGCCTCATTGGAAAAGAAATACTCATTTTGTGAAATTATATTTACACTGATGCAATTAAAAATCAAGAAACTCTTATAAAAATCAGCTGGTATGATACTTGTATTATTCATAACAGATGAAGTGTTTAGGGGTGGTTTCATTCATGAAGCCTGAGAATTAAACCCTCACTACTTGAAATGGGTAATGCCATCGAAAGGAAAATACAAAATCGAAGCATCGGCCTTTGGTAACACAGGGGTTTGGTGCTTTTTTCAAGGTGGGTTTTCTGATTCAGCATAGACCTTTCAATTTTACTTAGGCTTTAATTCCTCCACTTTTTATTCTTCCTCTTTCCTGGCTTCCTCAGCAATTTTAGGATCAGCTACTACTGTTCCTCCTCTCAATGTATTGACCCTCCAATGTTGGCACAAAGGATATGCTGGAAAATGTTAATTCCGGAAACATAAAAAAAGGCATTGCAGTGCCGATCATTTGCAGAGAAGGCATTCCCAACTTGCAAGAATATTTATAGCAGCTTTACCGGATAATTTTCCTGATGTTAGATTTTCAATTGTATGGGTTGCCAAACTTTCAGCTGAACTTAAGTTGGGAAAGAATTTTCTGCTACTCTATTCCTCCGCTTCTTCGTCAACATTTTCCAATTTTTGAGTACGTTCAGCCAATGAATGGAGCGTATTAACAATATTTTCCTTTCCCTGATGTTCAAGTTCTGCCTGTTCTTTGCTGTTTTTTATTTTACGGGCCATACCTGTTAAGCTAACCATGCCTTTAAGTTTGTTTTCAGAATCAACTACAGGCAAACGGCCAACTTGTTTGGTTCTCATGATCTTCAGCGCTGATGCTGCATCATCTTCTGGTTTAATGCAATGTACTCTTGAATTCATCACCTCATGAACTTTAATTTGCTGCGCCGATTTACTGGTTTTTCCAATGGCTAAAGCAATATCACGGTCGGTAATAGTGCCGATCACTTTTTGATTGTCATCAACTACCGGAAGAAAGCCGATATTGGATTTATCCATCTGATTTAAGGCGCTTTTTAAAGTTTCGTTTTTTGTAACGGACTGTGGCTGACTTTTCATTATTTCGTTTACCGTTTTCATGTGGATTTTTTTAGATTTTTAATTGTTTTTAGTATTCATTGTTTATGCAAGTTATACTCATAATTTTTCCCGCAAGGATGGCCGCATTTACCTCCCATGCCTTTTAAATTCCGCAAATAGCTATTTAATTTTCCCTGTTGAGCTAATAATTCAACAACAAGAATTTATGCAGATATTTTTGGCATGAATTTTCAGAAGAAAAGTAAACTAATAAAATAGCCGATGAATAATTTTATAGTTCCGGCAGCCGTTGTGGTTGCATCCTTTTTTGCACTAATATTAGGAGCATCATTAAGTAAGCGCAGATTTTGTCGTGGATTTTTTTTATTTTTTCTTCTCATTTTTCTTGTGGGATGGTCGGGACAACTTTGGATTACGCCCTTTGGCCCAGTCTGGTTAGGAGTATCATGGTTTACGCTACTGTTCACAGTATTAATATTTTCATTACTAATAAGTGTTTTATCTCCTTCTGTAACTTCTTCTATAAAAGAGCAAGACAACGCTGTTGAAGCATCCGGCATTGTACTTGGTACCTTCTTTTGGTTTTTACTAATCATTTTAATCACTTCTATTATCATTGGCTATTATAGAATACCACCAGTGTGAATGGAATAAAATAGAAAAATACTTGACCATATAATGAAAAAACATAAAAGCACTCCAAAAGAAAACAAAAAGAAGCCAGCCCCTGTAAAGCCTGAAAAAGACATTCCGGCAAAACCTGATAAAAACCCTGACCCGACTAAACCCAGGCCGGGTGTAAATGAACCTGAAAAGGTTGATCCTACACGCATTGAAGAACCGGAAAAATCCTATCCAACGCGAATTGATAATCCACCACCGACTAAACCGGAAACACCTAAGAAGTAAAATAAAAAATGGAAAACAAACAGATCAAAAAGGAACTATTGCAAAAGACTAAATATTTCATTTGTTTATACGGGGAGCATCTATTAAGCAAGGATAAAATTATTTGCCTGGTTGAAAGTGAAAAGACAGCATGGTTTCTCCAATCGCTGTAACTTTCTATTTGTGAGCGACTTTAAAGGGAAATAAAACGGGATACCAGATGATTTATCTGAAATATCCCGTCTAGTAGCGAGACCGGGAGTTGAACCCGGGACCTCAGGGTTATGAATCAAACTAAAACCCTACAATTGCTGTAAAATCAGGTAAAAAATGAGTAATTTTTGACAAAAACGGACAAAATCGCACTAAAATATCACACGCAAATCACACTCAGCATCTTATCGTATATTGATAATTCATAACGTGCTATGCTGAGCCTATTTAATAAACTTGATCATTTTTTTATCTGCATCAGTGTTTATATAAACAATATATAATCCCTTATTAAGATTTGCAGTAGATAAGGTAATAAAATTATTTCCGCTGTTTAAAACTTCCGGATTAGCCAGAACCTGTTTTCCTAATGCATCATATATAACGATTGAAGCTGTTGAATTAAAGTTGGTTAAGATATTCAGTCTGACTTCATCTGCTTCCATTACAATGGACACATTAAAAGCAGAATTATTATCTACCGGATTTTCAATAATCCCTGTTGTTGCAGCACTCGGAGGCCAGTAATTACCCGACACGGTTAACAGGCACAACATTTTAATTGTGTTATGAAAGTAGGTGAAGTTGTTAATTCCTGCATTGATCACCCAATCGTATGTATTGTTGAGAAGAGATTGATTTGCTGTATCTACCATCATGCCCACCATATAAGGAGCAATAAACGCAAGCTCACCCTGACCTGCTGTTCCTGTTCCATTCAGCCTTGTAATACAGATAAAATTAGCAGGATTGGTGGATTTGCTTTTGAGCCAATTGATAATCATAGCGGCAGCCGTTTTTGATCTTACATCTCCTGTAATAAGGTAATCTGCGCCCAACCTCCATGGGTCCCTGCATGCATTCCAGCTATACCAGCCATCCTGCAAAGATTCCAATACCTGCCCTGTAGGTATCGTGGGAGTAGAGGTATTGGCATTTTGTACAAAATCAGGTAACAACCCTGTTAAAGCAGGATTAGCGGCAGCAGATTGCAAATAAGAAACTATATTTTGTGTTTTTTCATATACATTATTCCAGTGTATGTCTCCTGTAGCAGTTTCATATGCCTTGAAGTGGTCAAGAATAAAATCAGAGGTGCGGGATAATTTAAGGTCAGCTGTAGAACTTGCCCAATCACCGAGTAAAGTATGATATGAGCTGTGATTAATTTCTGAAACCATGATCGCATTAATTATATTTTTTCCCTCCTGGAGGTAATTAATGGTCCCGGTGCTTCCCCATTGTGCATCTGCTAATAAAAGGGAATAGGCAATGTCAAGGTCACCGTCTGTGGCGGAATCATCATTTCCTCCGGCAGTAGAACAGTTTGGTTGTTGCCACGACATTAATTTATTATTACCAGAACTATAGTGCGCCTTGTAATAATTGTACATCCCATCGTAAATGGTTTTAGCGCTGGTATCATATCCTGCAATTAAAACCATTATCATCATTCCATAACCATGGCTCTCGGAAGTAGTAATTTGAGAAGGGTCTTCGTCTGTAAAATCAACGTAATATTTTCCGGTGCAGTTTTTAATGTACCTGGCCTTCCATGCATTGTAGTATGCCTCAACATCGCTGTTCAATTGAGCTATACTTTTATGATCAGGTTTAATGGTTCCCAACGTGTAAGTGAGATTTTGAGGGAAAGGGTGATTTTGAGCATAACAAATCAAGGTGCTCAAACAAAAAACTACGAAGGAATAAAAGTATTTCATGGCATTTTTAAATTAAAAGTTAGAATAATGTTATTACCGTCTGATTTCAAATATATTGTTATTCATTGCATTATTTTTCGCTTTAAACAGATTCTCCATCAGTTACTCAAATAAAATAAGGTATGTCGGTTTTATCGCATTTCTAACACATAGTTCTATAAATGCAAGGCCTTTAGAACAAATTCTTCTGAAAATTCTTTCGCCTATGGTTGTATTTCCACTTCATGCTGAGCCCGGGCCAATAGAATCAATAACATAAAAAAAGCTCTGTATGAATACATCAATGAAACGAAGGCAATAATGTTTTTTAAAATTTCTTCATGATGTTTTAAATTTTATACATTTAGTTTTACTATTAAGGTAGGTCCCTTAGGGCATTTTTGCTATTAAACAACAAAACTGTAAATATAAGCATTGCTAATACACAGGCTAAAGCTAAAGGTATCGTTAAATAAGCATGTATATATTTTGGTTGTGCATGAACCTCTTGCTGCAAAACATGAGCACTATTAATAAAATCGTCAAACTCAATTTTCATGCGAAAAAAATATTGGTATGCTGTAAAAATAATTTTAAAAGGGCTCCATGTCAATTATAACATAGGTACAAAAACCATACTTTCGACCAGACAGTGACCGGACAAAATTATAAGTTACTGATTATCTGAATGTAAAATTGAATTGGGAATTAGAAAATGAAAATTTAAATTCGGTCATAACTCGTTTTAGTGTATTTTTGCCTGATATTTTTTTATTCCTGTATGCGGCATCTATTGCTTATTTTACTTTGCTTTTTTTTCTACTCCGCAGTAAGTGCAAAAACGCCCTGTAAAGATGTGCCATCAGGGCAATGCGATGCGACTCTCGAAAAGAAAATTAAAAATGCAGACGATTATTTTTTGCAGCAGGGAGATGCGCAATATGCCATCAATCAACTCTTTCTTCTTCTCAAAACCATTCCTTCCGAAAAGTATTATTACCGCGGACTTGTGTATTGCACATTAGGAGATATATACGTAGACATTGCTGAACCGGACAAAGCCATGTCGTATTATCATTCGGCCCTGCAGGTATATAGCGATCATCAGTATAATTATGGTATTGCCGATGTATATTCGGGCATGGCTACGGCTTACTTTGAAATATGGCAGCTTAAAAAAGCCAGAACTTATTTTGAACTTGTTTTGTTTTACCTTGCCAAAACCGAAACAAACAATCGCAGCCTTTATTTATTTGCTGAGTCTGAGCTGGCCAGGATTGACCTGGAAGAAAAAATATACAGCGCTGCTGAAAAAAGAATGATGCCTTTGTTCAGCATTGTGGATACATCGGAAACACGATTCGTTAACAGGGCCAACCTCTTTAATACACTTTCGGGTATAAAGCTGGCCGGGGGCGATACCCTTGCGGCCCTTTCCTGTAGCGATTCATCAGAATTCTATGCACGCCGGCCTGAAGGGTATGACCCCATGTGCCTTTCATTTATTCTGCGGGACAAAGCCAGGTTACTCATTAAACAGAAAAAGCTGAAGCGGGCACTTGTACTGATAGAAGAAAATGAAGTACTGGCAAAAAAACACCAGGCGAATGACTACTTAGAATCTATACTCAAAGACAAAATAAACGTGTGGGAGAAGCTGAATTATGACAAAGATACCCTCATAAACCTTTACAAAGAATTATTGAAAGTAAAGAAAAAAAGGGCCTCCCTGAAAAAAGTGAAAGCGATGGCAGAACTGGAAATGAACTACGAGGTGAATAGGATTCAGCAACAGAAGGAAACCGAGGTACAGTTGCAGAAAAAAGAAAAACAATTGTTTCAACTGCAATCCTACCTTTACCTTGCTTTGTCGCTGATCCTGCTACTTGGTATTACCGGCATTGTTTTCTGGTACAGGAGCCGTAAAAAACTGAGCGATCTCAAAATTGAAAAAGCTATTCAGGAAAAAGAACTGGCCTATCAAAAGCTACAACTCAACAATTCCTCGCTCACCGAATTGGTTTTGCAAACCGGCACGGTACACGATAAACTCACCAGTTTAAAAGACAAAGTATCTGAAGCCCTTGGTCAAAACCCACAGGAGACACGCCTGCAACAGCTCAAAAACGAGATCAATATTGAATTGCAACACCCGGCGATGGATATTGACGGCTTGAACCACAAAGTAAAATCGGTAAAAGATGAGTTGTTATTTAAACTCACACAGGCGCATCCTTCGCTTAGCGAAAAAGATAAAAAACTCTGTACTCTGCTAATGCTGAATATATCTACCAAAGAAATAGCAGGTATTTTAAATATACAGGAAAAAAGTGTAGAGAAAACAAGATCACGCCTTCGTAAAAAATTAGGAATTGACTCTTCTAAAAGCTTCCAGGACTATTTTAATTCTTTATAAATAGCCATTCTGCAATTTTCATTTTCTTCTTTCCAATTCCATCTCTATCTCATTAGCTAAGAATACCTATTGAGGATCAAACTATTATGATTTTGTCGGGGCAATGTCAGGGCAGGTGTATGGCCGTTGTACTGCCCTTATAATTGACATTTGGCTTCTTAAAAAATACTTTTGCCCTAAACCAAATATCATACGCATGGGAATAAGTTTACTGATATTAATCGCTTTCGTGCTTTGGAGACAAGAAATTTATGCGCAACAAAAAACTGAAAACACAAAAAAGCTTAGATGTGCTGCCCCTGTTTTGCCGGGTGAATTTGAAAGCCGGATCTATTCGGTCCAACTGCAGCAAAAAACTGCCGGTATTACAGCTGCCGCGTTTACCATACCGGTAGTAGTGCCTTTTATTTACGATAGTGAAAATGTATCAGGGAGGTGGTATAAACTCTTCCGGTTCAATCAGATTATTAGGAGACAATAAAATTAAAATACCCTTTGAGCCTTTTCCAGTCTTTGTTTAATAGGCAAGCTTGCGTGGTTGACAGCTTGCCTCGTTGAAGGGAGCGCTTCCTGAAATACATACTCTGGGAGTGGAGTATAGGTGCAAAACGATCCCGGAAACTTTAGTGGTGTAAGAGCAAAGACGAAGAAAAGGCTCAAAGGGTATTTAAGTGAATACATAATTACAAGCAGTTCTACAGATTATAAATTTCAACAACCAAGCCCCATGATTAAAAAGACAAGCCTTTTTATCCTGCTCTGTTTTATACAAAAGGCCAGTGCACAACTTACAACCAGTCATACCTTAAGCCCCACTCAAATGGTGCAGAATGTGCTGCTGGGAGCCGGAATTACCGTTTCAAATGTAAGCTATACCGGTTATGCCAACGGAATAGCCACATTTAACGCCACTCCTTCTGTCAATCTCGGATTTTCTTCAGGTATTTATCTTACTTCCGGATCTTACCTGGCCAATGATCCACTGGGTGGCTTCGGTAGCCACGATGGGCCTTTTGGTCCCAGTTCATACCAACAAAGTGTGGACTGTCATACGGCAGGAGATGTGGATTTGGGGCATCTTACCACGGGACAGACCCATGATGCGGCTGTTCTTGAATTTGATTTTATTCCGAAATCGGATACTGTAAAATTCAGGTACAGGTTTGCTTCAGAAGAATACAACGAATATGTGGGAACAACTTACAACGATGTGTTCGGTTTTTTCCTGAGTGGTGTTACTGTTACTTTGCCTGCTACCAATATTGCCCTGATTCCGGGAACCGCCAGTCCTGTTAGTATTAACAATGTAAACAACGGTTATTCAATGGGTACTTCAAACGGCCCTTGTACCAATTGTGCATATTACAAAGACAACACGACTAATTCACCCACTTCCATCAATACAATTTACGACGGTTGTACTAAAATTTTAACAGCTATATACAAGGTTCAGTGCGGACAAAAGTACCACATCAAAATTGCCATCGCTGATGTGTCTGATGCTTTGCTCGACTCCGGTGTTTTTTTAGAAGCCGGAAGTTTTTCGAGCCAGGACCCTATCACTATTTCTTCTAATCTGCTGGATACAACAGTAACAGAAGGTTGTGGTGCGGCTATATTGTATTTTGTGCGGCCCCAGTCTCAAACAGCTAACGCCGTTACCTACACCTATACATTCAGCGGTACGGCTACCAATGGCGCTGACATCAGCCCTGCCCTTAGCGGATCGGTTACCTTTCCGGTGGGAGTGGATACGGTAGCTATTCCCTTTTCTGCAGTAAACGATGGGATAACAGAACCTGTTGAAGTATTAAACATCAACCTGGTGCAGACTTTTACAATTTGCGGACAGGTAAAAGCAGTTTCCGGAGCAATTTTTATCAAACCGCCCATCTCGGCATCCATCACTTCGCAAACACCCGTTGCCTGTTATGGTGGCACAAACGGATCGGCAAGCCTTAGCAGCCCCAGCGGGGGAACAAGTCCGTATACTTACAGCTGGGCACCCAATACCAGTTCCTCACCAAACGTCAGCAACTTAGGCGCCGGTACTTACACCTGTACAATTACCGATGCACTCGGTTGCAGCGGCACCAAAAATGTAAGCATTACTCAACCAACACAGGCACTTGCCGATTCCATAAGTTCACAGTCTATGTCGAATTGTTCGGGTACAGCCGGAGGTTCGGCAACTATCACTGTAAGCGGAGGAACAACGCCTTACAATTATGCCTGGACACCTAACGTAAGTACAACAAACAGCATTTCAAATGTTGCTGCCGGAACCTATAGTTGCGCTATTACTGATGCCAATGGTTGTTCTGCTGCTCAAACAGTAGTTATTTCCCAGCCTGTAGTATTTACACTCAATATAAGTTCGCAAACGAATGTTACCTGTAACGGCTATACCAACGGTGCTGCAAGTATAACTGTTAACGGTGGTGCTACGCCGTTTACATACAGCTGGACACCGAACAGCAGCACTACGAATAGTATAAGCAATGTTGCCGCAGGAACATACACCTGTAATGTTAGCGATGCAAATGGCTGTAACAGCGCACAGACTGTTACCATAACACAACCTTCCGTCATTACATCAACAGCAACACATACAAATGTTTCCTGCAACGGTGGTTCCAACGGATCGGCTTCCTGCACCCCGGCAGGTGGTACTACACCCTACACCTATAGCTGGACGCCTAACAACAGTACTACGAATAGTATAAACAATGTTGCCGCAGGAACATACACCTGTCACGTTAGCGATGTAAATGGCTGTAGCGGCACACAGACTTTTACCATAACACAACCGTCCGTCATAACAGCAACAGCAACACATACAAATGTTTCCTGCAACGGTGGTTCCAACGGGTCAGCTTCCGGCACCACGGCAGGTGGCACTACACCCTATACCTATAGCTGGACTCCTACCG
The DNA here is from genome assembly GCA_023251755.1 of Bacteroidota bacterium. Classification (GTDB taxonomy): domain Bacteria; phylum Bacteroidota; class Bacteroidia; order B-17B0; family Aurantibacillaceae; genus JAHEYF01. Next base: position 11,754 of record JAHEYF010000048.1, read on the forward strand.
GCAGCACTTCATCAACCATTAGCGGCCTGAGTGCTGGTACATACTTGTGTGCAATTACCGATGCCCACAACTGCCCGTCTTCAATATCGGTTAGTATTACCGAACCCGCAGCACTCGCATTCACATCTTATAACCCACCACACAATGTGTCCTGCCACGGAGGTTCAAACGGATCGTTTGACTTCTTGACATCAGGTGGCACTATGCCCTATACATTCAGCTGGACAGGGGACAGCAGCACTACTTCCGGCATAAGCAATGTAGTTGCGGGTACATATATTTGTACCATTACGGACGTACACAACTGTACCGATACTCTAAGCGTAACAATAACAGAGCCTTTAGCCCTTTCTTCAGATACCGGTTCTCAAAGCCCTGTGACTTGTTTTGGTGACAGCACGGGTTCGGCCAGTATAACCGTAAGCGGTGGCACATTGCCCTACTCCTATAGCTGGACAGCTAATAGCAGTACAACAGTAAGCATTAGCAATGCAGCAGCCGGAACTTATGTATGCTTTATAACAGATGCGAATCTTTGTACAGGTATACAATCTGTTACAATTGACCAGCCTCCGCCTTTATTGGTAACAACCCTGGCTGACCCTGTTTGTAAAGGTTTTAAATCGCTTATCGGTGCAACAGCAACCGGTGGCAACGGAAACTATACCTATTTGTGGAACCCCAACGGGCTAAACACATCCTCTTTTACAAGCCTGGATCTTTCGCCGGTCATGTATACTGTTATTGTTAGCGATTCGAAAGGATGTAGCACCACACAAACTATTAGTTCAGTAATTCACAGCTTACCCACAGCAAGCATATCAAGTAATGCTGTAAATGGAATATACATTCTGACAGGGCACGAGGGTACACTGTGTTACACCGATAATACAAGCGGGGCAAATGCCTGGAACTGGGCTTTTAACAATAGCGCTAATTCAACAACAACGAATCCCTGTTTTAATGTAAATTCTCCGGGCACCTACTGTACCCAATTGATTGTTCAAAACAGCTTTGGTTGTGCCGATACAATAAATGACTGTGTTGTGGTTGAGAAATCAATAATTGTGATACCGAATATTTTCACTCCCAACCTGGATGGTACCAATGATGTGTTTACAATCAATGTAAAAGGTTACCATGATCTGAACTGCGAAATATACGATCGCTGGGGTTTAAAAGTATTTGAGTGGCAAGGGTTGAGCGGAGGCTGGGATGGAATACTTTCAAATGGCAATCAGGCATCAGACGGAACTTACTATTGGATTGTAAACCTGTTCGGCGACTCGGGAGAAAGTACAAACCAATCGGGCTACCTTTTATTAACGAGGTAAGTTGAAGAATAAAGCGGAGACAAATTAAAATTCTGTTCCTAAAAACAATACAGGCCATTCTTACATAAATCTAAATCAAAAAAAATGATCGTCCTGCTTCCCATTCCCGAAAGACCAATACACCAATTAATCTATAGGTCAGCTTTCCTGCTGCTGCTCTTTCTGTTTTCATTAAAAGCCACGGCTCAACCTGCCCATGAAGCCAGGCTTATTGGAGAACGGTTTAGTGAAGACTTTGTGCACGGGGCTCAACACCTTTACAACTGGCATGAAGTGGAGTTTGAAATGATAAAGCAAACAGGAATGGACGTAGCAGATTGTGCTGCTTTTTTCAGGTACCTGTTAAAGGAAGACCGCATTGGATTTTATGATTTTTTAGCGCAGGTTGAAAGCGGAGCGATTACCCAAAACAATGCCCGACAATATTGGTTAAATAAAATCCCTTCTTATATTTTGATTTACAACCAGGAGCAGGAAACTTTTCATGAACAGTTAAATTTAATGAACACTCCCGCTCAGCCTTATACAGGCGGGGCTATATGCAACAACCTTGATTTTACCAATGGTATCAATGGCTGGAGCGGTCGCTGGAACAATACCAACAACTCGCAATACAATACGGCTCCGGCTTTATTACCTGCTGCAGGCTTGAATTCAAACGCCACCAACGTCATGGGTTTTGTGCATGAGCTGACCACTGCCGGTGTTGATCCGCATGTACCTATACAACGTGTGCCACCCGGCCACACTTCTGCCCTGCGCCTGGGCGACGACGCTCCGCTTACTACTATGGGGCCTTATAATCACCAGGTTATCACCAATAAATTCATGGTCACCCCGCAAAACGATGTGCTGGTATATTGGTACGCTGTAGTATTTGATCAGGACAAAGGGCAGCCACATCAGCAGAACGATCAGCCCTATTTTAAAATAAGGATGTTCGACCAGAACAATGTGGAAATTATGTGTGCCCATTACGATGTAAATGCCACTTCGGCAGCGAACAATGGTTTTCAGGTGCAGTCACTTAGCACCGGAAACTTTGGTGTAGAGGCGGTGTACAAAGACTGGACACAGATCATGATCCCACTCATCAATTACCACAATACCACTGTAACCATACAGTTTGAAACCAGTGATTGCAGCCAGCGGGGGCATTTTGGTTACGCCTACTTAGCTGTTGATTGTGGACCTTTTCAGGTGATACAATCCAGCCCTTTTGGCTGTAGTGCCGGCAATACCACCATGGCTGCGCCGGCCGGTGCCGACACCTACCTTTGGACGGGTCCGGGAATTGTAGGCCCCAATAATACACAACAGATCACCATCAATACTCCCGGAAATTATTCGGTCAGCATGAGTACCATTGGCAACAGCGGGGCCACCTGTGTATTTACCATTGACACTGTTATTACCCAAAGCATCAACATACCCCTTGCAGCATTTAGCAACAACAGTCCCTGCCTGGGCAATTCCAGTAATTTTACCGACAACTCCACCGGCCCGGGCATCAACTCCTGGAACTGGAATTTTGGCGATACCCCACCTGCTACTTCTTCAGTGCAAAATCCGGTACACACCTATACAACTGCCGGTACTTTTAATGTAAGCCTGATTGTAACAAATACGGATGGTTGCAGCGATACCATTACACAGCCGGTTACAATTGACACGGTTCCTGTTGCTGCCTTTACCGCCACCAGTCCCTGCCTGGGAAATCCCACTAATTTCACCAACAACTCCACCGGTGCAGGTATCAACTCCTGGAGCTGGAACTTTGGCAATACCCCACCCGCTACTTCTGCTTTACAAAACCCGGTGTATACCTATACAGTGGCCGGCACTTACAACGTTACCCTTATTGTGAGCAATGCCGGTGGCTGTAGCGACACCATTGCTCAGCCCATTACAGTTGACCCGGTTCCCATACCTGCCTTTACCGCTACAAGTGTATGCCAGGGGAGTACCACCACTTTTACCAATACCTCACAAGCTGCCAACGCTGCTTATTTATGGGACTTTAACGACAGCAATACCTCTACCGCTCAAAACCCGGTACATGTATATACCAATTCCGGCACCTTTCATGTACAACTGCTGCTTACTACCCCCGGTGGTTGTAAAGACAGCATAACGGTGCCTGTTACCGTCAACCCGAATGCTGTTCCGTCCTTTAGCACCAGCCCTGTTTGCGAAGGAATGACCACCTCGTTCAATAACCAGACCCCTTCCAGCCCCGCAATTGCCAGCTGGGCCTGGGATTTTAACAACGATGGTACTACCGACAACACCTCGGCCAATCCTACCAACTTATACAACAACGGAACATACACCGCTTTGCTTACCGTCACTACAGCCGCCTCGCCGGCTTGTACCGCTTCTTATTCTGCGCAAATCGTGGTACACCCCAATCCGGTAGCAAATTTCACAGCCAATCCGGTGTGTCAGGGTGCAGCAACGGTGTTCAACAACAATACCTCCGGCATTGCCACGCCCGATATCATTTCTTTTTACAACTGGAATTTTGGCGACAATAACAATACGAGTGGTTCCAACCCAGCACATATCTATACAAGCTGCGGTACTTATATAAGCACATTGATACTTGTTTCCAATAACAATTGTACGGCTTCCTACTCCGATACCATTGTAGTGAATTGTACCCCACAGGTGGTTTTTACCGCACCGGCTGTCTGCCTTCAAACGCCTACCATATTTACCAACAGCAGTTCTGTTGCAACGGGAAGCATTGCAAACTGGAGCTGGGATTTTAACAATGACAATGTAGTGGACAACACTACCCAAAGCCCTGCCTATACCTACCCGCTGGCCGGAACGTATACCGTGGAGCTAACCGTTACTTCCGGCAGCGGCTGTACCCATTCGCAAACAGTGCCGGTAGAAGTCTACCCTTTGCCCCTGGCTAACTTCAGTTATTCGCACACCTGTTTCGGAAGTCCCACAAGCTTCACCAATCTATCGCAGATCAGCAGTGGCAGTGTTACCGGCTGGAGCTGGGATTTCGATAACAATGGCACAACAGACAATACCAGTCCATCACCTGTAAATACACTTTCTCCTGCAGGGCTGCACCAGGTTCATCTTTCCATTATCAGTGACCATCACTGCCCCGACGACACCCTTATTCCTGTATACATCAACCCCAGGCCTGTGCCTATGGTAACCTTAGACGATCCGGATGGCTGCCCCGTACACCACGTCAACCTGTCGGGCGGGGTTACGGCTACCAGTGTAAACCACCCCAACAGTATTGTGAAATGGGAATGGGACGTAGACAATGATGGTGCTTATGATGTCAGCAACAGCTATAACCCCGGTAGCAATACCGATCTTGTTCCGCACAACTATATTAACAACGATCACTACAATCCTAAAATATACGCCGTAACACTAACTGTTACAAGCGACAGTGGCTGTGCAGGAAGTATTACCTCGGCTCCTGATTTTATCAGGGTATTTCCGCAGCCCATTGCCGCCTTCAGCTGGGGCCCCAACGATCCATTGCCCGATATTTACGCTCCTTATATAAACTTTGTGAACGAGGCCCAGGGCGCCACCATCATGCACTGGCATTTTGGCGATACCTATTGTCAGGATTCAACGCAGAATGTATCCACCGCTTTTAACCCGACACATAATTATGAATACTGGGTCTCAACTATTTATAATGTTAGCCAGTGGGTATCTAATGTGTATGGCTGTACAGATTCAATAATACACCCCGTAGAAATATTACCCAACTGGACATTTTACATTCCCAATGCTTTTACGCCCAACCAGGATCATGTAAACGACGGTTTCCGGGGAACAGGAATAAATATACACGATTACAAGCTTTGGATATTCGACCGTTGGGGCAATATGCTCTTCCATTCCACCGACCTGGATGAATACTGGGATGGCAAAGTAAAAAACAATCCTACACCCGTACAGGAAGATGTATACGTGTGGAAAGTAAAGTTTATAGATATTTTCGGGCACGATCACGAACAAACCGGAACAGTTACCGTGGTAAGATAAATTACACGGCTTACCTGTTGCTTTACATTTTAAAAAAAATATTAAATCTATCGATTTAGTAGACGATAAATAAAATATTTATTATTCACCTAACCAAAAACCAAATACAATGAAATTAAAACTACTTTTTTCACTTGCACTTACAGTCAATTTGTGTGTATTCGGTCAGAATGAAATTGCGCGTATGTCTTCTTTAATCATGAGACAAGGGCAATACCCACAGAAAACAAACCTCAACAGAAAGGTAGAACGGGAGGCACTTGTCGGACTAAAAAGCACTGCTGTCTTCAGCAACAAAGTACTTGGAATAAACGATGCGGGAATATTCAATATCATCTCCCCTGCAGGTACAGTATGTGCAGGCGTTATCAGCCCTGTAATTACGCTTGAAAATTTCGGTTCGGCTACCTTAACTTCCGTAACCATTAATTACAATATAGATGGCGGAAGCAACCAGGCCTATAACTGGACAGGCAGCCTGACTACAAATGCAACAGTTCAGGTAAGCCTGCCCGGTATTATTGTAAGCACCGGTGTTCATACCTTTAAAG
>JAHEYF010000048.1:17689-32434 GCA_023251755.1 Bacteroidota bacterium
ATGAACAAACCGGTAATGATGCAAGTACAGGTTCATTTACTGTGTCCGCAGGTGGAATTGCGGCTCCATTTACACAGAATTTTGAAAGTACTTCGCCCTGGCCATATACCGGGTATACTGTAAGCAACCCCGATGGTGGAATTGGCTGGGCCATGGCCACTGTTGGTCACAGTGGCTCAAAATCACTGTTTATGCGGAATTATGATTATGCCCAAAATGGCCAGGTAGATGAAGTCATTCTGCCTGCAATAGATTTATCGGCTGCGGGTGCTGGCAGTACTGCCAGCTTTAAATTCTGGCTGGCTTACCAGGCCTACGCCAATCTTGCTACAGCCGGAGCGGCAAGAGACACGCTGGTGGTATTGGTTTCTACTGATTGTGGTGCCAGTTGGGCCAATGTTTATAAAAAATACGGTTCAACCTTAGTGACTGCAAATCCGCAATTTGCCAACGCTGCCTTTAGCCCCAAAGCCACCGACTGGAGGCAGGAAACCCTGGACATTACTCCTTACATTGGATTAAACTCAGTAATGTTTAAGTTTAGAAACATTAACAATTATGAAAACGACCTTTATATAGACGACATTAATATTGATTTTGCAATGCCCGTTGGCGTTAATGATGCCGGTACACTCAATATTATTTCCCCAACAGGAACAATCTGTGCAAACAGCATCAGTCCGGTAATTACGCTTAAAAATTATGGTTCGGCTGCCTTAAGCTCTGTCACCATTAATTACAATATAGATGGGGGAAGTAATTATACTTACAACTGGACCGGGAACCTGGCCACCAACGCAACGACTCAGGTAAACCTGCCGGGTATTGTTATAAGCGGTGGCGCACATACCATTAATGCGGCCACCTACAACCCCAATGGCCTTACCGATGTACAAACCGGTAATGATGCCAGTACGGGCACCTTTACTGCAACTGCTGGCGGATCGGCCACTCCTCTTGTTCAGGATTTTGAAGGCGCTGCAACCTGGCCCTACACGGGTTATACTGTAAACAATCCTGATGGGGGGATTGGTTGGGCAATGGCCACTGTTGGTCACAGTGGGTCAAAATCGCTGTTTATGCGTGACTATGATTATACCCAAACCGGCGAGGTAGACGAACTTATTCTGCCTGCGGCAGACATGTCGGGTGCCACAAATACCGCCAGCTTCAAATTCTGGCTGGCCTATCAAACCTATAACAATCCCAACATAACCGGAAACGGCTGGGACACACTGAACATAATGGTTTCTACTGATTGTGGCACAAGCTGGACAAGCATTTATAAAAAATACGGTTCAACCCTCGTTACCGCTACCCCACAATTCTCAGCCAATGCCTTTAGCCCCGGCGCTGCCGACTGGAGAAAGGAAACTGTGGACATCACCCCATACATTGGGCAAAGCTCTGTAATACTAAAATTTAAGCACACCAATAATAACGAAAATAACCTGTATATCGACGATATGAATATTGATTTTAGTGGTCCCCTTGGGGCCAACGATGCCGGTACACTCAACATCACTTCCCCTGTGGGTTCGGTATGTGGAAACAGTATCAGCCCGGTATTTACCCTTAAAAATTTTGGTTCGGCTGCCTTAACTTCCGTAACCATTAATTACAATATAGATGGCGGAAGCAATTATACTTACAACTGGACAGGAAACCTGGCTACAAATACAACGGCTCAGGTAAGCCTGCCGGGCATTATGGTAAGCAGTGGCACACACACCATTAACATTGCAACCTATAACCCCAATGGCACAACGGATGTACAAACCGGTAATGATGCCGCTACCGGTTCATTTACGGCAGTTACAGGTGGAGTTGCTCCAATTTCCCAGGATTTTGAAAGTACTTCGCCCTGGCCATATACCGGGTATACTGTAAGCAACCCCGATGGTGGAATTGGCTGGGCCATGGCCACAGTTGGCCATAGCGGATCAAAATCGTTATTTATGCGCAACTATAATTATACTCAAAATGGCCAGGTCGATGAGCTTATTCTGCCGGCTGTAGATATGTCGGGGGCAGGCGGTGTCGCTGCTTTTAAATTCTGGCTGGCTTACCAGGCCCGTACCAATCCTTCTACATCAGGAGTAGCCAGAGACACATTAAATATATTGGTTTCTACCGATTGTGGCGTCAACTGGACCAATGTTTATCAAAAATATGGTTCAGGTTTAGTAACAGCAAGCACACTATTTTCAAGCACTGCCTTTACCCCAGGTCTTAACGACTGGAGAAAAGAAAGTGTAGACCTTAGTTCCTATATCGGGCAGAATGCTGTAATACTTAAGTTTAAGCACATTAACAATCACGAAAATAACCTTTATATCGACGACATTAAAGTTGATTTTTCTGTAGGAATCAGCGGATTCAATTCATCCGACAATGCATTCAGGATTTATCCCAACCCTGGCAATGGCAGGTTATTCATTAACTTTTATAAGGCTACTGCAGAAAAGACTATTATCAACGTACTGAATCTGCTTGGTGAAAAAGTAAACACCTATTCCATTTCATCTCCTATATTAAACACTGAACTTGACCTCATACACCTGAACAGCGGGGTGTATTTTATTGAACTGATTAATAATGGTCAATCATTTGTTCAACGCCTGGTGATTGAAAAATAAAGTATTTAAAATATTATTCTTAATCTTTATTTACTAAACACTGTTAATATAGATGCGTTTGCCATGGCTGTTTCCCAATTTGTAGAACGAAACCTCATTTTCATCTGAAAAATGGCTCTTTTATACGGTTTATTTTATAATTTTAATGGTCTGTATCTGACAAAAAATAATCGGATTTTTCGATGCCTGTTTATTTTTCTGTCCGGTTTTTCCGGGCTTAAGGCTCAGACTACATTACTCGTGGGTTCTGCGGAAACCTATACCACCATTGCCGGGGCTTATGCCGCCTGCACCAATGGCGCTACCAATTATATTATCGAAATACGTTCTACCTATACCAATACCGAAAGCAAGCCCATTACGCTTGGCGCTAATACAGCGGCTTCAGTTACTATTCGTCCGCAATCGGGTGTTGCATCGCTTACCTTAAGCACTGCTACCCAGTCTTCGGTATTTAGTTTTACTGCGGGTGATAATATCACCATTGATGGCAGGGCAGGAGGCTCCGGTGCCGGTGTACTTACCATCGAAAATACCCAGGCCACCGCATCAAAATACGCCATAAAATTTTCGGGTGGTTCAACCGGCAACACTATACAATATTGCACGGTGAAGGGTTCCAATACAGATGATGCAGCTTCTTCTACAGCCGGAGGAGTAATTATGTTCGGTTCGGGTACCAACAGCAACAACACTATTGATCATTGCACCATTCGTGAATCGGGTGCCAGCCTACCAGCCAGCGGCATCAATAGCTATGATGCAACCAACAACAACCTGTTAACCATTACCAATAATAATTTTGTTAACATTAATAACTGGAGCATTTATGCCAACGGAACAAAAAATACAGGATGGACCATTAGCGGGAATAGTTTTTACCAGACTTCTTCCATCACCCAGAATGGGGACGTGGTATTTATCTACATTACCGATGGCGGAAATTACAGCATTACCGGAAATTATTTTGGGGGGCAGGCTGCCAATTGTGGCACAGAAGGAACACCTTACACCTTAACCGGGGCTTATGCTTTTTACGGAATTTATTTTGGCGACAGTACCGCCGGAACAACCAATACCATTAGCGGGAATACCTTTAAAAACATATCCCATACCACCACCTTAGGGAGCGGCATACATTTCAGGTGCATTGATACAGAAGGAAGCGCTAATTTCACCATCGGTTCTTCCGGAAACGGGAACATATTTGGACTGAGTTCTACAGGCACAGGCAGCATTACCATTACCGATAACGGCAGCTCTACCAGCGATGAATGCCTTATGGGTTATATCAACTCATCGGGTACCAACAACATTGCTTACAATACCATGGGTGGAGTTACACTGAACGGTTCGAACGCAGCCGCGAAAACCATTTACCTGGCGTATGTAAATGCAGGAACAACAACATTTGACAACAATACTATTGGAAATACAACTGCTAACAACATTACCAACACTACTTCCGGAATCTTATGGGGTATATATTGTGCGGCAGCTACCTCACTTACCATTTCCAACAATACCGTACAAAATATTCAACATGCCGGAACCCGTAATTTCAATGTGTTTTGTAATTTTGGTGCAAGCCTGAGTTGCACAGGCAATACTATCAGCGGCATGAGCTCTTCGAGTACCAGTACCAGTCATTATATTATTTGCCATGCTGTAGCTGCCACTGCTACCATCAGCTCCAATACCATATCCGATGTAAATTTTTCCAGTTCATCCTCCATGGCTCACCTGATTTATGTAGATGCAGGCACAGGTGCGGCTACATCCACGGTAAGCTCCAATACCATTGGGGAATACGGCAGCAGCAATGACATTACACTGGCCGGAAACCATACAAATTACGCAATACAATTTAACGATGGGGGCAATGCAACCTGCAACTCCAATGTTATTCAAAATGTTAACCTGTCTTCTACCGGTACTTCTAACGACTTTTCGGTAATTTATTTTGCAGCGGCCATGGATGGAACCATCACCTGTTCCGACAATGCCATCGACAATGTATCCTCTGCATCCACAGAAAGCGCTGCCGTTAATGCACTTACAGGGATTGAATATTATGGTGGAGGTACCATCACCATTAACCACAACAGCATCACCGATATAGGAATGACTTCCACCGCAGCTGTTGGAGGATACATTACAGGGATATATGTTGACAACCTTGTAGCTGGGAGTACCGTTAATGTTACCAAAAACAGGGTTACCGGTTTAACACACAAATCTACTTTGGGAACTTCAAGTGCGCAGCTTATAGGCCTGTGTTGTGTGATACAGGGCACTTTAAACGCCTACAACAATGTGATTATGATAGACAATGGAAGCAATACAAACGCCATGTACATTTATGGTATTTATATAGATGAGGATTGCACCGGAAAATTTTATCACAACACCGTAAAAACCGGGGGCTCTCCTAGCGGCGGAACTGCCGAAAGCGCAGCCATGTATTTGTATGATTTTGGTGGCGGGACTTACTTAGTAAAAAACAATATATTTCAGAATACCCGCTCAGGTGGATCGAGCGTTCATTACGCATTCCGCAACAGAAGCCTGCCCACACTTACCGAAGATTACAATTACTTAGAATCTGCCTCGGCTTCTACTGTGGGCAACTGGAGTTCGACCGCTAAAACCTTTGCCGCCTGGAACACTTCTTCGGGCGCCACCAATAATAAAAATGCCAGCATCACCATTGCTTCCAATGGCTCGGTTCCCGCCGGTACCACAAGTGATGTAAAGTTAAACGGAACGAATTTAAGCGCTACCGTATCCGACGACCTTGACGGAAACTCCCGTGCTGCTGCCCCCTGGCGTGGCGCTTTTGAAACCACCACTCCCCTGCCCATTGAATTACTTGAATTTACAGCTGTTCCCGAAGGAAAAGCAGTGAAACTAAACTGGAGCACCCTTACCGAAATCAACAACGATTATTTTACCATTGAGCGATCGGCCAACGCAATGGATTTTGAAAGCATTGCTGTTGTTGACGGAGCGGGTAACAGCAATGTCCTGCTGAATTACACCTGCACCGACCAACAAGCTTTAAAAGGGCTTTCGTATTACCGTTTAAAACAAACTGATTTTGACGGAAAATATTCCTGGTCGCCAATGGTTTCGGTAAACTTTTCAGAGAATGCTGAGATCAGTATTTTTCCTAACCCAACGGAGCATTCAATTCTTATTTCCTTTTTCTCAGCAAGTGCTGATACATACATCCTTCAGTTTTTTGACGCAAAGGGAAGTCTTGTTAAATGCCAGAACTATACTGCCGGTGAAGACGGGCTCCATCAGCTCAACATTGATTTAAGCCCCTTTGAACCGGGAATTTATTTTGTCTACCTCATTAATAAAAATGAAATACTGAACACAAAAGTGATTAAACAATAGTTGAAAGTTTCTATTGCCAAATAAGCTGATGGTGACCTATTAAAACATAAGGGTTAACTAAAACCCTATTTCCATTCAATTTCTTTACTAAAATCGAATAAAATGAGCACAAAAAAATGAGCCCAGGAAAAGGAAAAACAAGCTATTCATTGGTTGAAAAACTTGAAATAAATAAAAAAGATAAATAGATTTTGTTTGTTAGATTTGTAAAAAGCCCTTGTCAAACAAGCAGGACTTAGATATTAAAAAATCTAAAATGACTTATTGAATAACGATTTCTCAATTAGGGATTACTCGAATCTTAACCCATTAATAAAACCAATTATGGAGATTGAATCATGGATAAATTAAAGATCCCAAAAAATCCATATAAAGGAATGAAAATTTATTGTGGTGTATGCAAAAGAGATAACCCCAATTGCAACCATTATAATAATCATCAATACCGAGTCCGTATCCACGTACCAAACACCAGGAACAAGGTGAAAGTAAAAGTTTTTGAAACGAGAGATTATGATTTAGCAGTTAAACAAGCCATTGATTTCAAAAAGAACCTAATCTTGAACAACTTTGAAACAATTAAATCGCAAACAGAGGATAACGATTATTCACTCTCCGAAGCTATCTTAAAGTACAATCAATATCTTGGTGGAAGCACCCATTGGCTCAAAAAAAGAAGGAGGTTTCAAAAGAACACCAGGATGAATCAATACGGTTTTGTAAATTCTTTTCTCAAATTATTAAGAAGCGTACCGATATTAATCGATTAAGAATCATTGACGTTAACAAATACGATGTTTCAGACTTTTACACATGGGCTGAAAGTCATTATAAGCCTAAAACATTTAATAAATGTATGCTTGCCTTAAAGGCCTTCTTCAATTATCTTATTGGTGATGAAGATGTGGTCATGAAAAACCCATTCGGTTCTTACATCCCCAAAAAAATTACCCCAAATGAAATTTTAACTTTATCTCAGAAGGAGTTTTTCGCAATATTAAAAGCAATTGACACAGCAGACCCTATTCAAAAATTGGGTGGTACTGGTAAACGAAAAAACATGTATAAACCATACCTAAAAGATGGCTTTATGTTAATGTTATTAACCGGAGGCAGAAGAGAGGAAGTTGTTGAATTAAAATGGGGCGATATTTTTACGAGCATTGACAACGTAAAATTTTTCAGGTCTCATAACTTAAAAGTTGAAAAAAGTAAAAAAGTTCGGAATATCTACAAGTATATTCCCATTAACACCGACTTGTTTAATCTATTAGAAAACTTGGGGTATTATAAAAATAAAAACACCAACGAATACATATTTTACCCGGAAAGAAATGAATCCACCAAAACAATTATGAATTATTTGTCTAAAGCGTTTACCCATTATAAGAAAGCCGCTGGAATAGAAAAAGAAGTAAGTATGAAACATCTAAGAAAAACTTACATATCATGGGTTAATAGGGTTTTGGGCAAGGACACCGGTAAAATCACATCCCATTCAACTCATCAGGTGCTAAAAGATTATTACCTTGACCCGACAATTTTATCTGCAATTGAGAAAGTAGCGTTGGAAATTAAAATTTTTGGCTGAAATTCCTCACTCCCACTCCTCACTCCAGGGAAAAAACTTGCATAGCTTTTCGACTCTTTAAAATAGTGAAAGCCCCTGTTTAAGGGGCTTTTACTGAGTAGCGAGACCGGGAGTTGAACCCGGGACCTCAGGGTTATGAATCCTGCGCTCTAACCATCTGAGCTACCTCGCCATTATCATTCAAAAAAGGGAGACCTAATAATATATAAAAAATAGATTTTAAGCCAAATTCCCTTCCCTGATCTAATAAGGAGCGCAAAAATAATAAAATTTTGCTATCCAAATCATCCTTTTTTAAGGTTTTTTATTAAAATAGCTATTGTCGGGATAAGAATTTTTTCTAAATTGCTTCAATTTTAACTTTTAGTTTTCAAGTCATGTCGAAGAAATTTGTTAAATCATCGGGAAAAATTAAAAAAAGCGCTAAAAAAACTATAAGCAAAAAAGTGGTAAAAAAGGCCCTTAAAAAAACACCGGTAAAACCAGTTTCTAAAATTAAAAAGTCAATTAATAATAAAGTAAAGCAATCTGCTACAAAAGGTAAAATGAGAAAGAGTGTAAAGAAAGAAGTGAAAAAAACGGTGGTGAAAGCTGTAGCTAAAACAAATAGTAAAGCAAGTTCATTCGACAAGAAAAAAGTCGTACAGGTGCTAAAAGCCAAACCTGCAAGCCCGGTAAAAAAGATAACGGTAAAAGCCAAGGCAAAAAAGATTGAGCGGATTACAAAGATTGTTGCTATCAAAAAACCTGTAAACAAGCCCATTGCAGTCAAAAGCAAAGTAGCTGCAACGGTTGTTGAAACCATGGTTAAAAGCAAGCCTAAACCAAAAACACAAACCATCGTTCGTATTCAGCCTGTAAAAACAATTGCACAACAACTTCTTAAAGCAAGCAATGGTAAACACGAAACATCCGTAATTGAAAAAGGGGCAAAAGAGCCGCAGGGTAAATTCGAACTGGAATATGTAGTGCGTGCTTCTCCTCAAATCCTTTTCGACTTCCTGACCTCTCCCAGTGGATTGTCAGAGTGGTTTTGCGACGATGTAAACATCCGCAACGGAGTATACTCCTTTGTATGGGAAGGATCGGAACAACAGGCCAAATTGGTTAAAAATATCGAAGACCGCATGATCCGTTTTCAATGGTTAGACAAACCGGATGGAAGTTATTTTGAGTTCAGGATCGAAAAAGATGATTTAACCAGCGATATTTCTTTAATTGTTACCGATTTTTCGGATACTCCTGATGATGCCGTTTCTTCACGTTTGTTGTGGAACAGCCAGATAGATAAATTATTGCACGTTTTGGGGAGTTATTTCTAAATCAAGTTTAATCGTTCAGAAGTTTATTCGTTCGTAGGAGAACGATTGAACAAATGAACGGGTAAACGAATGAACTTATATCAATAAAAAAACCGCCTCATCAGCGGTTTTTTTATTTGATATAAGAACTCTTAAACTACTTGTTGGTGGTTTGTTTAAATCCAATGAGTATTACAGCACATCCCGAACCGGAATTAGCGGCGTCTAATTTAGCTTCAATAATTACTTCGAGGCTGGTTTTAACTTTAAAATCCCAGTAAGGGGCATTTTTAAACTCATTGTTCGAGAACAATAAATTTCTTTCCTGGTCGTAAATATGGAATACTAAGTTTCCATCATTCATACCACTGCATGCAGCTATACGATAAGTTGTTTCACCAAAAAAAGTGGTGTGGAACTCAGCTGTTTCTTCCTGGTTAAGAAGCAGGGCACGGTATTGCTGCCCGTCTGAAATAAAACTGGAAATGATGTGTTTAGTACAAAGATTTGCAATAGTATCACATAATTGTGCATGAGCCTTCGTGTTAATTGAAAACACTGCAACTGTTACTAAAAACAATTTTACAAACGCCTTTTTCATATTTCTAAATTAATAATTCTTTATGGATGGATTATGCTTTTGATGGATTAACAATTTTATCACGCAAGGCTTTTACTTTGCCTGATATTTGTTCGATTTGTTCTTTTGAAACATTAATATCGGTACGGCTGTTAATCGTTGTAGTTCTGGTACCAACATCGGTTGTTGGTTTTTCAAAAACATATTTATAATCTATAGCGTCGTACACTTTTGATAAGTCCTGTAAATCGGCAATTAAAGTAGCGTACTCAGGTTTGTTGAATTGGGACAACAATTTAATAATACTTCCCAGGGATTGTTTTTGTTCTGCAATACGGCGTTTCACTTCTTCGTTCTCTTTTTGTTTGTTCACCGAAATAGCAAAATTTAAGCTCTCTATCCAGCCACCGGTTAAAATAAGGCCACTTACATCGTTGCGGTCGTTGTTTTTAAGAAAGGCATCGCTTGAACGGTAAGCAATCCCAACCAAAACAAGCATTGAATCTTTAACAGTAATATTTTTATTGATGCGTTCCATGGTTTTGGAATCAAAAGCACCGGAAACACCTAATTCATCGGCTAATGTTTTAACGTGAGCCAGATAAGAAAGGGCATCGGTAGTTTTGTTGTACATGGTAACATAACCCAAATCAGCACCAAAAATTCCAAGGTTAAGGGCTTTGTGAAAATCCGTTTTATATTGATTGGAGTTGGATGTAGCGTTAAGGATTCCTTTATCGTAAGCAGCGCCTGATTTTTGAATCAGCATGGCTGTTTGAACCGGAGAAGGTATACTGAACAATTCACCACCCACATTTAACACACCATTGCTTGTTGGTTTGGTAGTATCTTCGGCTATTTCTTCTGGGTTTTCACCTGTTCCTTTTGGGTCGTTGCTGCATGCAAAAGAAAATAATGCTATTGAAGCAAGGGCTAAATAAGATTTTTTCAATTTTAATGAATTGAATTTCATCGCTTTAAATGTTTTTATATGTTTTGAAAACAACGGTGCAAGTAAACAAAAATAATTGAAACCGCAAAAATTATTGTTTGTCTTCTAAAAAATACCTTTTAGCTAAAAAATAAGGTCTTTGCCCTTTAAAATCAGCATTGTTTTTTTAAAAGTTTTTCAGCAACAAGGTAGTCTGTTATTTTTTCGGCGCTACCAGTATTATTTGCTACATACTCTAATGATTTTTGTTTTGCTTCTTTCAAATGTACGGGATTATTAATTAAAGTCATAAAAATTTCCTTCAATTGATTTTCGTCCTGAAAAGAAAAACCCGCCCCAATTTTTATAGCCGCCAGGGCTTCGTCGTATTTTGTATGATTGGGTCCGAAAACAACAGGCAGACCATACGTTAAAGCTTCGAGGATGTTGTGGATGCCCGAATCAAAACCCCCGCCTATATAAGCAATATGTCCGTATTGGTATACAGCAGAAAGTATACCGATTGAATCAATAATCAGTACATCGGCCACAGCATAGTTTTGAGACGGGTCAGAAAACAAGTTGTATGTGCTTTTGTGTTCCCTTAATAATCCTTCCAGGTGTTTGATGGTTGATTTGTCTACATTGTGCGGGGCTACCACCAGGCAGGTATTTTTATAAATGCTTTTTAGCCGGCGAAAGGTGTTCAATAAAACCTCCCCGTCCCTGGGCCAGGTACTGCCGGCTATAATCGTTATTCTGTTGCCGGTGAATTTTTGTATCTCTGGCAGCATTTTCGGATGCTGAGCAAGTTCGTACACCCTGTCGAAACGGGTGTCTCCGCTAACAGAGCATTTTTTTATCCCCAGGCTTTTTACTAATTGCAGGGATTCGTTGTTTTGCAAAAAGAGATGCTTGTAATTTTTAAGGGATGTTCTGAAAATAGATCCGTAGCTTTTAAAAAAGTGCTGATCGGGCCTGAATATACCTGCAACAAGCAGGGTGGGAATACCCTGCTGATGAAGCTGATGAAGGTAATTGAGCCAGAATTCATATTTTATGAAGATGGCAAGGACCGGCTGGCTTATTGCAATAAATTTTTTCGCATTCGAAGGGGAGTCTACCGGCAGGTAACAAACATGATCGGCGAAGGCATACTCCTTTTGTATTTCATAGCCCGAGGGAGAGAAAAAACTTAATAAAATACTGTAATGAGGGTATTCCTTTTTTATTTTTTCGATAAGAGGACGCCCCTGCTCAAACTCCCCGAGGGAAGCGCAATGGAACCATATAACAGGTTGTTTAACTGAAGCAGAAAATGCCTGAAGCTGCTGAAAAGTATGTTTACGCCCGCTGACAAAAAGCTGAGCTTTGGTATTAAACAAAGCCGCAAAGGAAATTAAAAAAGAATATATTCGTATGGCAAGGTTGTACAGAAACATCTGTTGGGTTGAGAGTTTAGAGTTTAGGGTTTAGAGTTTAGTTTTTAGTTCAAAGTTCTTAGTAGATCATCTATACCTGATACCTACTACCTGATACCATCTGCTTTCCTCAGAAATAATAAAAATCCTTTGGGGCTCGTTTGTAGATGGGTAACAACCATCCGGCGCGGATGCCATATAAAATATCCACCCGTTTAGCCTTGTCGCTTTTCATTAAATCGTACTGGTAACCACGCAAACCGGTCGTAAAACCCTCATAGGCTTCGAAGCCTATATAAAAATTAGCCAGCTGGTTGTTGCTTAAATACATATAACCAATAAACTGGCTTATTGCAGGGCCTCCACTCAGGCGGTCGTAGCCCTTTTTTAAATCACCATAAATTTGTACAACATTTTTCCCGGCATCGTACAATTTAATTTTATGTTGCATATACCCCACTCCTACCATCGCCATTACACCAGAATTTTTATTGGCCGACAAAACCGGAAATAATTTACCAAAACTAAAATAAAGGTTCCAGCCCCGCTCATACACCCTTATATCAGCAGGGTTTCCTTGTGAAGTGGTGATTGTTCCTTCGGGGGTTTTCAGGCCCGCCAATACATCTTCTTTTACTTTGGAGCCAAATAAATAATTGCCTTCAAAGCCCAGCAAGAGATTTTTTTTAGTTTTAAATAAAAAAGGCATGCCTACATTCAGGTTGGGACCAAAACGCTGAGACATATCACCTGCGGGCTGCTGAACACTAAAATGCAAACCAACAATTGGAATTCGTAAAACAGAATCTTTTACGTTTTGCTGAGCACATAAAGACGAAACAATTAGAATCAATATCCCTGTTATCCACTTCTTTATCATAAAAACGAAGGTAAATGTTTATTTGTTATGAATTTTCTTCGGCAGGTTTTAGCTTGTGGATTTTTTTGGTGCCTTCGTACAATTCGAATTTTAAAAACTTACATTCCAGTGAACCGTTGTACAGGGCTATTCTCCGGGTGGGTCTTAAACCAATGTGTTTAATGGCTTCCATGTTCGAACTTAAAATCCAGGCGGTGTAACCGGCAAAATCTTTTTTTAATTTGTCTCCTATTTGTTTGTAGAGCATAAAGATGTCTTCGTCCTGGTCCATTCGTTCACCATAAGGCGGATTCATAATAATTACGCCCCTTCCTTTAGGGACTTCCATATCGAAAAAAGAGCCCGCTGAAATTTTCACGATATCATCCACCTTCGCATTCTTAGTGTTGTCCTTCGCTTTCCGTACTACATTTTTCGAGAGATCGGTGCCTATAATTGTTTGCTCGTGGTTGGCTATTTTTTCGATGGAGGAAGCATAAATTACTTTCCACAATTCCTCGTCATAGTCTTTCCATTTCATGAAACCAAATTCGTCGCGGAAATAACCGGGAGGGATGTTGTTGGCATACATGGCGCCTTCAATAAGGATGGTACCTGAGCCGCACATCCCGTCTATTAAATTGGTGCGGCGATCCCAGCCCGAAAGGATGACCATACCGGCAGCCAGTACTTCGTTGAGGGGGGCCAGGTTGGTTTCGTCGCGGTAACCGCGTTTGTATAAAATAGTCCCGCTGCTATCGAGGGACACGGTGACTTCATTTCTAAAAATATGTATATTAATTTTTAAGCCGGGGCGTTTTACATCCACATCGGGCCTTTTGCCTGTTTTTTCGCGGAAACGGTCTACAATCGCATCTTTGGTTTTTTGGGCAACGTATTGGCTATGGTTAAAATTGTCGGAGTTTATTACTGCATCTACAGCCAGGGTATCGTCTACGTTCATGTAGTTTTCCCATTCAATGCGTTTTATACCTTCATACAACGATTCTTCGTTGTTGGAAAAAAACCGGTGAATGGGTTTCACTATTTTAAGAGCCGTACGCAGGCAGAGGTTGGCTTTGTACATAAAACCTTTATCACCCCAAAAGTTAACCGCGCGGTTAATGGGCTTAATGTCTTTTGCCCCCAGCTTCAACAGTTCTGATGCCAGTACTTCTTCCAATCCGGCAAAAGTGGTGGCCGTCATTTCAAAATCTTCAGGGGCGTTGTTGTTTACAATTTCGTTTTCCAAGGCATTTAATTTGCGGCGAAGATACGAATAATTCGAGCTTTGGGTTTGGGGGCAGGAAGGTTCATCAAGGTTCAGGATTTAAAATTCAAGATTCAAAGCTGGTACTCAGGAAACCATTGGTTCGTACTTAAGCCTGCCTGCACTTATATACGGATGTCATAAGAATTATTTTTTCTTTGGGCTTTTGTAGCCTATTTCTTTACGGAGCCCTGGTTTCTCTGTTTTTTCCATGAGTTCATCTAAGTACCTGAACACCACCTCTATATTTTGTGTATGGTTCTCGGTTTTTCGTTCTAATTTTTCTATTGCCAATCTGAGTTCTGTATTGTCTAACAGCATTTGTCTGATGCGTATAAATATCCGCATAATCTGTATGTTAACTTCTATTGCCCGGTCACTCTTCAATATCCCGGACAGCATCGCCATTCCCTGTTCCGTAAAAGCGTAAGGTAGTTTGCGTGTCCCTCCCCATTTTGATGTTCCAATTTGGATTATCAAGTTTTTAAATTCATCGTTATTTAACTGAAACATAAAATCACCTGGAAAACGTTTCATATTGCGGCTTACAGCTTTATTTAAGTTCCCTGTTGTAACAGTATACAATTCTGCCAAATCTCTGTCCAACATTACTTTTTGCCCTCTGATAATTAAACCACTATGGACTTAAAGTCCATAGATTTGTTAGCAGACTGAAAGTCCGCTCGTGCAGAACCATTAATCCTCAACGATGAAATTATTATTACTATTTTCATTCGGATTTCTATGA